>JADFPO010000119.1 GCA_022562295.1 Gemmatimonadota bacterium
GCTCTCCAGTTTCTCCCAAGAGAGCGTCGAAGATGTTCACAATCCGCTGACTGCTGGCCGTCGTCGCGCCGACGACGAGCAGCAGCCCAGCTGCGAGCACGGCCCGAAATCTGAGATCTCTCGTCATATTCACCTCCAAGTGGAGAACGCGCTCCACGGCTCCCGGTGGCTGGGGGCACCGTGTAGGGGGTACTTACGGCGCATCGAGCAAGACCACTGCTGGCAGGAAATGCCGCTCGACCCACTTCGTGTGGGCCTAGGGCCGCGGCGTGACGGCAGGTTCGGCTTCGGGGCGTCGGTGAAATTCTAGCGCGACCGAACGCCACCACGGGGTGGCAGGACCACCCCGCGGCTCGTCCGTCTCTTACTTCGGCTGCGGCACGATCCGAATGTAGGGCAGCGGCTGTTGCCAGCCATCGGGATACGTCGCCTTGGCTGCCTCATCCGACACCGACGGCAGGATGATCACGTCGTCGCCCTGCTTCCAGTTGACAGGCGTCGCCACCTTCTTCGAGGCGGTGAGCTGACAGGAGTCCAGCAGCCGCAGGATCTCGTCGAAGTTCCGGCCGGTGCTCATCGGGTAGGTGATGGTCGCCTTGATCTTCTTGTCCGGGCCGATGACGAATACCGACCGGGCGGTCGCGTTGTCAGCCGGGGTTCGACCCTCGCTGGTGTCCCCCGCCTCGGCCGGCAGCATGTCGTATTGCTTGACGATCTTCAATTCGGGGTCGCCGATCAGCGGATAGTTCACCGCGTGCCCCTGCGACGCCTCGATGTCCTTGGACCATGCTTCGTGGTCGCTCACGCCGTCGACGCTGATGCCGATGATCTTGCAGTTGCGCTTGCTGAACTCCGGCTGCAGACCCGCCAATAAGCCCAGCTCGGTGGTGCAGACCGGGGTGAAGTCCTTCGGATGTGAGCAGAGAATGGCCCAGCCGTCACCGATCCATTCGTGGAAATTGATGGTGCCTTGGGTCGATTCGGCCGTGAAGTCCGGTGCGGTGTCGTTGATTCTCAGTGCCATCGGTTGTTCCTCTCGTTGTGCTGGCCACGTGTGATCGGCATTCGGTTTTGACAAGGTCGGGCGCTCGTTCGCTGTTCCGTGCGTCGAACGCGGAACCGACCGGAGCAGCTTGGAGCCGGAGGCATTTTGCGATACCTCGCCCCATTCAGGATAGGAATTCCTTTCCGTTACCTCAAATATCGCCCTTGGTACCGGAGGCGTCCAGCCAGGGGGATGAGAAAGCCCCGAGCGTCCCAGTGACGTGCGGGGCTCTTCTTGCGCCGGCGTTGAAACCACAAAGCATCTTGTAGACGGGGGTGGTTGGCAAACAACCACTCTATGGTGGGGCTTGCTTTGGTGACTCAGGCGGCCCCAACTTCTTGGGCGACACCCATGTGGTGGTTGGGGTTAGCTCATTCGCGCTCAACCGCTGCGCAGAGCGACGAACGCATCGGTCTCGCCGGTTGGCGCTCCGAATCCTATCCTAGGCGGCGATGTCCGCGACTACAGGGTTTGAAGACTCCGCGTAGGGGATATTTGTCTGTCAGGGTGTTCACGATTCTTAGGGAGTGAATGATGCACATCAGAAAACAAACCGTATCTATCTCGGCCGGGTTGCTTGCATTGGCTACAATGACCCATCCGGCTCTCGCTCAGACTGTGTTTCCAACGGGTACTACGATCTACGATCCTGCTGAGGCCTACAGTAGCTATATCCTGATATCAGACCACAGTGCGGTTGGCAATCATCCGAGTGCAAGGGTCAGGGCAGAGGGCGAAGAGTCAAGTCCCGGCGACGTTCGCCTCATCGACATGAATGGCAATGTGGTACATAGCTGGGAGGTAGTTCCCTATTTCAACAAGCGTAGCAGGCTGCTTCCCAGTGGCAACCTGGTTTACGTTGGCCCCAACAAGACGATCTATGAATACGATTGGGATGGCAACGTGGTATGGACCCATGAAGGCATAGGTTCTGTCAACGATTTGCGCGTCTTGCCCAACAACAACCGACTGCTCATCGCCCACGAACCGATACCTGAAGAATTTCAACGACAGGTGAAAGATGTTGAGATAGCACCTTGGTGGGGACCTAGATACAGAGGTAGTGAAGAAACACAATTGGGCGCCGATCTGTACGAAGTGAACCTGGAAGGAGAAGTTGTCTGGGAGTGGCACGCGCATAACCATCTTGATCTGAATCTGTTCTCACCAGCTACTCCAGAAGGCGATTGGCTGCATGTCAACTCGGTTGCCCCTCTGCCCGAGAACAAATGGTACGATGCTGGTGACGAGCGGTTCAGGCCAGGCAACATTTTGCTCAACGCGAGAAACATCAACACCGTATACATCATCGACAAAGAGACCAAGGAGATCGTCTGGGAAGGTACGCATAACTATAAGGGTGGCATGGCCCATGCCCACGAGGCGGAAATGATTGAGAAGGGACTTCCCGGGGCCGGCAATATCATTCTGTTCGACAACGGTCTCTTCACCAGGCATAGAGCCCATACCGGTCAGACCTTCATCGTAGAGCTGGATCCGATAACTCAGGAGATCGTCTGGATATATGAAACAGAGGGTTATGCAAACATAAAGTTCTTCAGTAAGACCATGGGAACCCAGAAGCGGCTTCCCAATGGCAATACATACATAGCCGAGGACAACACGGGCAGGCTCTTTCAGGTTAAACCTGATGGCGAGATAGTATGGGAATATGTCAACCGAGGAGGCACTACTCGTCCATCAGTAATTCCGTACGATTTCACCCCACAACTGAGGGCGCTGCCTAGACCGGAAGAGCTTACAGTGACGCCGCCAAACAATCTGGAGTGGCACATTACTCCCGATATCCACCGAGAGCGGGGCGAGCCTTGAGGGCGGAAGCCCTCATCGCCGCGGATCACGTTCTACTCATGCCCACGGTGCGGGCGCCAATACGCCAAAGAGCCCGATCACTCGCTGCACGATCGATGGCTGTCCCCTTTGAGTCTCGCGCTGTACTCAGTCGTCCAGACCAGCTCACGTCAGGAGCATGCTACGGTAACGGCAGAGTCCCTGCACACCAGTCAAGACCGCGAGATGCGGAAGGCGATCATGGCGGACATCGCGGATGAGCTAGCCCGCCCCAAGCAGAAGGTCCGCGAGATCCTTCGTCTAGTCGCCACCGAGGAAGACCTTCGGGAGTACTTGTCGCAGCTATCGACCGCGCTCGAGCGGCTCGAGGGTGCGAAGGCTTGAGCGTGCCATTCTCGGGGTTGGTGTTGTTGGCGGTTGGTTCGCCGTCAAGCTTCATCACCCTCATAACCTTGCGCTCCACGACTCGGGTGAGGCCGACGGCTTTCTCTAACGGAACTTTACCATGAACAAGGCAATCACATCATTACTAACCATTCTCATTATTCTTGTTACCACTCTTTTCAATAATCTCGCTGCTCAAGATGTAACAACGCTCACCCCGGGTATGCTAATTCGTATTTCTGCTCCCTCGGTTTTTGACAATCGAATCACGGGGTTTTTCATATCATTGGAGACCGATACGCTGCTACTTCACCCCAAGGGGCAGGATGGCTCAGTGGCAATCTCTCTTGCTTCTGTGAATCTTTTGGAAAGTCGTAGTCAAAAGAAAACTTTTCGCCCTCTACTCTTTACTCTTATAGGGTTTTTGGGTGGTGGTGCTTTCGGAATAACTATCGCAGGAAAAAGCGGTCAAGACCTTAGCATTTCAGGATTCATCTCCTACTGGGTAGGAGCAGCTGTTGGAGCTGCTGTTGGCGGACAGATAGGGCGAAACCTCGACAAAAAATGGGAGACTGTACCGTTACCACAACTTCGTGTCGGCAGAGTTCCAGCGCCAACCCAACGCCGAACGCCGCAAACGCGATCATGAGCCGTGCCTTGAAAACGGGTGGCGCTCCTCGCCGTCTCAAGACTTGAATCCCAAGCGGGGGTACCTATTACAGAGTTGGTCCAACTGAACGAAGGCCACACGTACACGTACGATCGAGCGAGGAAGCCCATAGCTCAAAGCTCATGGCTCAAGGCCCATAGAGCCCATAGCCCAACCACCTACTCGTCGCGCAATGCCTCCACCGGATCCACCCGCATCGCGCGCCGCGCCGGCACGTAGCTGGCGACGACCGTGACCGCCACGAGCACCAACGGGATGCCCACGAACGTGACCGGATCGACGGCCGACACACCGTAGAAGAGACTCGACACGGTGCGGGTCAACGCGAACGCCGCCACGATCCCGACACCCACGCCGGCCAACCCCAGAGTCATGCCCCGCCCCACCACCAGGCGCACGATGCTCTTCTCGTCGGCGCCGAAGGCCATGCGGACGCCGATCTCCCTGGTGCGCTGCCGTACCGAATAGGAGATCACGCCGTACAGTCCGATGGACGCCAGCAGCAACGCGATGCCCGCAAAGAGGCTGATGAGCGTCAACGTGAATCGCGTGGAGGCGACGGCCTCAGTGACGTAATCCTTCATGACGCGGATGTCTGCCATGGGAACCTCCGGATCCAGCACCTCGATCTCCCGCCGGATGGGCGCGGCCAATGCCAAAGGATCCCCGGCCACGCGGACCGTCAGGGTGAGCGGAAAGAACGGAAACCATCGGAAGGGAAAGTATACCGCCTCCCGACCATCTTCAGTCAACGACTCGGCGCGAATGTTGCCGACCACGCCCACCACCTCCGCGGGCACCCGCTCGGTTCTCATGCCCGTCTCATCAAACACGAAGACCGCCACGTCGAGTTGCTTCCCGACAGCCTCTTCATTGGGCCACGCCCGCTGGGCCAACTTTTCGTCGATCACGACCACCCGGCGAGCGTCGATTTGGTTGTCCGCCCGCGACAAGGGGCGACCGGACACCATTCGGGCGCCTATGGCCTCGAGGTACCCGGGTAACACCGCCTTGTAGTCGGCCTTGGTCTGGGTCCACTGTTCCTCCGTGGCATCACTCGTCCCATATGAATAGACCAGGTACTGGTCTCCACCCGCCAAGGGCAACGGCACCACGGCGCCCACGCGTTGGACACCCGGCAACCCCTCGATGCGCTGGTATAACCGTTCGTAGAACTCCACCCGGCCATTGGGAGTGCGATATTTGAAGAACGGCAGCGGAACCGCAAAGGTGAGCACGTTCTCCGCATCAAATCCGGGCTCGACTTGCCGTATGTTGGAGAAGCTCCGCAGCATGAGCCCCGCACCCACGAGTAGCACGAGGGACAGGGCGACCTCCGTCACGACCAATATCGTGCGGATCTTGTTGCCACGTGTCCCGCCGGCGTCGCTGCTGCGATCTCGCAGGGCATTGGCCAGGTCGGGGCTGGCCGCCTTGAGGGCCGGCGCCATGCCGAAGAGCACCGCCGCCAGGACCGTGGCTCCCGCCGTAAACGCCAGCACGGTACCATCGATGCCGATAGTCTCGAGACGCGGCAGGTTTTCGGGGCGCATCGTCACCAAAGCCCGGTTTCCCCACCAGGCCAGCACGAGACCCAGTGTTCCACCTGCAATCGAAAAGACGGCGCTCTCGGTCAACATCTGTCTGATGATCCGACCACGGCCTCCACCGAGGGCTGCCCGCACCGCGATCTCCCGTTCCCGGGACGCCGCCCGCACCAACAGCAGATTGGCCACGTTGGCGCACGCGATGAGCAAGACGAATCCGGCGGCAGCCACCACGGCCAGCAGGAGTGGCCGCACGTGGGCCACGATGTCTTCGTGCATGGAGTTGACCGTGATGTGCATGCCGGATCGTGCGTGGAACTGGTACTGGTCCCGCAACGTCGTGGCCAACCGGTCCATCTCCGCCTGGCCCTGCGCCAGCGTCACACCCGACTTCAGGCGGCCCACCACCGTGAAGAACGCCGTGGCCCGATCGGCGAACGTCGTCATGTTCTCGGGCGCGGCGCGCCACACATCGATGTCCGTGGGCATGCCGGCGTCGGGGGGCAGGTAGATGCGGAAGTCGCGAGGCATCACCCCCACGATGATGCATTCCTGCCCATCCACCTGAAGGCTCATGCCGAGCACGTTGGGATCGCTGCCGAAACGCCGCTGCCACAACCCATGACTCAAGATCAGCGCGCCAGGGGGAAACGTGGCGTTGGGGTCAGCGAACGACGCCGGATCGATGGGCGGCGCATCGGCCTCCTCGAAATGGCGGCCGATCATCGGTGCAACGCCCAAGACCTTCTGGAAATTCACCGTGGTCCACGCCACCAGCACCTGGTCGGCACGCCCATCCCCGGTGAGGGTGCCGGGGAGCGCTGCGGCGCCGGCAAAACCCTCGAACAGGGTGGTCTGCTGCTGGTAATCGACGAAGTCGGGACCGGACACGAGCGCGCGGTCCACGTTCGAGTTCGCCAACCGATTCCACACCAGCACCAATCGCTCGGGATCCTCGAACGGCAACGGTCGGAATAGCACGGCGTTGGCCACGCTGAAGATGGCGACGTTGCTGCCGATGCCGAGGGCGAGCGTCAACACCAGCACCGCGGTGTATCCTGGCCGCTGGACGAAGCCCCGCAGGGCGTAGCGAAGATCCTGGGTGAATAAGTTCATGCACTAACCATAATGGTGGGTACCGAACGGCGGCAACTGGGCATTTTGGTCGACCTGGCCGACCCAAGGGGTTTGACGCCGGTCAAAAGAGAGAACATTATCTCTTCACTTCACAAGCAATCGAGACAAAACCATGTACGCCAAACGCCTTTTCCTATCGCTCTCGGCACCCCTGATCGTCCTGGGCGCCCTCTCCGTCGCCGTCCCCACCGTCCGCGCTCAACCGTCCGCGGCAGTGGTGCTCGACTCGACATTCCTCGCCGGTTACCGGTGGCGCAACCTGGGTCCCGACCGGGGAGGCCGCTCCATCGCCGTGACCGGTGTGAGAGGCCGGCCCGAAGAGGGTTATTTCGGCGCCGTCGGTGGTGGGCTGTGGAAGACCACGGATGGTGGGGAGAACTGGGCGCCGGTCACGGACTACCAGATCACCTCGGCCTCGGTCGGCGCAGTCGCCGTGAGCGAGACGGACCCCGACCTGATCTTCATCGGAACGGGTGAGACGTGCATCCGGGGCAACATCATGCCGGGGGACGGCGTGTACCGGAGCCGGGACGGCGGCGAGACGTGGGAGCACGTGGGCTTCTACCAATCCCACGGCATCTCCAAGATCCGCATCCACCCCACCAACCCCGACATCATCTTTGTGGCGTCGTTCGGGAAATACGGCGCGCCCAGCGAGGAGCGTGGGGTCTTCAAGAGCACCGACGGTGGCGACACGTGGAATCGGGTCCTGTACCGGAACGACGAGACCGGGGCCATCGACATCGCCATCGACCGCAACAACCCCAACGTGATCTATGCGTCTCTGTGGGAGGCCTACCGCAAGGAGTACACGATGTCTTCCGGTGGTCCCGGAAGCGGCATGTTCAAGAGCACCGACGGTGGCGAGACGTGGACGGAGATCACCCGGAATCCGGGTATGCCCCAGGAAGGGTTGGTGGGTCGCATCGGCCTGGCCGTGTCCAGCGCCAACTCCAACCGGGTGTACGCCCTGTTCGAGAACGACAACGGCGGACTCTTCAAGAGCGATGATGCCGGCGCCACGTGGGAGCTGGTCAACGACGAGCGCCGGATCCGGCAGCGCGCCTTCTATTACACCCACGTCTTCGCCGATCACCAGGACGAGGACGTCGTCTACCTGCAGAATACATCCGTGTTCCGCTCCACCAACGGTGGCGACAGCCTCGAGGTCATCAACAACGGCACCCACGGCGACTTCCACGACTTCTGGATCGATCCCGACGACCCGACGCACCTGCTCGTTGGCAACGACGGCGGTGGCGCGGTGAGTGTCAACACGGGTGAAAGCTGGACCGACCAGGAATACTCCACGTCGCAGTTCTACCACGTCGTCACCACCGCGCACGTTCCCTTCCATGTCTGCGGCTCGCAGCAGGACAACAGCACGCTGTGCCTGCCGTCGACTTGGAACGCCAGCCGGTTCGGTTTCGGCGGAGGCGGCGGGTTCAGGCGCGGCCGCCCCCCCAGGACCGACACCGAGGGTTCGATGAACGTGGCGTACCGCGCGGGCGGTGGGGAGCCGGGGTACATCGCGCCGGATCCCAAGGACCTGAACATCTTCTACTCGGGGACGAACAACGGCCGATACGTCGACAAGTTCAACCGGAGCCTCGGCACCTCCCGGGAGGTCAGTCCGTATCCATGGTTCTATTCCGGCGAACCCGCCAACGACATGGTGGAGCGGTGGCAGTGGACGTTCCCCATCATCTTCTCGACGCTGGATCCCAACACGATGTACACGTCGTCGAATCGGCTGTGGCGGACCACCGACGGCGCGCGCACCTGGGATGTCTTGAGTGGCGACCTCACCCGAGCCGACCCCAGCACCCTGGGACATTCCGGAGGACCCATCACCGGGGACATGAACGGTCCCGAGGTCTACGCCACCATCTTCTCGGTGGGACCGGGCAAGGTGGACATCGGTGTCATCTGGACAGGGTCCGACGACGGCCTGGTTCACGTGACACGCAACGGTGGCGAAGCATGGACCAACGTCACACCGACCGACATGCCCGACTTTGGCCGCGTGAGCCAGATCGACGCGTCGGCCTTTCATGCTGGCAAAGCGTACATCTCCGTGCGCCGCCCGCTGCTGGATGACTTCTCACCTTACATCTGGAAGACCGACGACTACGGCCAGAGTTGGACCAAGATCGTGGGCGGTATTCGGGAAGACGCGTATGTCCACGCCGTGCGTGAAGACCCGAACCGTGAGGGGCTGCTGTACGCCGCTACCCAGCACGGTGTCTACATCTCCTACGACGACGGCGCCAACTGGCAGGAACTCAACCCCAAATTGCCGGATCTCCCGATCGTCGACCTCATCGTGGAAGAAAACGAGTTGGTGATCACGGCCCACGGGCGAGGGTTTTGGGTGCTGGACAACATGGCGCCCCTGCGGCAAGCCACTCCGAACATGACGGCGGAGGACGCCATCCTGTTCGATCCTGCCGTCGCCTACCGCTCGGCTAACGGCGTGACGCTGTCGTGGTGGCTCGCCGAAGCACCCGAAGAGGCGAAGCTGGAGATCCTGGACGCCAGCGGCGAGGTGCTCCGGACCTATGAGCCGGCTGCCGACTCCACGGAGGAGCGGGACCGCTGGGCCGGCCCGGCCATGCCTGTCGAGCCCGGTATGAATTTCGTCCAGTGGGATCTGCGCACCAACCCGGCGGTGACCTTCCCCGGCATGATTCTCTGGGGTGTGCGGACCATGGCGCCCGTCGTGCCGCCAGGCCGGTACACGGTTCGCCTCACCGCCGACGGCCGCACGGAGACCACGGAGGTCGAGGTCCGACGTCACCCGTGGATCACCGACGTCACCGACGCCGATCTGCAGGCTCAGTACGCGTTCGGCCGGCGGATTCGAGACAAGGTGAACGAGGCCAACCTGGCGGTCATCTCCATCCGGCGGGTGAAGATCCAACTCGAGGACCGGCTGGAGCAATCTGACGACGCGCGCCTGGCAGACGCCGCCGAGAGGCTGGACACGAACGCATCCGAGGTGGAGGCCAACATCTACCAGGTGCGGAACCGGAGCAATCAAGATCCGCTGAACTTCCCCATCAAGGTGAACAACCGCCTGGCAAACCTCATGTCCATGTCCGAGCGCGGCGACGGCCGGCCCGGCAACAACATGGAAGAGATCTTCCAGATCATGGTAGACAGGCTGCGGGGTTACACCGACCGCCTGGAGGAGGTGTGGGCCACGGATCTCGCGGCGGTGAATCGCGAGCTGGAACGCCTCGGCCTGGAGCCTCTGGACCCGCAGGACGAAGAGACGCTGTTGATTTCAGAGTAGGCGATTGAGGACGAATTATGGAATATGCGACTGAGCAATAGTCTCGATCGCCTCACCACGGCCCTCGCGGAACAGGTGTCAGCTATCAGCTTTCAGCTGTCAGCTAACAGTCGCTATCAGCGACAGACCAGCCGAGCCGCGGCTCTCAGCCGTTCCGTGCGCTGAAGCGCCGGCTCGGCACCACCGCATGAATGTGGTGGTCCGGGTCTTGAAAGACGCCATCCGTCGTCCTTCAGGACGTGGCGCGTAGCGGCCGAGCCCGGATTTCAATCCAGGGGACGCGCGGCGATGACCCAAGCGGTGGACCGTTTCCCCGCCCTCGC
>JADFPO010000120.1 GCA_022562295.1 Gemmatimonadota bacterium
CGACACCGCGCCGGCGGAGGAAGACGAGCCGGCGGTTCCGGCGGGGTCGCATGAAGAGGTCTCCGTGCTCGAGACGATTCCCGCGGACCCTAGCAGCGAGGCGGCTGGTGAGGCGGTTGCGGCCCCTGGGGGTGCGGGGGGCGGTGGGGAGGGGGGGGACGCACCCGTGGAGCCGCCGTCAGCCGATCTGGCGGCGACCGAATCGGCAGGGGTTGGGGGGGGAGATGCGGCCGAGCCGGAGTCGGCCGCCCGCCGCCTCCGCCGCCCCCGCTTCTATGGCAGACGAAGTGGAGCCTGCGGCTGCCGCAGAGGTAACCTCCGAGGCCGCAGCCCCGGAGCCTGCAGAGAGTCCGGTCGATGTACCCAGCGCCGGGTCGGACGTTGGCGAGATGGAGCCGCCGGAGGCCGTTGCTGCCGAAGCCGCGCCGGAGACCGTTCCGGACGAACCCGGTGCCGAGGCCGTGCCGGAGGCCAGCCCGGCCGAAGCCGTGCCCGCGGCTGTAGCGGAAAGCGAACCGGAACCGGTGGTGACCGAGACGATGGCCGACGTTTACGTCAGCCAGGGATTGTACGCGGAGGCACGGGCGGTGTATGAGCAGCTCCTCGAACGGCGTCCGGATGATACGGGCCTTCAGGCCAAGCTGGCCGATCTCGAGGGGGCAGGGGTGCGGGTGGGGGGAGAACCATCGCTGGAGAGGCCGGAGAGCACTCCCGTCCAAGTGTTTGCAGCGAGCGAGACGGGAGGTTTGTCGGCTCGTGCGTTCGTGACCCGCGTGCTGGCGGCCACTGTGGGAACTCCGTCCCACCAGGCTTCCCCGGGTGAGGGTGATGCTTCATCGAGCGCGGCCTCACCGTCGGACGCCGCGCCAACGCCCCCCGAGGAACCCTCGCCGCTCGAGGCCGCCTTCGAAGCTCCAGAACCAGCGGACCTCGACGCGCCGGGTGAGCCGACGCAACCGGCGGCCGACAGTCCCTCGCTCGCCGCGGTGTTCGACGAGACTCCGGATGTCTCCGGCGGCCAGTCCCCGACGTCCCCGCCGTCCCCCCAGTCCCCCCAGTCCCCCCAGTCCCCGCCTCCCCCGGATGCCGAGCAACCCGACGGGGAACCCGCTGCAAAGGATGGCGAGATGTCGTTCGACGAGTTCTTTGGAGACGGCCAAGCGCAGGCGCCGGCCGGCGAGACGCCGGAGCCCGCCGCGGATCCGGCAGACGATGTGCGGGAGGACCGAGACTTCAAGGACTGGCTCAAAGGTCTAAAATCCTAGTGCGTGTCGCCGTTCTCAATGGTCCGAACCTCAACCTGCTTGGGGTTCGGGAGCCGCATTTGTACGGACGCGACTCCCTGCAGGATATCGAGCAGGCCGTGCGGGCCAAGGCGAGCGCGGCTGATGTGAGCTTGGTGTGGCACCAAACGAACCACGAGGGCGAATTCGTCGACCTGGTGCAGGGATTGCGAGGTGAAGCCGATGGCGCACTCGTGAATGCGGCGGCGTTCACTCACACTTCGCTGGCCATTCGAGATGCGTGGTTGGCGGTGGAGATTCCCTTCGTCGAGGTGCACCTGTCCAACATCTTTGCCCGCGAGCCGGATCGGCAACGTTCACTCCTGGCTGATCTCGCGGTTGGAATCGTTGCAGGCTTCGGAAGCCACGGGTATGTGTTGGCGTTCGACGCCTTGGTCAACTATCTGAAACTGCGTGAAACCTGACCCCCCCCTCCTGCCCGTCCTCGCCCCCCAGGGGGCGCGCCTCGATCGCCTTCGCTCAGCGATTGCGGAGGAGGGTCTCGATGTGTTGATCGTCACCCACCTGGCCAACGTCAGATACCTCACGGGTTTCACCGGCACGGCCGCTCTCGTGTTGGTCGGTCGACGGGACACCCTGCTGATTTCCGATTTTCGGTACAAGACGCAGGCGGCGGAGGAGGTCGGCGAGGCAGTACGCGTGGAGATCGTTGCTCGAGATCCGTGGGGCGGTGCGTTGCGCGCGCTGCAGAAAATGGATGGGATCGCGGACGTCGGCTTCGAATCCGAATCGGTAACGGCCAGCGAAGCGGATCGATTGACTCGAGACGGCGCTGGCGGAATGAGGTTCAAACCGACGACGCAGGTCGTGGAGAATCTGCGTGCCGTCAAGGAGTCTGCCGAGGTGGCGGCCATATCGGCCGCCGCCGAGCTGGCGTCCGAGGCCCTCGAGGCCGTGCTGGCGACTGTTCGAGTCGGACAGAAGGAGATCGACATTGCCGCCTTGCTCGAACGGGAGCTTCGCGTTCGAGGGAGCGAGTGGCACCCGTTTCCGACTATCGTGGCGTCAGGACCGAGGAGTGCGCTGCCGCACGCACATACGACCGATCGTTCGGTTCAATCGGGAGAATGGCTGCTGCTTGACTTTGGGGCGCAGGTAGATGGATACTGCGCGGACATCACTCGAACCGTGCTGGTGGGCGATCGAGCCGATGAGCGCCAGCGCGGCATTTATGAACTCGTGCGCGAGGCGCAGACGCAGGCGATCGCCGGGATGCGGCCGGGAATGACGGGGCGGGAAATCGACGCGCTTGCCAGGACGGTGATCGACGACGGTGGCTTTGGCGACGCGTTCGGACACTCGTTGGGCCACGGGTTGGGGTTGGAAGTTCACGAGGGTCCGCGACTCGGGTCGTCGAATAACGAGCCGGTACCCGCGGACGCCGTCGTGACGGTCGAACCGGGGATCTATCTTCCGGACTGGGGTGGCGTGCGAATTGAGGATGACGTGCAGCTGACGGTGGATGGAGCGGTCGTCCTGTCGGACGGGAACACGGAGTTGAGGGAGATTTTATAGGTGTCAGAGTTTCAGGTGCCAGGTGTCGGGGGTCGGGTGTCAGGGTTTTGATGCGAATGGTGACCCGCTGACCCTGACACCTGAAACCTGACACCCGACCCCATCTAAACCGGCTGGAAGAAGCAGAACAATGACCGAAAGACCAACAAGCTAAACAACCATGGCAACCACCGCAGACTTTCGTAACGGCATGGTGTTGGAAATTGACGGGCAACTGGTCCAGCTAGTCTATTTCCAGCACGTCAAACCGGGCAAAGGCGGCGCGTTCGTGCGCAGCAAGTTTAAGAACGTTCTAACGGGCGCCGTGACCGACAAGACCTGGAACGCCGGAGAGCGTGTGAAGGAAGTTCGCCTGGAGCGGCGACCCGTTCAATACTCCTACAATGACGGCCAGCTGTACCATTTCATGGACATGGAAACCTATGATGACATTCCCGTCGAGGGGGATATGATCGGTGAGGATCAGCTCAAGTACCTCCTCGAGGGGATGGAGTGCCAGGGCTTTGTCCACGGTGAGAAGGTGATCATGCTCGAGCTGCCGCAGTTTGTCGAACTGAAGGTGGTGGAGACAGAACCGGGTCTACGCGGCGACACCGCGTCGGGCGGAACGAAACCGGCCAAGCTCGAGACCGGTGCGGTGGTTCAAGTCCCGCTGTTCGTGGAGCAAGGCGACGTGCTCAAGGTGGATCGGCGCGAGCACAAGTACCTGACGCGCGTATGATCGATCTCGAGTTTCTGCAGAAGCTCCTCGATCTGCTGAACCGCTCGGAGGCGGACACGATCGAGATTCGCAAGTGGACCACGACCATCAAGGTGTCGAGGCACAACCCCGCCTCCACCTCCCACCTCCCTGCTCCCCCCTCCCCGGGGAGGAGGGACGAGGGAGGAGGGAGGGAGGAGGGTGGAGAGAGGGGGGAGGAAGGGGGGAGCAGGGAGGTGGCGGTTGAGCCCCCACCAGACCTCACGGAGATCAAGTCTCCGATGGTGGGAACGTTCTATGCACAGCCCGAGCCCGGCACCGAGCCGTATGTACGTGTCGGGAGTCGCATCGATCCCGGCAAGACACTGTGCATCATCGAGGCGATGAAGATCATGAATCCGTTGATATCAGAAGTGTCAGGCGTGGTGGCGGAAATTCCGGTGGAGGACGCCCAGCCTATCGAATTTGGTCAAGTCCTTTTCAGGGTGAATCCCAATGGCTGAAGCAACCGCGAGCAACACGTTCGACTTCCTGGCCTCGGTCAAGGCCCTCGTTGAGCAAGAGGGTTCCGATCTCCACATCAAGGTCGGCCGGCCGCCGATGATTAGGGTACGGGGAGATCTGGTGCAGCTCGATACGCCCCCGGTCAAGCCCGATCAGCTGAAGGCGCTCGCCGAAAAGATCATGACGCCCCGTCAGGTGAAGGAGTTCGCCGAGATGAAGGAGGCGGATTTCGCCATTGGCGTGCCGGGCGTGGGTCGGTTTCGAACCAATGTGTTCCAGCAGCGCGGGACGCTGTGTTTCGTGCTCCGGGCCATCCCCTATCAGGTTCACACCACCGAGGAATTGAACCTGCCGCCGGTGCTGAACGACCTTGCCCTCAAGCCACGAGGCTTGATTCTCGTAACCGGGATTACTGGATCCGGCAAGTCCACGGCTCTCGCGTCGATGATCAATCACATCAACCACAATCGACGCGTGAACATTATCACCATTGAGGATCCGATCGAGTTTTTGCACAAAGACATCAACTCCACCATCTCGCAACGTGAGGTCGGTACGGACACCCTGTCGTTCGAGGCGGCGTTACGCCACGTGTTGCGTCAAGATCCGGATGTCATTCTCATTGGTGAGATTCGAGATAAGACCACGCTCGAGACCGCCATGAAGGCGGCGGACACGGGTCATCTGGTTTTCTCTACACTCCATACGACGGACGCGACTCAAACGATCAACCGCGTCATCTCCTTCTTCCCGCCATTCGAGCACGACGCCGTCCGCAACCTGCTGTCCACTTCGCTGAACGCCGTGGTGTCGCTTCGATTGGTTCCCACTAAGGATGGGAAAGGCCGCGTGCCCGCGTGCGAAGTGCTGATCAACACGGCGGCTGTCAAGGCCAACATCCGCGATTCCGAAGCTTCCCTGAATATTCCCGATTTGATCAAAGAAGGGTCGGTGCAGTACGGGATGCAGGCCTTCGATCAATCTTTGATGGAGTTGTATCAGAACGACGTAATCAGCTACGAGGATGCACTGTTCTATTCCACCACGCCCAGTGAGTTTGCCCTTCGCATCAGCGGGATCGGGGGAACATCGGACACGTCATTCTCGAGCCAGATGGGTGGTGGTGGCGGCACCATGTTGCCGTCCTAGGGCATGTTTAGGAAGGTTCTCATAGCCAACCGTGGGGAGATCGCCCTGCGGGTGATTCGCGCTTGCCGGGAATTGGGCATCGAAACGGTCGCAGTGTACAGCGAGGCCGACCGCGAGTCCCTGCACGTCCGGTTTGCGGATGACGACGTCTGCATTGGCCCTCCGCCGAGCCGTCTTTCCTACCTGCGCATTCCCGCTATTATCGCGGCCGCCGAGATCACCGGGGCCGACGCGATCCATCCGGGATACGGGTTTCTCGCCGAGAGCGCCGAGTTCGCCGAGGCGTGTGTCGAGTCGAACATCGCGTTCGTGGGGCCGACGCCCGAACAGATCCGCCTCATGGGAGACAAGGCCGCCGCCCGGAAACTGGCGGTCGAGTTGGGAGTGCCCGTCATACCAGGGTCGGAAGGCACGGTCGAGGATCCCACCGACGCGTTGAAGATCGCCGGGGAGATAGGCTTTCCAGTGATCATCAAGGCGACGGCCGGCGGGGGGGGCAAGGGGATGCGGGTGGCGAGCGACGAGGAAGGGTTTGAGCAATCCTTTCAACTCGCTCGCAATGAGTCCCTCGCAGCCTTTGGGAGCGCGGAGGTGTATATCGAACGATTCCTCGAGCGGCCGCGGCATGTCGAGTTCCAGGTCATGGGAGATCGGAGTGGAAATGTCGTGCAGCTGGGAGAGCGCGACTGCTCCGTTCAACGACGTCATCAGAAGCTCATCGAAGAGGCACCCAGCCCCGGTTTGAGTGCCGACCGAAGGGCGGAAATGGGCGATGCGGCGGTCAGTCTAGCGAAAAAAATCGGCTATGTCGGGGCGGGCACCGTGGAATTTCTGCTCGAAGAAAACGGCGACTTCTACTTCATGGAGATGAACACCCGCATCCAGGTGGAGCATCCGGTAACGGAGATGGTGACCAACTACGACCTCGTGAAAGAGCAAATCCGGACGGCGGCGGGCGAGCCGGTGAGCTTGGCTGGAGGAGATTGCCTCCGCGGGCATGCCATCGAGTGTCGGGTAAACGCCGAAGATCCGGCTCGGAACTTTCAACCGAGTCCCGGAACGATCACCGCGTTCCACGCTCCCGGTGGTCCCGGCGTGAGAGTCGATACGCACATCTATCAGGGTTGTGTGATTCCCCCCTATTACGATTCGCTCATCGCGAAGCTCATCGTACTCGGTCGCGACCGAGACGAAGCGTTGGCCAAGATGAGTCAGGCCCTGGATTCGTTCATCATCGAAGGGGTGACCACGACGATCCCGTTTCTGCGTGAGGTCATCCACCACCCCGAATTCGCGGCAGGGTGCGTCGACACGAAATTCTTGGAGCGCCACCAGAACCTGGCCGGGGCCGCGGTATGAGACTCTCCGTCTACTTTACGCCGGTGGGCCTCACTCAACAGGACGTAGCCGGACGACCGGTCCTCGTTGTCGATGTGCTTCGGGGCGGCACCACCATCGTGGCGGCCCTCGGTAATGGAGCCAGGGCAGTCCTACCGGCGAGTGGGGCCGACGACGCCATCCGACTCTCGAAAAACCTGGAACGGGACGGACTTCTGCTGGTAGGCGAACAGGGCTTCCGGCCCATTGAGGGCTTTGATGCCGGCAACTCTCCGCTCGAAATGACCTCCGAGAAGGTCGATGGCATGACGGTCATCATCACTACGACCAACGGCACGCAAGCGCTCCTCGCAACGGACCACGGCGGCCCAGTGTTCGT
Source organism: Gemmatimonadota bacterium (assembly GCA_022562295.1). Lineage (GTDB taxonomy): Bacteria > Gemmatimonadota > Gemmatimonadetes > Gemmatimonadales > GWC2-71-9 > B3T1B10. The sequence goes on from JADFPO010000120.1 coordinate 6,890, forward strand.
GGGTGCCGGGACAAACTTCTCGGCCGCCGCCGCAGCTGCGCGCGCTGCCTTTGAACAGACCGGGGAATTGATTATCCTGTGCGCAGGAAACGAGCGACGATTCGCGCTCGAGGATGCGTACGTTGCCGGCAGATTCGCGCGTGCGATCCTCCCCAGCCGTGCGCGCGGAGTCGAGATAAACGACGCCGCCATCGCGGCGCAGCAGCTAGTACGGCGTTATGGGGAGAAGTGGAAGGTGGCGCTCAGCGCCAGCTCAGTAGCGCGGAAGCTCAAGGAACTCGGGATGGGAGGAGATGTGGTGGCGGCGAGCGAAATCGACAAGTTCGACATCGTTCCGCAATACGCGGAACGACAGGTGAAGCTATAGCCCCCCGTTCTCGGAGGTGAAGTGACCCTGACGCCCGAACGCCGGCGTGAGTTGACAGCGATTCTCTTCCTGGCCGCAGGAGTCTTTCTCGGCCTCTCTCTTCTTCCCACCTCTATCACCGGTCCCCTCGGCGGCGCAGTCGGGTCATACCTCTGGTATGGGCTCGGACTCGGCGCCGCTCTGATACCCGTGGTTCTGCTCACCGTCGGCATGATCGGGTTCGGTTGGCTCGCTCGCGTCGATACGTGGCGCGTATCCGTGCTGGGAGGTGGACTTGTCGTGCTGGTGCCCTTCGGAATCGGCATTGCAGTGGGTCTCGAGGCCGTCTCGGATCTGCCGCCGAGCTACGACCAGTGGGTGCTGAAGCACAGACTCGTCGGAATGGCGCCGGCGTTCCTCGCTGTCACGGTGATTGGCGCTGTGGGAACGGCCGGCGCCGTGATCGTCGGCGCGCTCGGCGTATCCGTGCTCACGTTGTCGACCTTCGGTTGGCACCCGCTGCGGCGAATCCAACGGCGAGCCCCGGGAGCCGTGAAGAATGGCCCGCCCCACATCCGGGAGTTTGGAGAACCGCAACGCGCCGTCGAAGAACGGTCCGGAGCGCCCACTCCGCGCGTTGTCAGGGAATCCAAACCCGCACCCCCCTCCCCCAACGCGGAGCGGAACGATTCGGCGCCGGAGGAACAGGCGTTCATCACCGAGGCCGCCATCAAGCCGTTCCCGGTGGATCTGCTCGACGAGCCCCCGGCGGATACCGCAATGGAAGATGAGGAGGAGCTGGAGCGGTTGGGACACGTTCTGATCGAAACCCTCAGGACCTTCAAGGTTGAGGCGGAACTGGGCCGTCACCGCTCCACCGGTCCGGTTGTCACGCAGTTTGAGGTAGCCCCGGCGGCGGGGGTGAAGGTCGGGAGCATTGCCGCCCTGGCCGACGATCTGGCCCTCAAGATGGAAGCCAAGTCGATTCGTATCGTGGCCCCCATCCCGGGAAAACCGTACGTGGGAGTCGAGGTCCCCAATCCGACGCCTCGCATGGTCACCCTCGGCGAATTGCTTCGTCCACCGGCGTGGGACCCGAATCGGCCCGGTCTTCCCATCGTGCTCGGCATAGACCTCGAAGGAAATCCCGTGCAAGCCGATCTCACGAAGATGCCCCATCTGCTGATTGCGGGCGCCACCGGGGCTGGGAAGTCGGTGTGCATCAATACGATCATTACGAGTCTGATCTACCGGTACAACGACCGGCAGTTGCAGATGATCATGATCGATCCCAAGATGGTCGAGTTGACTGTCTATAACGCGCTCCCTCACATGCGGCATCGAGTCGTGACCAACAACAAGGATGCTGCCAGGGCTCTGAAATGGGCTATGTACGAGATGGAGGATCGCTACGAACTCTTCAACGCCAACAACGTGCGGAACCTCCACGAGTTCAACCGCAAGGTGAAAGAGGGGAAACGCGTCGTGATGCCACGGCCCGAGGGCGCCGCGCAGACGGGGGGCGACGGTGCGGACCAAGACAGTGGCAACGACGAGCTGTCGCCCACGATTCCCTATAGCGGCTCCACCCTACCGTTCATCGTCGTCATCGTGGAGGAGCTGGCAGATCTCATGATGACGGTGCAGGCGGAGGTCGAGAAGCCCCTTGTGATTCTCGCTCAGAAGGCCCGGGCTACCGGCATACACCTCGTTTTGGCGACCCAGCGGCCCAGCGTAAACGTCGTGACCGGCCTCATCAAGGCCAACTTTCCGAGCCGCATCGCGTTTCGCGTCGCCTCGAAGGTCGATAGCCGCACGATTCTGGATCAGAACGGCGCCGAGACGTTACTCGGGAACGGAGACATGCTGTTTCTACCGCCGGGGATGAGCGAGCCCGTCCGGTTGCAGGGGGCTTACATCGGCACGGAAGAGACGGAGCGCATCACGGAGTGGTACCAGGAGCGCCGCGAGCGCCGGGACAAGGGACGGGGGGGGGAGGGTGCGTTCCAGCAGGAAGATATTCTGGCCGTCGTGGCGGCGCGTGAGGCCCGGGAAGAAGACGGTGGGGGACCAGAGGAAGCACCGGGTGACCGCGATCCGGTGTTCCGTGAAGCCGCCGAAGTATGCCTGCAAAACGGAGGAGGATCGACGTCGCTGCTGCAGCGCAAGCTCCGGATAGGTTACGGCCGTGCCGCACGCGTAGTCGACCAGTTGCACGACGCCGGCATACTGGGCCCCGCCGACGGCTCCAAGGCTAGGGAGGTGCTGATAGGGGCGGAGCAGCTGGACGAGTATTGTGAGTAAGTTAGGACGGTCTAGGACGGACAAAGACGGTCGAAGACGCGTTGTCGACCCAAGGTCCCTACACCGTCCTTGACCGTCTTCGATTGTGCAACACCATGATCCGTCCCGCAATAATCCGGTACCAGCTTCCGGACCTCTGGGCCCTACCTTCCGCCCATGCCCATCAAGTCCGATCCAGCGACCTGGACCGACCCTCGCCACCGGATGGGTCTCGAGGGCGAGGAAATCGCCCAGGAATACCTTTTGGCCCGTGGATGGCGCATTCTGGCCCATCGGTTCCGAATGGGGCGTCTAGAGATCGATCTCGTGGCTCGAAGGGGGTCTACAGTGGCCTTTGTGGAGGTGAAAACCCGTTTCGGGGCGGCCTTCGGGAGTCCACTGGAGGCAGTGACGGCCCTGAAACGTCGTGAGATCACCAAGGTGGCTCATGCGTGGGTCGATCGGCATGGGCAGGAGGCGTATACGTACCAGATGGACGTGATCGGTGTGACCCTGACCCGGTCGGGTCCCCCCCGGATTCAGCACGTACAGGACGCATTTCGGCCGGGCTGGCGGTGAGCTGTGGGCTATGGGCTGTGAGCTCTGGGCTATGGTTTTCGCGATACGGCAAACCCGGTCGAGTCCTCAGTAGATTCAGCT
>JADFPO010000121.1 GCA_022562295.1 Gemmatimonadota bacterium
TGGCGTGCCGGTGATTGCGGCGGATGAGGGCGGACCTCGGGAGATCTTGGGTGGAGATTGCGAAGGGGGTTGGCTGGTGGAACCGCGGAACCCCGAGGCGTTGGCGCGAGGGTTGCGGGACGTGCTGAGGCGTTCGCGGGAGGAACTCAAAGTCACTGGAGAGAGAGGACGGCGGCGGGCGAAGGAGCTATTTTCTTCGCGGCGCTTTGCGGAGGAGGTTGTGGCGGTGTTTCGACGGGCGGAGGTAGGATGCAGCCCGTCACGGTAGTTACGGGAGGAACGGGGTTCATCGGCTCTCACTTGATCGACGAGTTGACCCAGCGGGGCGTGCGGGTCCGTGTCCTGGCGAGAGGCAGGGCACCCATTCTCGAGACGCACAAGGATCGGTTGGAGGTCGCGTGGGGCGACATCAGAGATCGCGACGCCGTATTCAGGGCGCTGCGAGACGCTGAGGTGGTGTACCATCTGGCGGGGTATGCCAAGGCGTGGGCGCGGCGGGCGTCGAAGTTCCACGCAATCAACGCCGAGGGAACCGCAAACGTGTGCGACGCGGCCAAGCGCAACGGAGTGGGGCGTATTGTGCACATGTCGACGGCGCTCCTGGCCCCGCCTGAAGAGCCCGATCTCACCGTCGATTACGAGCGCACCACCTATCAGCGATCGAAGGCGCAGGCCGAAAGGATAGTCTCCGACTATGTCGACGGCGGTGGAAGCGCGGTCATCGTGCGCGCCAGCCGGACCTACGGCCCGGGCCCGCTCAACCAATCGAACAGCATCACCAGGCTGATCGACCTGTACAGCCGGGGATTGTTCCGCTTTCGCATTCACGACAGAAACGCACGGGCCAATTACGTGCATGTGCGGGATGTCGTGGCGGGATTGATCGCCGCCGCGGGGAGGGGAGCCGACGGCGCGGCGTACGTTCTCGGTGGAGAAAACCGAACCATGCCCCAGGTGCTGGACGACATCACGTCGGTCACCGGTAGGCGATACAAAGTACTCGCCCTTTCCCGGGGAGCCAGCAAGACTTTGGCGCTGGGCTGCGAACTCGCCGCACTCCTGGGCTTCGAGCCGCTCATCACTCGAGATTGGGTCGATCTATTGTGCGTGGATTGGCCTGTGTCGTCTAACGGAGCCAGGAGCGAACTCGGCTACCAGCCGCGCCCTTGGGTCGAAGGAGTGAAGGACACTCTCTCCTGGCTCGAGGCCGGGCGTCCCTCGCTCGTCGGGATGGGGGCGGGGGGCCCCCCGTGAGTGAGACTGTAACGGCGCCCACCGGCGTCAAGCTGGGGGCGGTTCTGGCGTTTGCGATCGTGGCCGGGACACTCAGCTGGGCCCTGGCACGTCCCGGGTTGGTCGGGGCACAGGCATCCTTCTTCGTGTCGTTCGCATGCCTGGGCCTCGCCACGGCGATGGCCGCACCGAAACTGATAGGCAGGCGAATTGCCGCGCTGGGTCTCGGGATCGGGAACTGGAAAACCGGACGGTGGCTGCTCCTGGCGGGGATACCCGTCGCGTTGTTGGTGGGATTCCTGAGTGCCGATTCCCCCGCCTTGGCCGCCGAATATCCCCTGGGCCCGGTCACCCGTGACTTGGGCTCTTTCCTTCCCCATGCGCTAGGGTATCTGGTCTACTACGTGGGGTTCGAGTTCTTCTTCCGGGGCTTCCTCCTGCTCGGTCTCCAGGAGCGCCTCGGTGCCCGTCGCGCCAACCTGCTCCAGTCGGTCCTGGCGGTGATCATACACGCCGGCAAGCCGATCTCCGAAGTCGCCGCGGCGTTCCCGGGCAGCCTGGTCTTCGGTTGGCTGACGCTGCGAACGGGATCGATTTGGTATTCCGTCGCACTCCACTGGTTGGTGGGAGCGAGCCTGGACTGGTACATTATCGGTGGGCCGTAAGTTGCTATCGCACAAGCCAATGGTTCCACTGGCGTTCGCCTTGCTTGCCGCCGTCGCCCTGCCCCGTGAGTCCCCCGCGCAAACGGACTCCTCGACCCTGCACGCCACAATCGAGGGGTGGGCCGATCGAACCTGGCTGCTTCTGCTCGATCGTGGTGCGGCGAACGGGGGGCGGCTGACCGATCGCGGCATTCTCTTGCGCTTCGACGAGAACATCGACGCCGAGTATTGGCTCGACGACATCTCGAGCCGGCCGGGCATGACCGAGGAATTCGAGTGGTGGCAACGCTCCAACGGAGCACGCTACTGGGGTGGTAGCATCAACCACCTGAGAGCGTTTGCGGGTGGGGACTTCAAGGGTGCGGTTCCCCTCGGCCGCGGATGGACAGCCGATGCCAGGTTCACGGTGGAAGAGTATGTGCCGCTTCAACGTGCATTGGCGCGACTTCGCTTCTCGAAGCAGTGGCATTCGGGACTGTTCGCATTCTTCGACGGCACCGTGCTACCCAGCAAGCCGGAGATGGATCTCACGTTAGGTGTTGGATGGCGCACCAGGACGCTCACGGCAAGCGCATCGTTCACCGCCCTCGACGTGTTCAACGACGCCATCTTCGAAGGACTGGGCGTCTTTCCCGGCTTCTCCGATACGGCGGTTGCCTACCGGAGCCCACCGTCCGCGCTGCGAGGCACCATCGAGTGGAGCGCGGTCACCCGGCTCCGCCTTCAGTTGGACGCAGCATACGTGCTCTCATCAGACTACCGTGCCTTTCAGCAGGTTGCGCCGGACAGCGGCTTCTCCCAGCAGGAGGAGTTCGGCTTTGTCGCGGGCCTGGTGGAGGTGGCGATCGCACCGCGGCTAAGACTGGGTGGCACGGCGACCTACTTGCGTGCCGCCTCCGATCGCAGGCCGTTGCCGCAGGGAGATCCAGCCGGCGACTACGTCCTAACCGAGCGAACCACGCGGCTGGGATTGTTCGGCCTCGTCGACCTGGGAGAGCGCTGGCGGGGCGAGGCATGGGTCATCCGCGAGTTCCGACCCGAGAGCCGGGTCAACCGCTCGGGGTTGGCACCCGACGTCGATTACGAGGACAGATCCTGGCTCGGGCAGGTGATGTTCGGCTACCGGCCACCGAGCGGCTTCAGGGCGGCGGCGGCCTTCGAAATGGACCTGAGAGATGTGCTCCGCGGCGAGGGTCAGGTACCCAAAGGGCAATCACTCAATCACCCCGGTACGCGACTCCGGCTCGATATCGGCTGGAACTTCGCAGACAGGTTCCGCTTAATCGGTGGTTACCGGATCGACCTCGACGGCGACGACTATTCGGCCGGAGACTGGTGGGACGGGGCACATGGGCAGTTTGTGATGTATTGGTAGGGCACCAACCCCACAGGCTAGCGGGTATCCCGTAGCACTCCACTGGTTGGTGGGAGTGAGCCTGGACTGGTACATTATCGGTGGGCCGTAAGTTGCTATCGCACAAGTCACTAGCCGATTAACCGGCCCTAAAGTAGCTTGCGACCCGACTTCGGCCTCGAGAACAAAAAAACGCCTGTGCGAATTGCCCTTTTTGCTGAGACATATCTCCCCCAACGCAACGGCGTCGCGCTGATCCTCGACCGGCTGGTCACACGCCTTTCGCAAGAGGGAAGCGAGGTCTTGGTAGTCGTTCCGGCGTCTTGGCGACCCAAGGCTGAGGTTGTGCTCCCACCGGGGGTGCAACTGGTCCGGGTGCCGGGCATGCCACTGCCACGCTACCCGGATCTGACCCTGGCGATCCCTTTCCTACCGGGGGTGTTGCGCGCCGTTCGGGAGTTCCAGCCGGATGTCATCCATCTGGTAACGGAATACTCGATCGGACTTACGGGACTCCGCATAGCCCGGCGACTCGGCGTGCCGGCGGTGGCCTCGTTCCACACGAACATTCCCGGGTGCCTGCCGTACTACGGGTTCGCGTGGGCAAGCAACATGTGCTGGCGATACCTGCGTTGGTTCCACAACCAGGCAGAACTCACGTTCTGTCCGTCGGAGACGAACCGCCGGGTTCTCACCCGGCACGGGTTCGAGAACGTGCGCATCTGGGCCCGGGGCGTCGATACGGATCGCTTCACCCCCACACACCGCAACACGGCGACGCGGGAGAAACACGGACCGGTGGACGCGATGCACCTGCTGTACGTGGGCCGGCTCACACCGGAGAAGGATCTGCCGGTTCTCTTCGAAGCCTATCAACGGGTGGCGGCGTCCAACCCCAGGCGGCCGGTTCACCTGGTGCTGGCCGGCGACGGCGCGTACTCGGGCCGGATGAGGGCACGAGCCCCGGCCGGCGTGACGTTCGCCGGATATTTGGAGGGAAAGGCGCTGAGCGAGGCATATTCGTCGGCCGACGTGTTCGTATTCCCGTCTCGGGTGGAAACATTGGGTAACGTGGTGCTGGAGGCCTTGGCGTCGGGGTTGCCGGTCGTGGCGGTGGCCGAAGGCGGCACGGTAGAAAACGTGCACGACGGCTTGAACGGACTCCTGTGCGTGCCGGGAGACCCCCGCGATCTCGCCCGTGGCATCATGAAGCTCGTCGACGAACCCAACCTACGGACGAAGCTGGCCCGTAACGCCCGTTCCTGGGCCGAGAAGCGGACGTGGGATGCGGCCTTCGCACCACTACTGGCAAGCTACGAGGAGCTGGCGAAACACTGAAGCTTCTCGACCTCACGGAATTCTACTCACCCAAGGGCGGCGGGGTCCGCACATACCTCACCGCGAAGGCCCAATGGCTTCAGGGCCAACCGGACATCGATCATGTGGTGGTCATCCCATCGGACAGCGACGCGGTGGAGCGGTGGTACGACTCGATCGTATACCGAGTGTCAGGACCCTCGGTTCCGGCGAGTCCCGGCTATCACTTTCTGATTGCTCCCCGGAAGATCCGGGGTATCGTGGAGCGAGAGCGACCCGACATCGTCGAAGTGGGAAGCCCCTACCTCGCACCATGGCTGGCTCGATACGCGAATCGCCGCGTGTCCGCCCGGCTGGTGGGTTTCTTCCATATGGATCTGCGGGGAATAGTGGTGCATCACGTTCTGCGATCCGCTCCCAAAGCCGTCTCCCGAGGGGCCGGGCGTGTGTTCGGGACGTACCTCCGGCACGTTTACGGGCCATACGAGTCAACGATCGCCGCCTCCGGGGCAGCGGAACGAGCGCTGAGGGAGATCGGTGTGGAGCGGGTTCGGCTCGTACCCCTTGGCGTGGACACCGAACTCTTCACTCCGAGCCGGCGCGATCCCGAATGGCGGGCGAGGGCCGGAGTTCGCGACCGTCAGGTGGTTGGGTTGTACGTGGGCCGCCTGGCGACGGAGAAGGGACTCGAGACGATCCTGGCGGCTCTCCCGCGCCTACACGATGCCACCGGGCTCAAGATGGTTTTCGTCGGGGAGGGACACCTGCGGGAGGAATTCCGCCGGTTTGCCCGGGCCCATCCCGACCTGCTCGCGGTGCTGCCGTACGCCGACGACCGGGGGGAACTCGCCCGGGCATACGCGAGTTCCGACCTGTACTTCGCACCCTTTCCCCACGAGACGTTCGGCCTGTCGGCCGTGGAGGCGCTGGCGAGTGGGCTTCCCATAGTCGGGGTCGCCGCCGGTGGCATGTTGGACCTGCTACAAGGAACCGACTGGAGCCGAACGTACGGCCCGGGTGACCCGGTCGCGCTCGGGAAGGCTGCGGAGGAACTGATCGAACGGAGCTTGCCGAGTCTCGGCAAGAGGGCCCGAGCGCACGCGGTGGCGACGTTTAGCTGGGATCGAACGTTCGAGAAGATGTTTGATATCTACCGGAAGCTGTGCCGCTAGTACTGCGTATCACAAGTACGGTAGTCCATGAACTTCGAGAATAATCTCTGCGATCTCCGCGTGCTCGGCGGTGAATACGTCGCCGCAAATTCGGGCCCGGAGGCCTAGCCACGGGCCACTCTAATCCGCCGCCAGAGCTTCTCGATATGAGACCACCTCTCTCGTGGCCAGGAGCCGTTCGAGTGTGGCTCTGAGCGATCGGGCAACGGACGGGACATCGATGTCGGGAGGATGGATGGCGACGCGAACGACGGAACGGGAGCGCTCCATTCGGAGCCGCAGCGCGGCGACGCCCATGGTTGCGACGGACCGCCACGGCTTCGCCGTACTCCAGCTCAATGCTGGTGCGAACAGACACCTGCCCGATGCCGCATCTCTGATTATCCAAAACCCTTCGGTTATGGCCAGACCCCGCTCCCAGAGCAGGCTCATCGTACCGGGCCCGAACAGCCAGGCGGGGGGAACGAACCCTACCGGACTCAGACCGCACGTCTCGAGAACCTCTATCCCACGATCGATGCGCCGACGGGCCTCGCCAAGCTCCAACATCATGAACTCCCCGGAGCTTGCGGTGCGTCCCGCCACCTTGATCCGCTGGGCGAGGGATCGCCGATGACCGGCTTCGTCGTGCCTGAAGCCGTGGAGGAAAATCTCGGCGCCGGCTTCCCGCCGTCTGCGCAGATCTCGAAGGAAACGGGGATGGGATTCCAACGGCCACTCGCCATGCCAATCGGGAACAACCAGAAGCGCAATTCCAGTGACGCCGAGGTCGTCGAGGAGGGTGAAGATCTTGTCGCACCGGGCGGCGTGGGCGGGTGTGACGTCGTGAACGGCCACCAGAAGCCTCTTCACGGCCCTGCCTCAGCCGTGCGTTTGGATGACAAGAGGGACCGCAAGAAAAGCGTGCAGCCCAGACCCGCTCCGATTCCCAGGGTGTAGACACGCCACAGCAGCAACAGGGTAACGACTCGCGCGGCGCCCAAGCTCGGCGCGAACCCCACGGCAAAGCCCAGCTCGACGGCACCGGCGCCGGAGGGGGTAGGCAGCAGCAACTGGCTGTAGAGAAGGGCGAACGAGGCTAAGACGACACCACCCATGTCGACCATATCTCTCACCGGGAAGAGCAACACGGGAAGGATGGCCACCCGGGCCGACATGCTAGCCGCCGTGATTGCGCCGGCACCGAGCACGGTGGCGATTCTCATTCGACGCAGGTGTCCCCATGCTTCAGCCAGCGACCGGCCGAAAGCCCGTGGATGGCGGCCGCGGTACCGGTGGGCAGCCCACGCTGCGGCGGCAAACAACGACAAGACCACGAGAAGCCACGGCAGCACGTCGCCCGAGACGAGTTTTGGAGCCATCGCCTTCACGCCCCGGACCCCATGGCCACCCTGTGTGACCGCCAATCCCACCGATGCCGCCAGTATGATCACCCAATCGATGGCTCGCTCGGCTCCCAGTGCTACGATTGCCGCCGGCGTGCCGACGCCGGAACGACGAAACCCGAGAAACCTCGCCGGGTCGCCCCCGAGACGCGCCGGCGTCACCGCCGAAGCCGCCTCACCGTAGGCATTCAGCGTCACTGTCTGCCAAAATGTGGGGACGGTCTCACCCGGCACCAGCAAACGGATTCGCCAGGCACGAATGGCGATATCGATTACTACGAGACTCAGAGCGACCAGGTGAGCAAGGAGGAGTTCGTTCATCGAGAGCCCATCTCGGTGAGTCTCTTGCCACGAACGCCGGGCCACCAATTCCAACGTCCGGCGATGTGCATGAAAGCCGGCACCAGCACCATCCGAATCAACGTCACGTCGAGGAGGACGGCCACGGCCAGGCCGAATCCCAAGAGCTGCACGATCATCACACGGGAGAAGGCGAAGGCTCCGAACACAATGACCATGATCGCCGCCGCGCTGGTGATGACCGACGCGCTGGCGCCGACCCCCTCCATGGTGGCCCGCTCATTGTCTTGGGTGCGGTCGAATACCTCCTTGATACGAGAAAGTAGGAACACCTCGTAGTCCATGCTCAGGCCGAAGGCGACACAGAACACCAACACCAGGACGACCATGAGGGTGGCCTCCGCCGGGCCGGCAAGCCCGAAAATGGCGGAGCCGAAGCCTCGCTGGAAGACGAGCACGATCAGGCCGAAGGCCCCGGCTACGGAGAGGCCGTTCATGAACACCGCTTTGATGGGCACCAACACCGAGCGGAATGCCAGTCCCAGGGCGATGGCGGTGACGGCCAGCACGAGCGCTATCACTACCGGGAAGGCCTCCACGAGGTGTTGCTCCTCATCCACCCCGGCAGCGGCAAAGCCGCCGACCTTGATCACCACCCCCGCCCCACCCAAGCCCCGGGGCCCGACCGCGGCGAGAGCGCGAACGGCCCTCACGATGCCTGCTGCACCGCTGGGGCTGGTGGTGTCTGCGGGAATGACGTCCATCAGGGCGGTGCGCCCATCCTCGGAAAGGTACGCCTCCAGGAACTCGGGGCTGCGCTCCCTGGCTCGGGCCAGATCGCCGTACAGGAATGCGTACTCGAGAAGGGAGGTGCCGGGGCTCACATCGACGGGGCTCAGCACGTCGGCGACGCGGGGATCGGCACGCAGGGAATCGGAGAATCGCTTGAGGTGGCTCAGGTAACGGGTGCCGACGATACGCTCCCCCTCGGGGGCCTGGAGCACCACCCGAATGGGGAGCAGGTAGCCCCGGGAACGAATCGTTCCCAGCGTTTCGGCTCCGAGCATCGACTCGGTGCCCCGGGGAAACCATCCCTGGCGGGGGACGCCGATATTGAGGTGGACGACGGGCCAGGTGAGGATCGCCATGAGGACGAGGCCCACCGCCATGGCCGGCCACCTACGACGCCCGAGAAACCGGCCCCACCGGGCCCATAGGCCGGTAGCGTGGTACCAGGTCAGGCGCCGGGCGAGCCACCGGGGCCAATCGATGCGGGGCCCCAGGAACACGAGCACGGGAGGCAGGAGCGTCGTGGCCAACAGCACCGCCGCCGTCACGACCAGGAGCCCGCCGATTCCCACGGATCGGGTCTCGGTAGCCGGTGTGAGCAGAAGGGAGGCGAATCCGATTAGTACCGTCCCACCGCTGATTACCACCGCGCGCCCCGCCGTGCCCAGAGTACGGACGGCTGCCTCCGGCGCCTCGAGGCCGCGTTTCACCTCCTCCCTGAATCGCGTGATCACCAGGAGCGAGTAATCGATGCCCACTCCCAACCCTATCATGGTGACGATGGGGAGCACGAACACAGACATCGGAAAGAACAGCGCCGCGACATGTACGGCCGCCAGGGCGCAGGCGATGGCCAGCACGCCGACCATGAGGGGAAGCAAAGCGGCGGCTACCGCCCCGAAGGCGAGGAGCAACACGACCGCCGCGGGCATGAGAGCACGCAACTCTCCCCGCCGGGCGTCCTCGGCGCTCAGGGTGAGGATGTCCCACTCCAAGGCGGGCTCGCCGGTGACGTGAATCTCGTACTCCGCGGACGACGGATGGATCGATGCCGCCCGGCGAATGGCGGCACGAAAGGCGGGGACCGTTCGAGTCGCCGTATCGGCATGCTCGGCATCGATCGAGGCCAGCAAGAATGTCGCGTGCCTGCCGGCACTGACGAAGTCCGACTCCCCGGCGGTGAGGTAGGAGAAAACCCGATCGATATAGGGCTCGCCGATCGCCGCCACGGACAGCGCTTCGATCAACGATCGGAACGGCGCGCTGTCCACCGGAACGGGGCCGGTAACGGTCACCGCCATGAACTTCGCTATGGGCCGCGGGAGCAACCGGCGGATCATCGCCCGAGCTTCTTGGGTTTCGGTGGGGCGGGCGGAGCGGCCTCCCACCGTGAGTACCTCTCCCACGCGGGCTGCTCTGGGCACGGCAAACCCGGCGACGACGATCCAGCCGATGACGAGGGGGAAGCGAAAACGGATTATCGCACGCGCCGGCCCCGGGGAAAGTCCGCTCTCCGCCCGCGGACTCTTCCCCACCCGGCTCACCACTAGCGGCTTATCCGGCGGGGCAAGTCCAGCCCGAACCGGGCTTCCACAACGGCGGAAAAGTCGGAGCGCGTACTCCCGAGAGAGTGGCCGGCGTCCCGAACGAAATTCTCCCCCACGCTCCAGGTGATCCAAACGTGGCGGTTGGGTTGGTAGCGGCCGGCAAGCTCGAAGCGATAGGTGGTCTCCGTCACCCCGAGAAAGATGGCCGGCTGCCCCCGAAGAACATTTATGGGCTCGCGGATGTTGCCCTCTCCCTGCCGCTGCACAATCACCCCTGGCGTGAGCCGCAGGCCGGGGGCGGGTGTGAAGATATCGGAACGAATGGAGAGCACGTCGTAATCCCCGAAGTTCGGACCCAGACCCCGATTCAGGAACGTATAGCGATCGGTGTC
>JADFPO010000122.1 GCA_022562295.1 Gemmatimonadota bacterium
TCGGGCCGAGAAAGCCGTACACCGATCCCGTGGGCACCGACATCGACACGTCGTGCAACTCGAATTCCGGTCCGGCACGGTACCACATGCCCTGTGTCTTGATAGCATCGCTCATGGGACTTTTCTCCCCAGCTCGTGGTCCAGCGCCGTTCGGAGGTCCTCTCCGTTGACGCCGAGCCGCGCGGCTTCCGCCAAGAGGCCTCGCACCAGCTGCGCAGCCCCTCGAACGCGCTCGCTTTTCTTTCGTTGCTCCGAAACCCCGCGGACGAAGGTTCCCGCTCCGTGTCTCAATTCGACAAATCCCTCCCGCTCCAGCTCCCGGTACGCCTGCACGACGGTGGCCGGGTTGACGCGCAGCGTGGAGGCGAGCTGACGGACGGATGAGAGATTGTGTCCTCCCTCCAACTCGCCGGCGGCGATGGCCACCCGGATGCGGCCGGCGATCTGTTCGTACAGAGGTGTGGGGCTTCTCGGGTCTATTTTATCGAACACGCTGATTGCCAAGTGTATCGTTGTACTAATACAGTAAGACGGAAGAGGCGGTGTGTCAAGGTGGGTGGGGGTTTTCGCCTCCACCGGCCGGATACCCGCCGCCCGCCACGCGGGGATGCCGGCTATGGGCCGGAGCGAAACTCTCTCCCCACTCCTCCCGTAGTTTAATTACTCTTTCAGCATATATGCGGATGGAGTATTTCTGTCAGGAGGGTCGCAAAAGTCATGACCGGACGGAACGCGGGTGGCATGAGCAGCCTCGAGTACCACGTGTTGTTGGCAATGGCCGACGGGCCCCTGTACGGGTACGCCATCAAAGAAGCTGTCGAAACCGAGTCCGCCGGGACCCTGACTCCCCGCACCGGATCCCTTTATCGGGTACTGGCGCGACTGATGACGTGGGGCCTGGTCGCCAAGACCGAGCCGGCGGAGGCGACATTGCCTCATCCTGGCCGCGAGAGGAAGTACTACGGCCTGACGGCCGAGGGGCGCGGTGCTCTCGCCGCCGAGGCGCGCCGACAGAGAGGCGCCGCCGCCCTGGCTGAGGAGCGTCTGGGGATGTCCGAGGGCGGCCCGTGAGATCGTTCTTGGCGCTGCTGGTTCACCTGTTCCCGGCCGAGTTCAGGAGCCAGTTCGGACCCGATATGGTCGAGCAGATCCAGTCGGACTACGACCGCGCACTGTCACACGGTCGCCGGAGGGCCTTCGTATTTACGCTCGTCACGGCTCTGGATCTCGTGCGATCGGGCGTCGCGGAGCACCGACATCCAACCTGGGGAATCACCCGCACACCACAGATTACTGAGGAGGGAACGGGAATGAGGATGAACGGCTGGACAAAGGACCTCCGCTATGCGGTCCGCGCATTGCGGCGATCGCCAGGCTTCACCCTGGTGACCGTTGGAACACTCGGCCTCGCTATCGGCGCCAACGCCGGAATCTTCAGCGTCGTCGACACCGTTCTTCTCGATCCTCTCCCGTTTCCCGATGCGGATCGACTCGTGTACATCGCCGCCTCCGCACCGGGGTCCGACATGCCTGAGGAGTTCGGCGTGTCATCAGAGTTCTACTTACAGTACAAAGAGCAGGCCACCCTCCTCGAGGACGTCTCGATTTTCATCGATTTCACCGCCACTCTTCGAACCAACAACCGCACGGAGCGCGTGCGGATGTCTGTAATGTCGCCGTCCTTGTTCAGTACGCTCCAAGTGTCCCCGATCCTGGGGCGGTTACCGGTGCCGGAAGACGAGAGTCAGGTCGCGGTGATCAGCCACACGCTCTGGGCTACTTGGTTCGAGGCCGATTCGGCCGTCATCGGACGATCCTACGAGATGGGGGGAGGCAGTCGAACCGTCATCGGTGTCATGGGGCCTGACTTCTGGTTCCCAAACGATCGTGTACTGCTCTGGATTCCCCAAAACATTCGCGCGGAGGGGATCGTTCCTGGTCGCTTCGGGCAACCGCTCGTGGCCCGAATGGCACCCGGGGCCACGACCGACGCCTTGGTAAACCAGCTCACGACGTTGGCCCTGCGACTACCTGAGCGTTTCGGCGGATCGGCTGGGTATGCCCGCCTGATCGAGCAGCATCGGCCTATCGTACGCTCTCTCGAGGAACCGCTCCTGGGCGCCGCTTCCGGTCCCCTCTGGATCCTGCTCGGGTCCGTTGGCGTCGTCCTGCTGATCGCCTGTGCCAACGTCGCGAACTTGTTCATGGTCCGCACCGAGCGGCGACAGCGAGAGTTTGCTGTCCGGCGGGCCCTAGGGGCGACTCGGGGCCGACTGATCCGCGCGCAGATGGCGGAGGCCGTGGTGCTGGCGGGGCTGGCGGGGATCCTCGCGGTCTTCCTGGCTTGGGTAAGCGTTCCCATAATCCTCCGCGCGGCTCCCCCCAACATCCCGCGCCTCGATGAGGTTGGACTCACTGTCCCCACGCTCTTATTCACCCTTGGCGCGTCCCTGCTTTCAGCCCTGTTGTGCGGTGTGGTCCCGGCCATCCGATCCTCCGCCACCAGCCTGACGCGTCTGTCCGACGCGGGTCGCGGTTCGACGCGGCGAGGACACTGGGGTCGGGATGGACTGGTCGTGGGTCAGACGGCGCTCGCCCTGGTGCTGTTGATCGGATCCGGCCTCTTGGTGCGGAGTTTCTGGGAGCTACGAAACGTCGACCCGGGCTACGACACGGATGACATCTTCACATTCCAGATCGCTCCCGAAGGTGACCACCTGCCGGACGCGCCGGCGTACGCTCGGTTCCATACGGACTTCATGGACCGGGTTGCGGCGCTGCCGGGAGTCGAATCGGTAGGGATAGTGGAGAATGTCCCGCTAAACGAAGGCGCTGCGGGCGGGCGTTTCCGCACCGAAGACACCGGGAGCGATGACGAAGCCGGGTCCCTCCTGCGCTACACGTATGCCGGCGGCGACTACTTCGGCACCATGGGGATCGAGGTTCTGCGGGGCCGAGCATTCACGATGGCCGACCATGTTTCCACCCTGGGCAACGTCATCCTCGCCCAATCCGCAGCCGGCCTTTTGTGGCCGGGCGAGGATCCGATCGGCCGGCGGATACAGCAGCTAGGTTCGGAGAACTGGGAAACCGTGGTTGGCGTGGTGGAGGACGTCATGCAGTCCGACTTCCGGAACACGCCCCAGCCGCTCGTCTACTTTCCTCTTGTAGGACAACCAGGATCTCCAACGAGTCGAGCCATCTCTTCTCCGGCATACGTGGTGAAGACTAGCCGGGCGGATGTCATCGCACCCGAGATCCGCGCGATGGTCCGCGAGGTTGCGCCGGAGGCTCCGATGTACCGCGTGTTCACGATGGCTGGGCTGGCGTCCGACTCCATGGTGCGACTCTCGTTCACCATGCTCATGCTCGGGATCGTCTCGATGCTGGCCCTGATCTTGGGAGCGATAGGTCTATTCGGCGTTCTGTCCTACGTGGTAGCCGAGCGTACCAAGGAGATCGGCGTGCGCATGGCTCTGGGCGCGGAAGCGAAGCGGGTCCAGCGCATGGTGGTGGCCCAAGGGGCCCGCGTGGTGGTTCTCGGCGTCGTTATTGGTGTTGGAATTGCCGCGGGGACCACGCGCGTTCTCGGTAACTTGCTCTTCGGAGTCGAAGCCGCCGATGTCGGCACTTTCCTGGGAATGTCCACCACCATGATGCTCGTGGGACTGCTGGCGAGTTACCTGCCCGCGCGGAGAGCGTCCAACGTGGATCCGATCGAGGCGTTGAGGGGGGAATAGTGTCCCCGCGTCCCGCGTTGCCCTCGTCCGACGCCACGGAATTCGTACTGGGCCGCTCGACGCTTGCGGCCTACCAAGCGTTGCGCGATGACACCCGGCACCAGGTGCCGGGCATTCCCCGGATCGTGGAGCAGATGGAACGGCGCGCCGACGCCCTGCGCCGCCAAGGCGACACCGGGGAGGACCTCGAGCAGACCGTGGCGCTGCTGGAGAATCTCCGGATCGCGATGCTCAAGCTGCAGGCCGGCATGAGCACCGTCGACGACCTCACGCAAGACATCGATCAGGCCAAGGCCATCGGGAAAGAGGTCGACCGCCAGCTCGAAGGCAAGCAGGAAGTCGAGGACGCCTTGCGAGGGGTATGAGCGCCGTCGCGTTCGAGAGTCTGTCGTCCCAAGTGCAGCGGCCTACCCGAACCTTACGAATTCCCCCTCTAGCGCCCGCGTCCATTCGCGCCCGAGGCCGGCGTCCAGCGCGGTCGGCGTCCAGAGCGCGAGCGACTCCAATACCTGCTCCACGATCTCGCGACCGCCGTGGGGCACATCGAACCGCGCCCCCACGTCGAGCAGGTCCTTCCCGGTGAAGCCGATGTGCTTTCCGTTCGCGGACATCTGGTGCTGCCGGGTCCACGGGCCGTGGGCGGCGTAGGCGACGTCATAGGCGGGGGCCAGCCGCCAGTGGCCCTCACGGTCCATGAGAAAAGAGAAGTTCTTGACGTGGTCGTCTCGGTTGAGCGTCGCGAACGAGAAGACCATGCGCCGATACGCCTCGTTAATCGCTGGCTGCCCGAGATGAAGCGCGCGGATCGTGCGGAAGTAGTCCTCGTAGGAGAAGACGAACTGCTCGTTGAAGTCGACGTGCTGTAGGCCTCCGAGGCTGTGCATGTGCAGCTTGCCCCCGCCCGGGGGCCGGTCGAAGCGGCGCGTCATGAAGTGGCCGTAGCCGCGCTCCTCCATGAGGTGTGTCGGCTCCATCTCGATGCCGGCGGCGCGGGCCATCACGGAGTACACGTACTCGGTGCGCCCGTAAGGGAGGGACTCGTACCCTACAGCCGCCGTCGGGCCGCCCGATCCACGCTGCACGCCGTCAAACTTGATGATCCAGGGCTCATCACCCGCCTCGGGAGAGGCAAAACCCGAGCGCACCCGCTTCGCCTCGCGGTTCCACAGGATGAGGGCCTTGGCGCGCGCGCCGCCTGCGCTCGCGCCGACGCGCATGATCTCGGGGATCGCCGCCGCGGCGTCGCCTTCGATGAGGCTGCGAGCCTGACTCACGAGTGACGCGACCTCCATCGCCTCCGATGCGGCGCCCTCGGGCGACGCGTATGCCGGCTCGAACTCGAGCGCTCCCATCGCACGCGAGCCCATGTAGAGGAGGCGCTGGACCGGGCTCAGCACGGCGCCCAGGCTCCCCCTCTCCTCGAAGTAGCGCCGGATCACGCGGTTGCCGAAGTCGTCGGGCAGTGAGTCGGAAAGCAGCCCAGGAAGACCGTCGAACGCGGGCTTTCGGCGCAGCTCGGAAAAGCTCATGGGTCCGCCACGAGAGAGCGGCAGATGAAGCGGGGAGACCTCGAGACCGCTCCGGCGGAAGTCCTCGTCGAACTCGAAGGTGATGCCGCCTGCCGCGTCCTCCGCCACCGCGGCGACGCGTCGGCCCCACAGACGGACCACCGCGACGGGACGATCGGACCACGTCTCAGCCAAGGCTCCGCCGCGCTCGTTGGCGTCCCCGCTCGCGTTGGTCCGCCAGCCGGATCGGCGAGACCAGCGGCTCGGGCAGGAAGCTGTCCAGCGCCTCGACACGGCCGAGGGCCCGGAGAATCTTCACGATCGTCTCCAGGCGGATATTCTCCCCTGCTTCCGCACGCTTGACTGTCGCGTGCCCCACCCCGGCCGTCTCGGCGAGTTCGGCCTGCGTCACGTTCCGCTGGAGTCGGAAGCCCCGCAGCCTCGCCCCGACCTCTCGAAGGATCTCTTTGGTCGTGTCAGTAGCTCGTATGTGACCCATTATCGTGCCCTGGGAGGATAGTGGATCAAATATGGGCTATGGCTCGGTGGCACGCAATGAGAGAGAATCAGATATGATATGTTAAGTCCACAAATAGTGGTTAGAGGATCGTATATGATCTACCATGTCAGTAAAGTCATCTAACTCTGGTGTTTGATTTTGATAGCTAATTAGCTATCATCCAGTATGCTAGGTGACACTTCGGTTCTGGTACGTGATGCCCGCTTACGTGCCGGGCTCACCCAACGCGAACTCGCGCGCCGCGCCGAGACGGCACAATCCGTCGTGGCCCGCATCGAGCTTGGTCAGACCAGCCCGACCTGGGGGACGCTCATTCGCCTCCTCTCGGCGGCCGGCTTCGACCTGGATGCCTCCCTCGCCGTGCGGCCGGTGTTTGGGTCCCACATGCTCGACGACGTTGCGCGCATTCTGTGCCTGACCCCGGAAGAACGGCTGGCCGAAGTCGCGAACGCCAGTCGGTTTGCAACGGTAGCCAGGCGTGTCTAGTCCAGCTCCGCTTGATCCAGAGTTGCTGTTCACAACGCTTGCGCGTCACAAGGTTGCATACGTCCTCATTGGAGCGTTGGCCGCTCGGTTGCAAGGTTTCCCGCGGATGACGGCCGACGCCGACATTACCCCGGCCCGAGACCGCGAGAACCTCGAACGACTCGCAGCAGCACTCAGCGAGTTGAACGCGCGCGTTTACACCGAGGCTGTGCCGGAAGGGCTGGCGTTCGACTGCAGCGTCGCCATGCTGGAACGCTCGGAAATGTGGAATCTCGTGACCGCTGCCGGACGCCTCGACATCGCGTTTGTGCCTTCGGGGACTGAAGGGTTCGACGACCTGGTTGGAGATGCCGTTCGTTTCGACGTGTATGGTGTCGAGTTGCTCGCGGCCAGCTTGAACGACATCGTGCGATCCAAGGAAGCCGCCGACCGTCCGCAGGACCGCCAGGATGTGGTGATCATCCGCGAGATGCTGCAGAGAAAAGAAGGTTCCTAGTCTGCGCCGCGACTGGCCCATCGGTTGTTACGGCCCGCAACCAAGAGTATCGTCCAGCCGTGCACCACGCGGGCCCTGACCTGAATCTCCTCCAAGGACAAGTCACCATGCTTCGCTTCTTCCTCTTCCTCACAGCATTGATCCTGGCCACGGACGTCGCGGCCCAGGATACGGCCCTCGAGCGAGGCGACGCCCTGCGCGCATCCCTGAACACGGGTGACACCGTGCGCTATGTGCTGGACACGAAGTCCGACTACTTCGTGCGGGGTGCTGTGGACCAGGTCTCGGTGGACGTCGTCGTGCGCATTCTCAGGCCGGATGGCCGGGTGGTGCGGACCATCGATGGGCCGGATCGAGGTCTCGAGCGGTTCCAGTTCGAGACCGACGCGGAGGGCGCCTACGTGGTAGAGGTGATCCCGGATGAGGATGAGACGGGGGACTTCGTCATCACCCTGGACCGCCTCGAGCCCGTTGCCACGGATCCGAAGAAATTGGCGGACCAGCTCCTGTCCGCCTACGACGGGGAGGACTCGCCCGGGGCGGTGGTCTCGGTGTTCAAGGATGGCAAGACCATTTTCTCACGGGCGTACGGTATGGCGAACCTATCGTATGGGATACCCTTCGAGGTCGACACCCGCACTAACATCGGTTCGACGTCGAAGCAGTTCACGGCGTTTGCGGTGATGCTGTTGGTGGAGCGCGGCAAACTGTCGTTGGACGACGATGTACGCGAGCACATCCCCGAGCTTCCGGACCTCGGCGAGACGGTCACCGTTCGGCACCTCCTCACCCATACGTCGGGCTACCGGGAGTTCCTCAATCTCCTGAGGATGACCGGCCGTAGGCTGGACCACGGTGATTTCATCGACCGCAAAGAGTTGATTTCGATCGTCCAGCGTCAGCCCGCGCTTCAGAACGCACCCGGATCAGAGTGGAACTACAACAACACCGCGTTCGGGCTGGCTGCAGTCATCGTGGAGCGGATATCCGGCATGACGTTCCCAGAATTCATGGCGGAGAACGTCTTCGGGCCCATCGGCATGACCCGAACCATGGTCAGGCCAAGCCCCGAGCACATTGTCGAAGGAATGGCCGAGGGTTACACACCGGCAGATGACGGTACCTATCGGCAAATCGGTGACCTGGGCGGGGCCATCGGCGCCGGCGGGATCTACACCACGGTCGGCGACCTCCAGAAGTGGGTGGAGAATTTCTCGAGCGCCAAAGTGGGCAGCAAGCAGATCTTCGAGCAGATGATGACCTCGTACGTGCTCACCAACGGGGACTCCACCGGATATGGCTTTGGTCTCAGCATCGGCGAGCAACGGGGACTGAGGCGCATACAACACGGGGGTGCGGACGTAGCCCATCGCTCCATGTTGGCCTACTACCCTGAGATTGGCGCCGGCATCACGACCCAAAGCAATAACGCATCCTTCGACCGATCCATTGCATTCCGCCTGGCCGAGGCGTTTTTCGGGGAGTACATGGAGCCCGAAGAGCCGGCGACGGATCACGAGGAGACTGCCTTCGATCCGTCGAAGTACGACGCGGAAGCGTTCGACGAGTTCGTCGGCCGATACGCACTGGACGCCAGGCCGGACTTCATCCTGACCTTCTCTCGGGAGGGTGACACGCTCTACACCCAGGCGACCGGACAGGGCCGACTCGAGATCGTCCCGACATCCGACTCGAGCTTCGCCCTCATAGCGGTGGAAGCCTCAGTCACGTTCCACCGCAACGCCGATGGTGAAGTCGACGCGCTCACGATGCGTCAGGGAGGAGGAGAAAACCGTGCGACGCGCCTGGCCGACGACGCCGAAGAAGAGTGGGCTCCCACCGTGGAGGACCTCGGCGCTTTTGTCGGTCGCTACTTCAGCCAGGAAATCGAGACCTTCTACACGGTCACGCTGCAGGAAGACCGGCTCGTGCTGCAGCAGCGGAGGATGAATGACGCCAACCTCAACGCCCGCGCCGTGGACACGTTCGCCGGGGGCGGCATGGAGGTGTCGTTTGAGCGGGACCGCAATGGGCATGTGATCGGCTTCTACATGTCCAATGGCCGGACGCGTGAGGTGCGCTTCGAACGCGTGAACTGAGGCTCGCGGTGGCACCGGGCTGCCGCGGCACGCTCGCTCAAACGCGATTCCTGACTGGCGGAGAAATCGCTCTCATCAGGGCGCGCATCAGGGCGGGCCTCTACGCGACTAGTACCCCGGGCCGGAATTGCGGTGACGTATTCACCGCAGAGCCCGCAGAGAACGCAGAGACTGTTCTGGGTGGTCATTCACCCCAATCATCTCTGCGCCCTCGGCGGTCTCGGCGGCTGTGGACAGGAAACCGCTAGGAGAGAGACGTGCGTGCTACCAGTCCCCGCCTCATTGGACGATGACCGGCTCCACTGTCTGACGGACCTCGACCTTCAGCCGGGACCCGGGCAGACCACCGTTGATACCCACTTCGTTGAACCGATAGATGCGGATGCGCTGGTCGGCACGCGCTACGTTCTCCAGCGAGGGCACCATCACCGCCCCGGTATCGGGAACGACCACGGGGCCGTAATCGCGGGTCTCCACTTCCGCAGACTTGGCTTGCGACGGAGAGTTCCACGTCACGATCAAGGACTGAAGCGAGGGCACGCTGTCGTTCGCCAGTGGCGCCGTGATAGTGTGGACGCCCGGTCCACCCAGGATCACGCCCTGGACGTTGTCGGTACCCACCACCACGTTGAGTTCGAAATCGCCGCTCGGGAAGCTGTTGCGTACGGCGATGTACTTGCCGGAACCAGCGCTGGTCTCGAGCAGGGTTATCTCGCCGAGCGAGGGGTTCTTGATGGTTACCGTGGCGCCGGATATCGGATTGCCTCCTGCATCCTCTACCTTGACGTCGAAATCCGTGATGAATCCGCCGACTACGTCTTTGGCGTCGATGTCGGCAGTGACCTTGAGCGTCAGCGTCCCGGTGCCGGGATCGTTGCGCTCGACTACGGGTTCGGTGCCGCCCCCGCAGCCGATGAGTGTGCCGGCCATAATGCCGAGAACTAGATTACGCATGTTCCTCTCCTCTGGTGCCGCTTGCTTGCGGACTACTCTGCAAATCGCAGATTAGTCCCACGTGAACGTTTCATCGATTCATTAGATAAAGCCGAACGCCGTGGACTGCTGTGATTGGAATCACTCGGGAACTGTGTGCAACGTCCTATGAGGCTGACCCTAGGCGACACTCATGTGGGAAACGATTGGAGCGCTGTTTTCCCAACCCTCACGTAATGAAACGAAACCGGGCGCGTCCTCTCGAGACGCGCCCGGCGCAAAAACCCTCGTCAGCCTAAGCGTCAGTCGATTTCGAGTTCAAACCCATCTTCGATTTCAAGCTCGAAATCTAC
>JADFPO010000123.1 GCA_022562295.1 Gemmatimonadota bacterium
GTTGGTATAAACCCTTTTGAGTTCGAATCTCACCGCCAGCACCGCCGCGCTGTTGACTCGGCATACCGGTCGCCATAATTTCGGCCTACGGTGTGTGAAACGTCGTAGCCATTTCGCTACGTTCCGAAGCCGGAGGGTGAACAACTCTCCGGCTTTCGTTTTTCGCCCACAGGGCATTTGCTTGACCCGCCCCCGCCCGCGACGACGACTCGGTCGCTTGAGCGACGTAGGCCCAAGCGGCGGCTTGAGCCGTCGTAAGACGCCGCGGGTCTCCTGAAAACGGCGGGACCCACGGCGGCCGTAGCTGAAGGTGAATGCCTAATGGCGAGTTCTAACACAGCCTCAGCTGACATCTGACAGCTGATCGCCAGAGGCGATTAGGCCACCACCTCCACCCCGCCATCGGTCACCCGATGCGAAATCGGCGGGAGTCCCGGCGTCGGTTTCTCCGGAACGACGCGTATCGCCCTGTCTAGCGCGGCGAGTATCACCCCAGCCGCCGCCCCCGAACCGGGAGGGGTATCACGTCCGGCGTCGACGTACCCGCCGTCGGATCTTGCGCCCCTGCCGGTTCAATCCGTCCTGGGCATCCTCGCGCAAATCATCCAGCTGAGAGCGTGCATCGTCCCGCAGGTTACGGAACCGACGCCGCACGCGTCGCCGCGTGATTTCGCCACGGGCCGGAGCGGTGAGGAGCGCGACGGCGGCGCCGAGGAACGTGCCCACCAGGAGCCCGACCGCAAACAGCCCCATCCCGGGAGCCCGGCGCCGCACCACGTCCTCCTCGAGGTCGTCCTCCTCGAGGTCGTCTTCGTCCAGCTCGATTTCTTCTACAACGTCTTCGTCGTCGTCAGGGGGGGTGGGGGGTGGGGGGGGTCGTTTCCGCGCCATACTTTTCCGACTCCTTCAGGGTTGATCCACCCGGAGTAGACCACGGGGTTGTGGCCATGCACGCGGCACGCGCCGCTCGGGACTGCGCATCTTAGCGCCTTGACTCGCGTCCGTCGAGCCCGCCAACTTCACACGATTCATTGCGCCAAGGAGACTGCATGGCCAAGGTGTCGGCGCCTGCACGTTCCGAAGATCCAGCCAGCCTGCAGCGCCGGATCGGCGATCTCGAACGCGAACGCGAGCATCTTCTCGCGGTGATCGGGATTCTCGAGGATATATCCGGCACCATCCACTTCGTGGATATTCTGCAGAGCATCACGCGCAAACTCGGTGAACTGTACGGCCTCGACCGCTGTTCGATATTCCTCGCCGAGCGTCGCGGCCGGACGGCGCGACTCGTCGCCTCGTACGAAGATCCGGCCATACGCAATTACGTCGTCGATCTCGACCGGTACCCGGAGCTGAAGCGCGCCTTGAAGTCGGGCGAGACCGTATTCATACCAGATGCCGCGTCGGACCCCAATCTCAAGCACATCAGAGGCGCGCTCACCAAACGCGGCGTGAAGGCGATCACGGTCGTTCCCATCGCTTGGCGTGGGGCGGTGATCGGAGCAATATTCCTGCGCACGTTCCGAGACGGCCCTTCCTTCTCCGAAGCCGACCTTCGGTTCTGTGAAATCGTCGGCAACCTGACCGCGCGAGCACTGCGCAACGCGTACAAGTACGAGACCCTTACCCACCGCCACGCCGAGACCACCGAGCGCGCGCGGCGCGCCAACATGGAGCGAGTCGCCCTGGTCTCGTTCCTGCGACGGTTGTTGGAGAAGTTCTCCGTACGCGAAGGTGACTGGACGGAAGGCCTGCTGTCAGCCAATGCCGGCGAAGAGCTGGACCGGCTCACCGACGTAGCGATGGCGGTGATGGAAGAGGAAGGAAAGGGACGCTGAGCAGTCCCGCTGCGCAACGGCGAGCCAGGCAACTGGCCGAACTTCTGCACCGAGCAAACCACTCCTACCACGTCTTGGCGGAGCCGGAAATGGCAGACGCGGAATACGACCGGCTCTTCCGCGAGCTGCAGCAACTGGAGGCCAAGAATCCCGACCTCCGCACACCGGACTCACCTACCCAGCGCGTGGGCGCCGAGCCGGCTTCCGCTCTCACCAAGTATCGTCACCGCGTACCGATGTTGTCTCTCGCAAACGCGTTCGACGACGGCGAACTGGAGGCGTGGCAGACCCGCATCGCAAAGATTTCTCCTGAAGTCTTGTCCGCCGGCTACCAACTCGAACTGAAGATCGACGGCGCGGCAATAAATCTGACGTACGAGGACGGCATTCTGACGGTCGCGGCCACTCGGGGAAACGGAACCGTGGGCGACGACGTGACCGCCAACGTACGCACCATCCCAGACGTGCCGCTCCGTCTCCAGGGCACTGCTTGGACGCCGGTGTTGGAGGTTCGGGGCGAGGCCTATTTCCCGCTCGACAACTTCGCGCGTCTCAACGAGCGGCGCGAAGCTAACGGCGAGGAGCCGTTCGCAAATCCGCGTAACTCCGCCGCGGGAAGTCTGCGGCAACTCGACTCGAGAGTGACGCGCAGTCGTGGGTTGCGGTTCTTCGCCTTCCACATCGAGAGTGCATACCCAATCCCCGTTGCCACCCAACATGAGGTGCTCGACCTACTGACATCGTGGGGGTTTGACGTCGCGCCCCATCGCCACCGGGTAGCGTCCTTGGAGGATGCGTTTGCAATCGTAGCGGAACTCGAAGCACTGGTGCCCACGCTGAACTTCGAATCCGATGGCATTGTGATCAAAGTGGACCGGCTGGCTCTTCATGAGACGTTGGGTGTCGTGGGTGTCCGGGAACCGCGCTGGGCCATTGCGCGCAAGTTCGCTCCGGAAATCGCCGTCACGAAGCTCTTGGACATCCGGGTCAACGTGGGCCGCACCGGCGCACTGAATCCTTACGCGGTACTGGAGCCAGTAGAGGTAAGCGGCGTGACCGTTTCCAAGGCCACGTTACACAACATGAACCTCGTCGAGGTCAAAGACATCCGCGTGGGTGACCATGTAGAGGTCATGAGGGCCGGAGAGGTCATTCCCCAGGTACTGGGTCCGGTCATCGAGAAGCGCGTCCAGGGCGCCAAGCGATACAAGCCCCCGACCAGCTGCCCGGTATGTGGCACTGAGGTAGAGCACCCGGAGGGAGAGGTGGCATGCTATTGCCCCAACGCCTCATGTCCGGGCAGGGTTCTCGAAGGCATAACCCATTACGCTTCCCGCGGGGCGCTCGACATCCGCGGGCTGGGCGAACAGCGCGTCGCGCAGCTTCACGAGGCGGGACTCGTCAGAGACGTGGGCGACTTGTACGGATTGACCACAGAGCCACTCGAGGCTCTCGATGGATTCGCCAAGAAGGCAGCGGAGCAGTTGGTAGAGGCTGTCGCCGCCTCGAAGGCACAACCACTGTCCAGGCTGTTGTTCGGGCTCGGGATTCGTCACGTCGGTGCCGAAGGGGCGAGGGTCCTTGCCCGCACGCACGGCGATCTGGATACGCTGATGGCTGCGAGTGCCGAGGAGATTGGCGCCATCGACGGCATCGGGCCTGTGATCGCTGAGGCGGTGGCACATTTTTTCGAGGAGCCAAAGAACCGCGAGCTGATCGAGCGGCTGCGCTCGCACGGGGTCTCATTCCACGAGTCGACCACCACCAGCGGTGGTGCCCTGTCCGGTCAAACTTATGTCATTACCGGAACGCTCCCCAATCTCTCTCGCACCCGTGCCGTCGCGCTCATCGAAACGGCCGGAGGACGGGTCACGTCGTCGATTTCCAAGAACACGACAGCGTTGATCGTCGGAGAGGCGCCGGGGAGCAAACTCGACCGCGCCAAGGCACTCGGGGTCGAGCAACTCGACGAGGCGGGGCTCTTGCGTCGCGTCGGAGACGTCACCTAAGTTGCCGGGCATGAATTGGAGGAACGGTCTCGTAAGTCTCGGCCCTGCCAGCCTTCGTACCTTGCGCGCGGCGCTGGAACGATCGTTGGGCGAGCAGGCGGCCTCGGTGCTGCAGGAGACCGGTTACGCTTCCGGACCTGAGGTATATCAGGCCTTTGCTTCGTGGCTGCAGACCCGCGCCAACGTGGCCGATCCGGCGGACCTGGATGCCACGTTCCTCGGTCAGATGCTGTCGGAGTTCTTCGAGGCGACTGGATGGGGCAACGTGGTGCTGGAGCAACTCGGCGACGGCGCCTTCGCCTTGGACACTGCCGACTGGGCTGAGGCCAAGAGTGACACCACCGCCCTCGTGCCATCCTGCCATTTCACCACCGGGATGTTGGCCGCGTTCATGACCGAACTCGCCGGCGAGATAGTAGCGGTCATGCAGGTCGAGTGCCTCACGTGCGGTGGCGAACGGTGTCGCTTCTTGATTGGATCTGCCGCGACGCTCCAACAGGTGTTTGAGGCGATAAACCGCGGTGAAAGCTACACCGACGTCCTCGCGGCAGCGTCCGCTGGAACATAGGCCGCGTACTCGGGCCTGACCACCAATTCCCCCTTCGATATAATCTCCCGATCCCACGGCAGTATGATGACGCTGCTCGTCGCCAACCCGACGAAGTCGGGCTGATACGCACCCGTCTTGAAAGAAACCGCGGTCCTGATCTCATCCGGGCGGAGCTTGCGCACGGCATTCAAGGCGAGCTTCAGCGTATCGCCCGTATCGCAAGTCTCGTCCACGACCAACACGCGACGGCCCGTGACGCTCGGCGGTGGAGCTGTCACTAGCGTGGGGCGGGCGCGGGCCCTGTCACGCGTCACGGCCATCGAGGCGAAGTCGCGTTCGAGAATCGAGGCGATCACCGCTCCCGGAATGACACCTGCCTTGGCGATCCCCACCACGAGGTCGGGATCAAAGCCGGCAGCCACCCGCAGGGCGAGCCCACGACTCATTTCTCCGAAGAGACGCCAATCAACTTCGAGTACCTCCCTGGGTGCGGCTCTGGTGACGTAGCGGCGTGCCATGTGATCATACTACGCTGCCCTCCTCACCCGGACAAGCGCCGTATGCAGCGCGTTGCCAACGAAATGAGCGTTCTGTATCTTGGACGCTCGATATGAGCTTCTGGAAACGTCTATTCAAGCGCCCGGACCGGGAGAGGCTCCGCCCTCGACGCCTGGATTATTTGAACGAAGCACTCGCCCTCGAGCGACAGGGCGATTTCGACGCCGCCCTCACATCGTATCGGCTCGCCCTCCGTGACGATCCGAACGACCTTCGGGTTCTGCAGAACATCGCGATAGCATTCTCAAAAACGGATCAGCACGACGAAGCCATCCGCTACTATCGCAAGGCGCTCGAAATCGACGACAAACAGATGGGCGCCCACTATGGCCTGGCATTTCTGCTGATCAAGCGGGGCGAGACCGAGACGGGTGCCACCCATCTCAGGGCCTTTCTCGCCAATCCGCCTCCCGACGCGGGAGCGGAGAAGTGGATCGAACACGCGCGCGGTACGCTGGAGGAACTCGGTCTCACGGAGGGACCTTGAGATCGCGCGCAACCGCACCGGCAGTGACAGCCCTCATCGCCGGCTGCGGTGTTCTGAACCCAGATTTCGACCACGTCATCGGCCTCGAGGTCGAAACACAGCAGCTGACGATCATGGTGGGCGACTCAGCGCAACTCGTCGCACGCGCCGTCAACGGCGTCGGTGAGGTAGTGACCGACGCCGTCATCCTCTGGTTCATCGTCGACGTGGACTCCGGCCAAGTCGGCTTTACCCTCGACACGGCGACAGGTGTTATCGCCGGCGAGCGGGCCGGGGCGGGCCGCGTCCAGGCTCGGGTCGAAGACATTCGCTCCGAACCCATTCTCGTAACGGTGGTCGCCGACTCCACCGGAGGCACCGGAGCACGCGGCACGCACCCCACAGGGCGTCCACTGAGCCGCCGGGTGCTCGGAACCAGTACGCAGCTTGTGTTGACGCTCGGCACCCAGCGCAATCAGGCGCTGTCGGCGCCCGCCCCTCCAACGACCCCGGTGCCACCCGCGCGGTCGACTGCATCTGGAGCGTCGTTCCGCCAGCTTCGGCGAAGCTGACGCCGTCGATACGCGGACATGCCGCCACCATGAAACCGCCCGCAACACTGAACCAGCTCTTTCTCGGCGGCGTCGAGCGGTTCAGCACAAAGCGCGCCGCCTTGCGGTACCGGGCGGGCGGCGAGTGGCACGACATCACTCACCGGGAACTCGAGCGCCGCGTACACCACGTGGGCCTCGGGCTCCGCAAGCTCGGTGTGCAGCCGGGCGATCGCGTCGCGATCGTGTCCGCGAACAGGCCGGAATGGGCTGTCGCCGATCTTGCCTGCCTCATGATCGGATGTACGGACGTCGCGGTCTACCCGACCCTGCTGCCCCACCAGATGCAGTACATCCTCGACGACTCGGCGTCCTGTGCGGTGTTTGTGGAAGATCGTAAACAGTACGACAAAATACTCCAGATCCGCGACCAACTGCCACATCTCGAGCACATTATCGGGTTTGACGATTTGGGACCGGACGCTGGAGCGGTGGCACTCGCGCGATTGATGCAACTCGGGGCTTCGGTCGAGGTGGACTATCCCTCGTATCACACCGATGCCATGGCCGTGCCGGAGGACGCGCTGGCAACACTCGTCTACACATCGGGCACTACCGGGGAACCAAAAGGGGTGATGCTCACGCACGGCAACCTGACGAGCAACGCCGTGGCTGCGTTGGCTTTGTTGCCGGTTGGGCCCAACGATGTGTGCCTTTCCCTGCTGCCACTGTCACACAGTTTTGAAAGGACGCCCGGCTACTACTCCATGTTTCATGCCGGTGTGACGATCTGCTACGCCTCGAGCTGGGATGCCGTGGCGTCCAACATGATGGAGATCCGTCCGACCGTCATGATCGCCGTCCCTCGCTTTTATGAGAAGTTGCACGCACGGGTGCTGGAGAACGCGTTGTCAGGTGGCACCATCAAAAGGCGACTATTCCACTGGGCCCGGGGCATTGGAGAGAAATGGGCCGACCTGACACTCGCAAAGCAAACCATACCGGCCCGCCTTGCCCTCCAGTACCGCGTTGCACATCGGTTGATTTTTTCGAAGCTACAGAAGCGGACCGGCGGTCGGCTGCGGTACTTTGTGTCAGGTGGCGCACCGCTGATGCCGGAGACCGCCAAGTTCCTGTTCGCGGCAGGGCTCCCCGTGATCGAAGGATACGGACTTACGGAAACGTCTCCTGTTATCAGTGTCAATCCGTTGGAGTCACCGCGGCTCGGGACAGTTGGCGTGGCATTGCCCGAGGTCGAGGTGCGTATCGCTGGCGATGGGGAGATCCTTGCCCGGGGACCCAACGTGATGCGGGGGTATTACAACAGGCCGGACGAGACAGCCAAAGCGATCGACGAGGAAGGGTGGTTTCACACCGGCGACATCGGCGAGCTCGACGAGGATGGGTATCTACGTGTTACGGACCGGAAAAAGGACATCATCGTAACTGCCGGTGGCAAGAACATCGCACCCCAGCCGATCGAAAACCGTGTCAAGGCGAGCCGGTTCGTTTCAAACGCCGTGATGATCGGCGATAAACGGAAGTTTCCGATGATCTTGGTAGTACCCGACGCCGAGGCGTTGCGTAAGTGGGCCAGGGAACGGCAGCTCACAGCGGGAAGCCCATCCGACCTGCTCAAGCTGCCCGACGTGAGCGCCAAGGTCGAGCGTGAAGTCATGCTCACCCTGCGAGATCTCGCCGGTTATCAGATGCCCAAGAAGGTGCTCTTGCTCGAAGACGACTTCACCATCGAGAACGGGATGTTGACACCCTCACTCAAGGCGAAGCGGCATGTAATCGAAGAGCGCTACAAAGATCGCATCGACGCCTGCTACGCTTAGCGGCTATCACTTCCTCGGACTCTAGCCTTTCTGGCCCACCCAAAGTCCATGTCCGGAGGCGAGCGCACGCGTTCCCGGCACCACCGCTGCTTCTTTGAAGACCACCACCCGCAATCCGGAAAGCAACACCCGACTCCCCTCCGCCAGCCACGATCCGACCGCGTATTCGGCGCCAATGACCACACCCCGCGCCATCGACGACCGAAGCGGCAGCGGAGACGGGCCCCGTAGCACGCTCATGGCCACCGACGGCTCGACGCCGTCCGGTACGTTGAGGCCGACGAAGTGGACGCCGCCTATGAGTTCGCTCAGACCAACGCCAAGTCGCGCAGCGGAACCCAGGAGTACTATGTAACCGCCCGGCGTGGTCACGCCGAGCAGCGCGTGGACCGTTTGCGCGTCGACCGGTGCCTCGTCCGAATGCTCCGGCAACGGCGGAGCGTCCGCCAGGATGAAGTTGGCTACCCCGTTCTCGATCCTGTACTCGCGCTTCGTCGCGGGACACCCCACGACGCCCCGAATGATGCTGCGTCCCACCATCTCTTCGGGAAGAACGACGCAATATGATTCTTCTGGATCTCGCGGACATCTGAGATATTCCGCAAGCTCTATGAACATCGAGCGAGGCAGGCTTCCGCCCACGCGAGCATGATGTCGCCGGCGAGCTCGACGTCTTCATACCTCGAATCTTCCGCCGGGTTGTGGCTGACGCCATCGATGCTGGGAATGAAGAACATCCCCGCAGCACAGCGTTGTCCCGCCTGCTGCGTGTCGTGGCCCGCCATCGATGCGAGTCTGTCGAACGGAATGCTTCGTGTTGCCAGAACTGCTTCGAGGCAAGCCTGCACCTCCGGGTCGGTGGGCGCCGAAGGCACCACGACTGAAGGTTGCAGTTCGACCTCTGCCGCCCTGGAACCGCGCGCTTGGTCGACCAAACCCCGCAGCCGCTGTTCGATGGTGTCCAGCGTAGATTCGTCCTGCGCCCGCATCTCCACGATGGCCGTAACCCTTCCGGGAATCACGTTGGGCGCGCCGGGTTGCACGGACAACCGGCCGCACGTGATGACGGCATCCTCGATGCCCTCCACTAGTGTCGGAAGCCTCCCAACGATCTCGGCGACGGGAACGAGCGCATCCTCTCGTCTGAGCATATCGGTCGTCCCTGCGTGATTCGCCGACCCTGTGCCGATCAACGCGAACCGGCGAATGCCGACGATGGCTGTGACCATTCCCACTCGCTTTTCTCGCGTGACAAGGCGCGCACCTTGCTCGATATGACACTCGAGAAACACCGACGGATCGACTGGTGGCCGGTAATCACGACACCCCGCCGGATCCGGTACGACGTCGCGCACACGGACGCCGTCGCCATCCGTGGCATCCAGATCGGTGGGCTGGCACCGTCCAGCGAACACCTTGGAACCGAACAGACCCGTGTTGAACCGCACACCTTCTTCGTCGCGAAAAACCACGAGGCTCACATCGGCGCCGAGCCCCACGCGCTGCGACAGGACATGCATGGCGGCAACGACGCCAAGGGAGCCGTCGAGCCAACCTCCCTCGATCACCGTATCGAGGTGGCTCCCGATGAGCACATGTGGGTGCCCAGCCGTGACGGGTGCCTCCGGCACGACGAACATGTTGCCGGCGGCGTCATGAACGCGTCGTAATCCGGGAACGTCGCGCAGTCGCTCCCACACGTAGTCGTGTGCCTGATCTTCGTAATGAGTGTAGGCGATGCGGGTGCACCCTCGGCCGGGTGTCGCGGTGATGCTGCGTAAGCCTCGCAGCACGTCCAACATCTGGGTCATCGGACTCTCGGGAGCGTGCGGGACACTCCGTGGCGGCAACTAGTCCAGCTGCCAGCCTCCGTGTGCCAACCTCAAGAATTCGTCACGAGCTTTCGCGTCGTCGCGGAACATCCCTCGCAGAGCGCAGGTCACCGTTTTGGAATTTTGCTTCTCGACGCCTCTCATCATCATACAGAGATGACGCGCCTCGATGATGACGCCGACGCCTTCCGGTTCGAGTACGTCCATGAGAGCATCCGCAATCTGATCCGTGAGCCGTTCCTGCAGTTGAAGCCTTCTCGCAAAAATATCGACCACGCGGGGAATCTTCGATAGGCCGAGAATACGACCATCCGGATAATAAGCGATATGCACCCTGCCGAAGAAAGGAAGCATGTGATGTTCGCACAACGAATACACCTCGATGTCGCGCACCAGCACCATGCTTTCGTGCTCCTCCTCGAAGACCGCGTCGCCGACCACATCTTGCACACTCACACC
>JADFPO010000124.1 GCA_022562295.1 Gemmatimonadota bacterium
AGCGTGCTGCCCAGGCCGATCAGCCCCATGAGCAGCGCCAGAGCGGCCCACAACTCGTCCAACCTCTCCCCGTCGGCGCTGCTACATCCGCCGGGCCCGGGGTCGAAAGTCCCATCGATCCCAACGGCGGCAAATCCACGCTCCACCGCCTTGACCTCGGCACCGTCGTCTCCGAAGAGATCGGCGGCTGACTGCAGCGCGGCCGACCGGGAGTCCTCGAAACCGGATTGCGGCCCCAGGTACACCGTCAACGCCCGATAGAAGATCTGCTCGGCGCGATCTTTGCCTATCGCCTCCGCCACGCCAACGAACGCCTTGTTGTGAATGCCGCTATTGGTGTGCACCCCTTCGTTGTCGCGGCAGATGGCTCGGAAGTCGTTCACGTGGTCTGGATCGTCGAACTGCATCGGATCGGCCATGTTGCGAATCGGACCGTCAGGGAGATCCTCACCGATCAGCCAGTCGTCGCGATCGACCATGGCGCCGAAGATGTCGGAAAAGCTTTCGTTGAGCGCCCCCGACTGCCACCGGTATTCGAGGTTTGCGGCGTGTTCTGTCACGGCGTGCGTCATCTCGTGCGCCACGACGTCCTTGACCGTGTATCCGTCGCCGTAGACCATTTGCAAGCCGTCCCAGAACGCGTTCCGATAGTCGGCTCGGAAATGCGCGGTGGATGAGATAGGTGCGCCGAGGTTGTCGTAGCTGTCCCGTCCGTGGGTCGCGGAGAAGTAGTCGTAACTTTCGCCCGCGTAGTCGTGCACATGATCTACATCCGGGTCACCGACGGGCGCATCACCCTCGGCGCGGCGGAGTACTCCAGGCAGATCGAACTTGTGGTTGGCCGTATGGGTGCGACGGTCGCGTCCGGTATACAAACGATCCAACACATCCAGTATGCGGCCGTTCACGGCGCTCACTACGTACACCCGCCGGGCGGGAAGCGCGTCGTCGCGCAGCTCCACCATCCAGGCAAGCGGGGCCGAGGATTGCCTGAGGCGTCCGGGGTAGCGCACCAACGAGGAAGAAACGACGACGGCGCCAGGCATCTGGCGTCGCGCAATGCGTGCCGCTCCCGCCCTGTCGATACCAATCGGCGGCCACGTGACGGGCGTTGCCATATCGGGGATCGTGCTGTTCGTAACGGCCAGTATGCTGCGGCCGTCGCGGCTGAGGTGCACGGTGGCCTCCGCGCCGTACACGTCGAATCCTTGATGAACCTGCTGGAACTTGATGTGCCGCATGCCCAGCGGGTCCGTTTTCTCCGCTACCTGGCGTAGGTTTTCTGCTGGATCGGGGAGGCCGAACAGCCCGGCGTACCGGCGCATGAAGGTCCGGCCGAGGTCCACGCTGTTTGTGAACGGCCGATCCATCGCCGCGGCCGGGACCTGTGTGCGCAGGAAGCTGGGTGTCCCGGTCAGCGGGTTTCGGGTGGTGTGAGTCGATCCCTGCGCGTCTCGCAGCAGCAGCAGCAGGTCGGCCGGCGTGTTCGGCCCGCAGGCAGTGATGAGGCCGGCTGGCACAACCACCATGAGTGCACGACCGGCCACCCAATTCCGTAATGGCGGTGCCAACCTGCTCCCGGTGCGCGCCCTCGTCTCAGGCACGGTTGAGGATACCGTCAAGCAGTTCGACGAGCGGTCGGAGGGATTCGGGCAGCGCAGTTTCCGGAGCGCGCACCGTGCTGCCCTGGTAGGTGATCGCGTACTCGTACGCATCGCCGCCTCGCCGTGGCGAATCTTCGACAACCAGTTTGTCGAACTCGATCTCCCGCAGCGCTTGGCGCAGACGATCCATGACGCTCCCGTCGATCGTAATCGCCGACGTGGCGCCGTCGCGGGTCAGGGTTGCCGTACCTTCGTCGTCGATGGTCAGCCGGTCGTCGCTGCCCCGGATGCCGCCGGAACGCTGGAATTCGATCAATAGCGAACTCTCCTGTGACGCCGTGTCGTCAGTACAGCCGATGCCCGGGAGCGCGAGCAACATGACCACGATTGCGAGCGCCGGGCGCGGCATTGAAGCACTCATCTTGCACCTCTTCGTACGTACCGCGCTGCCACTCCGTTTCACCGTGAGTAGACCCGCGCCGCCGGAATTCGTTCCGCCTGCGAGAGGAGGGTGGCGTTTCATACTCGAATCTGCAAGGAACCGCTCGCAAGCGGTAGCGCCACGAGCACTTGTTGCGCACTTTACATACGGGACTGACGCGACTGATACAGAGGAAAGGGGACCGTAAAGATGGCTTCGAAGAAACGAGGGCTCGGACTCGCGGGCGTCGTGGTGGCGGCGGTGGCGGTGGGCGTGACGATGTTTGCCAAGCCGGTGCCAGCCGGCCCTGTGGTGACCGTCTACAAGTCACCTACGTGAGGCTGCTGCACTGCGTGGGTGGGTCACCTACAAGACAACGGATATACGGTTGAGATAAGCAATGTGGATCTCACAAACCTCGCGGCGATCAAGGCGGAGCACGGCGTTCCCCGCGAACTGCAGGGCTGCCATACCGCGACGGTGGACGGTTATGTAATCGAGGGTCATGTGCCGGCGGACCTCATAGCGCGGTTGCTCGACGAACGCCCGGACCTCGCCGGGCTCGCCGTTCCCGGAATGCCGGTTGGTTCCCCAGGTATGGAGGGGCCGAACCCGCGACCCTACAACGTGATGGCGTTCGACAAGCAAGGTCGCGCGGCAGTGTACGCGGAGCGATAAAGGCTAACAGCGATCCGACATCGAGAGAAACCCGCGTTGGCTGAAGAGGTGGGCTTCCGTTAGTTTGCGGTCCATGACAGAGCACGTCGCCCGCTTTGCCGCCACGTTGGCGCTGCTCGGCCTTTCGCTAGCGACCTCCGCCAAGGCACAAGAGATACCTCTAACCCGGCTGTCCGGGCCCATCGAGCTGGATGGACGGCTGGACGAACCTGCCTGGCAGAGCGTCCCTGTGCTCCCCATGACCACCTATGGTCCGACGTACCGAGCGCCGCCGAGCGAGCGGACGGAGATTCTCGTGGCGTACGACGACTCCTACCTGTACATGGGTGGACGAATGTACGACTCCGATCCGGGGGGAGTGCGCAGTACCACGCTGTATCGCGATCAATACAGCGGTGACGACCTGCTCTCCATTGTGTTGGACACGTACAACGATTACGAGTCCGCGGTGTGGTTCACCGCCAGCCCGTCCGGCGTGCGATCCGACCGGTCGGTGGCCAATGACGCTGAGTTTTCCAGCGGCCGCCCCATGAACAATGACTGGAACTCGTTTTGGGACCTCGCGACCACTCGCACCGAGGAGGGCTGGTTTGTCGAGATGCGGATTCCGTTCTCCAGCCTCGGGTTCCAGGACGACAATGGCCACGTTGTGATGGGTATGATTGTCTATCGGTTCATCGCACGGAAAAACGAGCGCCTGACGTGGCCGGACATCCCACCGAACTGGGGGATGGGATTCGCCAAGCCATCAAAGGCACAGCGAGTGTCGATGGAGGGCGTCTACGCCGCCAAGCCATTGTACCTGACGCCGTACGTTCTCGGCGGACTGAATCAAGCCGCCGAACTCAATGGCAGCGGAACCGCCTACCAGATCGCCAACGACCGAACCAACGAGTTGGGACTGGACGCCAAGTACAACCTGACCAGCAACCTCACCCTGGATGCGACCGTGAATACGGACTTCGCACAGGTGGAAGCGGATTCTCAACAGGTCAACCTCACTCGTTTTTCCCTTTTCTTCCCCGAGAAGCGTCAGTTCTTTCAGGAGCGGGCCAGCCTGTTCGACTTCAACACGGGCGGTTTCAGCCGTCTATTCCACAGCCGCCGCATCGGTTTGAACGCCGCCGGTGAGCCCGTACGCATCTTGGGGGGCCTCAGGATGGTTGGCCGGGTCGGCGCAACTGACATTGGTTTGCTCAACATGCAGACCGCGGCTCAAGACGGGCTCGCCTCGGAGAATTTCGGCGTGGCGCGTCTCCGACGACAGGTGTTCAACTCTTTTTCCACTGTCGGCGCGATGATGACCAGCAAGGTCGATACGGATGGAAACTACGGAGTGACGACGGGATTTGACACGAGCCTGCGGGTGTTTGGGGACGAGTACGTCAAGGCCAAGTGGATTGCCTCGTTTGACAATGACGATCCGGCCGACCCGGCCCACAACTTGCTAGCCGCAAGCCGGTTCGTGGCCGGTTGGCAGCGACGCACCCAAACCGGATTCAGCTATTCGGTGGACTACGTGCGCTCCGGTCGGGAATACGCGCCACAATTAGGCTTTACGCTTCGCAACGACTTCACGCAGGTGCAGAATAGCACGCAATACCGCTGGTTCCAAAGTCCGTCTTCTGCCCTGCGAACGATGACCGTGCGCAGCCGATCGTCGGCATTCATGCGTAACGGTGACAAGAGCGTAGAGTCTGTGTCTATTGCGCCGTCGCTCGAGTTCGAGCTGAAGTCGGGACGCCGCGTGACGCTGACGATGCACAATAGCTACGAGAGCGTGCGCGACCGGTTTTTGTTGTCCGGTGTGACGCCGGTCGAACCTGGCAACTACTGGTTCCACGAGGGCGAGCTACAGATGCGGTTGTCGCGCAGCTCACTGCTACGAGGCGGCGCTACGATTCGCGCGGGTACGTTTTACGATGGATGGCGAGTGGCGGTCTCGGGTGGCCCGACCATCAGTGTCTCTCCGCACCTCGAGATGGGTGGAAGTTATCAGATCAACGTGGTGCGGTTTTCCGACCGAAACGAATCACTCACGGCTCATCTGGCACGTATCCGGATTCAGACGGCGGTGGACATCCACTTTTCGGCCACCGCGCTGTTCCAGTACAGCAGCACCGCGGACCGTCTGGGGGTGAACGCGCGATTGCGGTACCATTTTCGGGAAGGCAGCGATCTGTGGTTGGTGTACAACGACGACATGAACACCGACCGTGACGTACTGGGTGGTCCGAGGCTGCCGTGGTCACAAGCTCGCACGATCATGGTGAAGTACACCTATACGTTGGTGCAGTAGGCTAGCGGGGCGAGTGGAGATTGGAGAATTGAGTGGGCATGAAGCAGATCACCAATCTCCACTCTGAAGCCAATCGCGTAGGGAGGTGAAGATGGACAGGCGGATGTTGCTCCAAGCCGGTGGGATGGGACTCGTTGGATTGGGGTTCGGTGGCTGTGCCACCGGGGCGGGGACGGCGCGAACGACCGTTGGGCCGAGACGGGTCGTCAACCTCGTTCCGGTACGCGCTTCTTGGGACCGCGTCATCCGGACGACCGTCGGTTTGCGTCCGCACCGGCCCTCCGGTTTTGTGGTCAAGGCCGAGAGACTCGACGCGAAAACGGTCGTGCATAACTACGGTCATGGTGGAGCTGGTCACTCACTGGGGTGGGGCACCGGCTACCTTGCCGCCGAGCTGGCTCTGGAGCACGACGAGCGACGTGCTGCCGTGATTGGCTGCGGCACGATCGGCCTCACCGCCGCGAGACAACTGCAACGCCGTGGTTTCGACGTCACCATCTACGCCCAGTCGGTGCCGCCGGACACGACCTCGAACATGGCGCTTGCCGCCTTCACCCCGACGTCGGGTCTCGTGGACAACAACCGACGGACGCCGCTGTGGGATGCACAGTTTAGGCGCGCCGCCGAGATCGGGTACAGACAGCTGCAACTCCTGGTCGGTCGGCAATACGGTGTCTCGTGGATATACAGCTACAGCTTGATGAACGACATACGGCAACGTGTGGGGCCTGGAGGATCTTCACTACTTCCACAGGACGTGCGGATTGGTGGCGTGGTTCTGCAACCGGGGGAGCATCCGTTTCCCTCGACGTACACCAGTCGCCGTCCATCGCTCCGAATCGAGCCGTCGATCTACCTCGACGCCCTCGTACGCGACGTGCTCTTCTTCGGTGGCCGCATCGTGATCCGGAAGTTCGACGAACCGCGCGACTTCATGGCGCTGGACGAATCCTTGATCGTCAACTGTACGGGCTTGGGGTCGCGCGCGCTCTTCGGCGACGAAGAACTCATACCAGTGAAGGGACAACTCACGGTGTTGGTCCCCCAGGCGGAAGTGAATTACGCGACATTCGGCGCCATTCCCGGGAGCGCGGCCGCCCAAAGCGGTTTCGTTCACATGATGCCGCGGAGCGACGGAATCGTCCTGGGGGGCACGACAGAACGCGGTGTGTGGGATTTGGCGCCGAACGAGGACGCCCGCCGGCGGATTGTGGACGCGCACATCGAGTTGTTCGCGGCGATGCGCGCCCCTGAGATGGCTGCGCGCGTGCCAAACCACGAGACCCCAGCCGCCGTCCCGAGCCTCGAGAGTTTCTTCGACCTGGCGTCCTAGGACAGCGATCCACAACTCATCATCACAAGCTGTCTTGACCAGCGAAACAGAATCTTCACAACCCCTCCTTACAGGGCCCTCAAGTAAGTCAGCTTCATTACTCCAGTGCGATTGGTCCACCGGGATCGCAGCGGATCCGTCAAGTTGCCCGTTCGATAACCGGTGTCGAGCACGACAAACAGATCACTTCCGGGCGTGTGAATCCAGTCGACGCGAATGTTGGATTGAAGCGTGCGCGACACGTCATCCCATTGTACGAGCGCATTTGCAAACAGCTTGCGCGAAGCGGCCGCACCGACGTTGAAACCTAGCAACGCCGTAGAAAAATCGCCGTTCGGTACTGGAAGCGAGATGTCGTTGAGTGTGACGGTACCCGCCAGCGTGAGATGGGGACCCGTCTTCCATGTCAGTCTGCCGCGGTACTGATTCCTCGTGCCACTGAAAAACTGTCCAATCGACACGTTGGCGAAACCCGAGAGCGTGCGGCTCTCGTTGGTGTTTATGTTGGCGCTGATAGCACGAAACGTATAGTCACCAGCCGGGATCGTGACATCACTCTGAATACTGAACGGAACGAAGAGACGCTCGAAGCGTTCCGACAGGTTGGCTCCGAGCCGGTCGCCGGTCTGCGTGCTGAGTCGAGTGTCGATCCGACGAAAGTGGGATTGCTTTATCCCGTCCTGTCCCTCGATATGATTCGCTTGTAGGAAAACCGAGAGTTGCCGAGCCCACGTGCTTCGCTCGAACCGCGGAGTGACACCGATCTGCCCACCAAAGCGGATCTGGTCCGGTCGACTTACGAAGCCGAGACCCGGTTGATAGTTCTCACCGATGTTCGTGTAGGCCAGTTCCATCATGTATCGGTCGTTCCGGAGGATCAGCTCGGCGGCACCTGCGGCCGTTCCCGGCGCGGTGGCCAAATCGTCGTCCCAGACCTTGGCAGCCCACCCCCGCAGCGAGCTGCTGCTCCAGAACCGCACGGTCCCGTCGGCTCCCGCGACGCGGTTGTGCCCGTCCGCACTCTGGAGGTTGGTGAAGATGCCACCGATGTTGGCACGCTTCGACAGGTCGGTGCGCATGCGAATTACACCGTTATTCGCGCCCTTGGTGATTTCAGAGTCGTCGGTTTGGAGGTTGAGGAGTGCCAGAGACACCGGCCCAATCGTCCCCGTGACGCGTCCGCCTCCGATGATGTCGTTCGTGAGTCCTATCCGCCGGCTAAAGAATACCTCTGCCTCCCGTTGGTCGCCGAAGGTGAACAGGCCAGCGCGCTCGAGAAAAAACTCACGCTTTTCGGGGAAGAAGAGGCTGAAGCGGGTGAGGTTGATCTGGACATTGTCAGCTTCGACCTGTGCGAAGTCCGTGTTGTATGTCAGATCGAGCGTGACATTCGAGGTGACGGCGTATTTTAGATCCACGCCGGCGTCGCGCACGAAATCGGTCTCACTGCCCGTTTCGAGCCGCTGTCCGCCTGCGATGGCGAACGGCTTGATTTCGACATAGCGGCCACGCCGCAAGTTGCGTAGGCCCGAGAGCGTGGCGTACTGCGAGACCTGTGAAATACCGGCGCGGTAGCGTTGAGGAATATGAGGCCAGAAAACGTTTTCATCCTTGCGGCGGATTGATCGGTAGAACGCGATTCCCATTTGCGGAACGTCGGCGTTGCTGAAGCGGATGGTGGTGAAGGGAATGGCGACCTCGAGCACCCAGCCGTCGTCGGTTACGCGCCCTTCGCTGCGATAGACGCCCTCCCAATTCCAATCGGCCAGCGTCATGGACTCATCCGTGATGTACGCATCGCCCTGCGTGC
Organism: Gemmatimonadota bacterium; assembly: GCA_022562295.1. Lineage (GTDB taxonomy): Bacteria > Gemmatimonadota > Gemmatimonadetes > Gemmatimonadales > GWC2-71-9 > B3T1B10. Next base: position 8,146 of record JADFPO010000124.1, read on the forward strand.
CGAATGAATTCAACTCGAAAATGTACGCGTTGCGCCGATCGTGGAATGTATCAATCGCGATGATCACCCGATCGTCTTGATCGATGCGACCCTCTCGGTGGAGGATGCTGCGCCGGATCAGGTGCGGTTCCCGATCGTGCAACACCAAAGCGAAATACAGCGCGTTGCGGTCGTAGGCGATGCGCACCTCCGATCGCTCGGAGGCGGGCGCGCCGTCGACGGGGTCGCGCTGCAAGAAACCCGAGATGGGGACGATCGTTTTCCAGTACGGTTCGTCCAGCACCCCGTCAATGGTCGGCGGTGTCTCGACATAGGTGGCGACCGCCACGGCGTCTCCATCGTCTTGCCGGATCAAGACAGATGGGGGCGGCGGCGCGAGCCGGCCATTCGGCTCAACCGTTCCCTGGCCGGCCAGCGGACTGGTAGCGGCCAGCCCAAAGGTCAGCATGACGCTAGCGAAGAAACAACGCGGCATGATCAGTCCCATTTTTGCGAACCCGCAAGATAGCGACTTAACCTAGAGACACCATCGGAAGCGAACCATCCTGCGCATCCAGCCCGTGTTGCTCGGCCGAGTCCGGTGTTGACAGGATCGATGCGGATAAGACCTTTGGCCAGCTTTCAGGTAATAAGGGGTTTCTTGTGCCGTCTCGGAGGACCTCCAGACCGGTGCCCTCGGAGGTAGATTCTGCTCGAGGGGCCAAAACGGCCGTCCATTTTCCCAATGAGAAAATAGCATGATCCCAAGCTTAGTCAGAAGTGCAGGTAATCGGAGTGGTAGAGACACCAGCCAGATGCGTGCCGTTCATGTCTTGCAGTTAGCGGCGTTGACCTGGGTTGTCGGAGCGGTCGCGCTGAACGCCCGCCTGTATCTCATTGGTGATTAGACGGCGTAACCGATAATCCGACGACGACGGTGCGCGTGTTCAACCTGCAATGAGTTCCTGATTGGAGGTCGCAGGGACCGAAGTGGCCGCGGGGTATGGGCGGCCACTTTCGTTACCGGGGTGCTCGTCACGTCGCCGCGGCGTCGGCGGCTGGGGATTCGGAGTCCGCGACGATCACGGTGCCCACCATGTCGCCCATGCAGTTGACGGTCGTGTTGCCCATGTCGATCAAACGGTATATGCCACCCACGATCGCGGCGATCTCGATAGGAAGGTTGAACGCTTGCACGAAAATGAGCGCGAGCACGAGACCGCCGCCGGGAATGCCCGCCCCTCCGACGGAGAGCACTAACCCGATCAACACGATGGTTGCCTGAGAGGCCAGTGAGAAATCCACTCCCGCGGCCTGTGCGGTGAACAGCACCACGCCCGCAAGCATAATGGCCGTACCGTCCGTGTTGAGCTGTGCACCGAGCGGCAAGGTGAAAGAATAAATGCTGCGGGGGAGTCGCAGGCGGCGGTCGGCAATATCCAGCGACACCGCCAGGCTCGCGAGGCTGGATGTCGTGGCTGCCGTGGTGGCGTAGAGCGGACCCGTCTGTTTCAGGAACTCGATCGGCGAGCGATCAGTGAGCACCGCGATGAGTGTCATGTAAATCACGACCATGACCGCCTGGGCCGACAGCACGCCAAGTATGAACACCGCGAGCGGGCCGAAGATGGCCGCTCCGTGCCGGCCGACGGTTGCGGCGGCGAGTGCGCCGATGCCGATGGGTGCGAAATACAACACGATGCCGACCAGCTTGCGGAGCACCTCGGCGAGAACGCCGTACGATCGGCGCAACAGGTGGCGCGCCTCGTCGGGCAGGAGGAGGGTGGCCACTCCCAGGAAGATCGCGAAGACAACGACCTGCGCAATCTGGCCGGTGGCGAACGCCTGGAAGATGTTCTGTGGAACCAAGTCCAGGAAAACGTCCGTCACGTC
>JADFPO010000125.1 GCA_022562295.1 Gemmatimonadota bacterium
GGAAACGCCTAATTACGTCAACGTTGCTGAAGCCGAAGCCTCCGGCATCGAGATCGAGGTAATCGTGGAGCCCGTTGCGGATCTGGTGGTGTCGGGAAACTACACCTACCTGGACACGAAGGTTGTGGACGCCGGCTTCGCCTCGGGTGCCGGTGCGACCTTCGTGGAAGGCGCGAGGTTGCTCAGGCGCCCCACGTCGACGTTCAGCGGCGAGGCGAGTTTCCGCGGGTGGGACCGTGGATCCTTCAGCATAGTCGTGAACCGCGTGGGCGACCGGGATGACCGTGACTTCGGCACGTTTCCGGCCGAGCCCGTCGTGTTACCGACGTACACCACGGTGGATCTCGCCACACAGGTGGATCTGTTGCCGGCCCGGATGAGCGGTACACAGCTGACGTGGACCCTACGACTCGAGAACGTGTTCGACGAGCAGTACGTGGAGGTGTTCGGTTTCCCAGCACGTGGGCGGACGGTTACGCTCGGAGGGCGCGTCAGCCGCTAGTGCGGTCGCGGCTTCCCAATTCACGTTCCCGCGGTGGTAGATTCTGCTATGGCAGTGATCTCCACCGCGGCGGTCGTGCTGCACACTTTCCCCTATGGCGAGTCGTCCAAGATCGTGCGCCTGGCGACTCGGGACCATGGTGTGCTCAGTGCTATTGCCAAGGGGGCGCAGCGGGCGAAGAGCCGATTCGGTGCTCACCTCCAGCTGATGAGCGATGGCACCGCGCAGCTGTATTTGAAGCAAAACCGTGAGCTGCAAACCCTGGCGGCGTTCGACATCGAGCATCAACGGATGGGATTGACGCGCGACATTGGCAGATACGCATCCGCGTCGGCCCTGGCGGAACTGATCTTGCGGTTCGCACCCCAGGAGCCGCAGCCCCACCTGTATGCGTTGCTCACGACCCAACTCGATGCCCTGACCGACGCGGAGCCCTCCCTCGTGGCTCAGATATCGCTTGGCGCGATGTGGCTCGTGGTGTCTGCCTTGGGTTTCACACCATCGCTCGACGCGTGCGCCGTAGACGGGTGTGCCATCGATTCGTCCGGAGGAGTACACTTTTCGGTCATGGACGGGGGGTACCTGTGTCCCGCGTGCGCCGCCGACCGCGAAACGTCCAGGCTGGAGTCGGCGGATCGGGAGTGGCTGCAGGCTTTCGTCGGCGGCGCCGATGGCGTCGATCCGCCGCGCGATGGCTCGCTGCCGCCACGACACGCCGCCGCCCACAGAAGGCTCGTGTCGCAGTTCATCCGTGTGCACGTAGCTGAGGGGCGTGAACTGAAAGCGTTGCACTTTTGGGAGACGCAGCGTTGGAACGCCACGCCGTAATCGGGACGGCCGGTCATGTCGACCACGGCAAGACGGCGCTCGTGAAGGCACTCACGGGGATCGATACCGATCGCTGGGAAGAAGAGAAGCGACGCGGCATCACGATCGACATCGGCTTTGCGCATTTCCGGTTGAATGACAAACTGTCGGCCAGCGTGGTCGACGTGCCTGGGCACGAGGATTTTGTGCGGAACATGGTGGCCGGTGCGACCGGAGTCGACGTGGCGCTACTCGTGGTGGCCGCCGACGAGGGCGTCATGCCGCAAACAATCGAGCACTTGGCGATTCTGGAATTCCTCGGTGTTGCGACGGGTGTCGTGGCCGTAACCAAGGTCGATCTCGCCGAACCGGAGTGGCTCGAGTTGGTGGTGGACGACATACGTGATCGACTCGAGGGCACCACCGTTCAGTGGGAGCCGCCGCAGGCTGTGTCGGTGAAGACCGGCGTTGGACTCGACGCGCTGCGCGAAGCGCTGGGCCGCGCAGCGCAACGAGCGGTCGAACGGCCCACGGACGACCTATTCCGCATGCCGGTGGACCGGTCGTTCAGCGTGGCGGGTGCGGGCACGGTCGTGACGGGAACCACTTGGGCCGGCACGATACAGACCGGGGCCACCGTTCGCGTACTGCCGGTCGATGTGTCCTCACGCGTTCGCGGTGTCGAGGTACACGGCGTGAACACGGCTCGAGCCGATCCCGGGCGCCGCACGGCGCTGGCGCTGGTCGGGGTGGATCGCGCCGCCGTGCGTCGTGGCAGCACCGTTGTGAGTGACGACGCCTGGCGAGCGAGTCGCACCGTCGATGCCGCCGTCACGCTTCTGGCGCATGCGCGGCCGCTGACCCAGCGCTCCCGCATCAGGGTGCACGTGGGGACGGCGGAGGTGATGGCACGGGTGACGCCCTCGTCGGCCACCATCCCCGCCGGCGGCTCAGGTGTCGTGCGCCTGCGTTTGGAAGCGCCGCTGGTTTGCCGCTGGGGTGACCGAGGCGTGCTTCGGTCATACTCCCCGGTCACCACCGTAGGAGGATTCGTGGTGGTGGATCCTTGGCCATCCGCGCGCCCGCGCCGGCCCAGTGAAGATCCCGGGCGGGTCTCGCAGGACATGGTCGAGCGCGTTGCCGGGTTCGTGCGAACCGAGCGACCGGGGTCGCTTGCGACGACCGATCTGCCGGTGCGTTTGGGGATACCACCGAGTCAGGTCGAGGGTCTCATGACCCGGCTACCCGAAGCCGGTGTAACGCTGGTTGGCGGACAGCTGTTTCCCGCCGAATTCGTCGATGCGGCCTGTGAGGCCGCGCTAGCCGCCGTCGGCGCGTTCCACGAAGAGAGGCCCCTCCTTCCGGGCATGCCGGCCGAGGCTTTTCGACGCTTGGTCAAGGGTGGAGGGGGAGGGGGAGGGGGGGGATCGCCCCTGGCCGACTACGTGCGGCAGCATTTGGAGCGTGACGGGCGTATCGAAGTCGAGGCTGGGGCGGCTCGCCTGCCGGGTTTCCGACCCGTCCTGACCGGGTCGCGTGAGCGCGCCGCCAAGATCCTCGCGCAGAAGCTCGGGGAAGCCGGCCGGAAAGGGGTGACCTTGGCGGACCTGGCCCCCGACGTGGCTGACGATGCCGCCGAGGAACTCTTTGAGTTTTTCGTGCGGCAGGGCAATGCGGTCCGGGTAGGTCGGGACCGATACTATGAACCGGCGGTCTTGGACGAGGTGTCGCGCACCACCGTAGCGGAGATCGAGCGTCTGGGAGAAATCTCACCGGCCGACCTTCGAGAAGCCTTGGGGCTGTCGCGGAAGTTCCTCATTCCGCTGCTCGAGTGGCTGGACGGTCAGGGAATTACGACTCGGGTGGGTGATGCGCGGCGTTTGGGACCCAATGCGCCCTCATAGTGGTGAAGGCTGCTTGACAGCAGGTATAGTCAAGCCTAAATTTGTGATCGAGTGTCCATAAGGTCTTAGCAAGGAGCAATCACTAGGAAGCTTGTCGTCAGAATAGGAGCTGTTCATGAAGTACTCTGCCTGGGCGATACTGATGCTCGGGCTCGTTATCGCTGCCCCCTCGGGCGCGCAGGCCCAGCCAGGCAGCGAGGGCCGTCCTGCTCAGTTAGAGCGGAACTACCCGAACCCGTTCAATCCCGAAACCACGATTCCGTTCGTGCTCAGTACGGAACTGTGGGACGTTGAGAAGCCCGTGGTCAGCCTGCGGATTTACAACGTCTTGGCCCAACTCGTGGCGATCCCGATTCTCCAAGGAAGCGGGGACGTGCTCGAGAATGTGGAACTGGATTGGAACGGAACCGGGCGGTTCGTGGCGTATTGGGATGGCAAGGTTCTCGGCACCGGTCGAGAGGCCGCCTCCGGCGTATACGTCTACCAGCTCATTGTGAATGGCCGCGCCGTTGGCTCCATGAAAATGACGATCATCAAGTAGCTTTCAGCTCTCAGCTATCAGCGTCCGGCGTTCAATATTCATTAATCGTCATTCCCTCCCCACCTCCACACCCCAACAAAGTATTTGATCCGTGTTCACCCGCATCCTCCGCGTTATCCGCGGTCTCACTGAAAACGGCGGGACCCACGGCGGCCGAGCTGAAGGCGAATGTCGGAGCCGGAAGCAAAACATGCCATTGTAGCACGATTTCATGTCATTGTGGCGCCATGAATCCGGCACGGTGGTTGCACTCCAACGCTGTGTAGGCCATTCTGCTTGAAAATGTTGGAGGGCTTGGACCCCCGGCGCGAAACGCAGGGAATTCGAAATGCTCCGATCAGATCGTTTGACCATCAAAGCCACCGAGGCGGTGCAGCAGGCCACCGCCATCGCGACACAGCGGGGGAACCCTGTCGTAAACGACGCACATCTCTTCGCGGCACTGCTCGATCAAGACGAGGGGATTGTGGTTCCGGTGCTCCAAAAGGCGGGCATCAACGCTGCAGAGCTACGGGATGCCACGGAACGCGAGTTGAGCAGGCTGCCCAGTCAATCCGGGGGGAGCCAGCCACAGGCTGCGCGTGAGTTGAACGACTCCCTGACTGCCGCGGACCACTTGGCCACGAGTCTGGGCGACGCGTATGTATCGACCGAGCACCTTCTCATGGCGCTGGTGGAGACGCGAGGGACGACGGCGCGCGAGCTGTTGGCCGCCAGGCGCGTAGACGGCGAAACGTTGCTTCAGGCGCTCGAGGCCGTGCGCGGCAGTCACCGGGTTACGGACCAGGCACCGGAAGGCAAATACCGAGCGCTCGAGAGGTTCACGCACGATCTCACGGAGCAAGCGCGAGCCGGCAAGCTCGATCCCGTCATCGGGCGGGACGAGGAGATCCGGCGCGTGATCCAAGTACTGTCCCGCCGCACCAAGAACAATCCGGTGCTCATCGGCGAGGCGGGCGTGGGCAAGACCGCAATCGTCGATGGGCTGGCGCAGCGCATCGTGGACGGCGACGTGCCCGAATCGCTCAAGGGCAAGCAGATTCTGGTCCTTGACATCGCGCTGATGCTGGCGGGTGCGAAGTTTCGCGGCGACTTCGAAGAGCGGCTCAAGGCGGTGCTCGAGGAGATTACCAGCCAGGAAGGCCAGTTCGTGGTCTTCATCGACGAGTTGCACACCATCGTGGGGGCCGGAGCTGGCGAGGGTGCGGTGGATGCGTCCAACATGCTCAAGCCGGCACTGGCGCGAGGCGAACTCCACGTCGTCGGCGCGACGACGTTGGACGAATACCGGTTACACATCGAAAAAGACAAGGCGCTGGAGCGCCGTTTCCAGCCGGTGATCGTAGGCGAGCCGAGTGTCGAGGAAACGATCGCCATCCTGCGCGGATTGAAAGATCGTTACGAGGTGCACCACGGGGTTCGTATCACCGACGGCGCGATCATTGCCGCGGCCACGCTTTCGGATCGATACGTAGGTAACAGGTTTCTTCCCGACAAGGCCATCGACCTCATCGACGAGGCGGCGAGCAGCTTGCGCATTGCGATCGACAGCCTGCCTCCGGAGATCGACGAGGTGGAGCGACGGGTGGTGCAGTTGCGGATCGAAGAGCAAGCCCTGTCTCGGGAGATCGACGGAGCGAGTCGCGAACGCAAGGACGCGGTGGGGCGGGAGATTGCCGAGTTGAGCGAGCGGTCGCAAGGCATGAAGGCGCAGTGGCAGGCCGAGAAGGACGTGATTGGCAAACTCCAGGAGAAGAAGGCTGGTCTCGAGGCGGCGCGCATCGAAGCGGACCAGGCCACTCGAGCCGGGGACCTCCAACTCGCCGCGGAAATCATGTACGGCCGCGTGCCCCAGATCGAACAGGAAATCGCGGCCGAAACCGAGCGGCTCGGCGACATCCAAACCCGCGCGAGGTACCTCCGTGAGGACGTGGATGCCGACGACATTGCGGAGATCGTGCAGCGTTGGACCGGCATTCCCGTTAGCCGAATGATGGCGTCTGAGCGGGAGCGGCTCACCAATCTCGAAGCCGAGCTGGGTCGGCGGGTCGTCGGCCAGGATGAGGCGCTTTCGGCCGTGGCCAATGCGGTACGCCGCTCGCGCGCGGGGCTTCAGGATCCCAACAGACCGGTGGGGAGTTTTATTTTCATGGGGCCGACCGGTGTGGGGAAAACCGAGACGGCGAAGGCCCTTGCCGAGTTCTTGTTCGACGACGAGCGGGCAATGATTCGCCTCGACATGTCGGAGTACATGGAGAAACACGCGGTGTCTCGCATGCTCGGCGCGCCGCCCGGATACATCGGATTCGAAGAAGGGGGCCAACTCACCGAAGCCGTCCGTCGCCGTCCGTACTCGGTCGTTCTGTTCGACGAGATCGAAAAGGCGCATCAGGACGTATTCAACATCCTGCTACAGATCTTGGACGACGGTCGTCTCACGGATAGCCAAGGCCGCACCGTGGACTTCCGCAACGCGGTGGTCATCATGACGTCCAACGTGGGGAGTCAGTGGATCTTGGAGAGCGGCCAAGACTGGGATGAGGCTGAGCGACTCGTGAACGAAGCATTGCGGCAGACCTTCAGGCCCGAGTTCCTCAACCGGATCGACGACATCATCATGTTCCATCCGCTCGACCGCGAGCACCTCCGGCAGATCCTGGATCTGCAGCTGAGTCATGTGGAGAAGCTCTTGGCCGAACGACATATCGACATGCAGGTAACGGACGAAGCCAAGGAGTTGCTGATCGCCGAAGGGTTCGATGCTGCCTACGGCGCGCGGCCGCTGAAACGCGCCATACAGCGTGGCATCCAGAACCCGCTGGCGCTGGCCATCTTGGAAGGGAAGTTCGGCGAGGGTGACACGGTCCGGATCGGACGGAACGCGGGGACGGGGAAGTTCGAATTCACCCGAGTCGTCGAGGCCGCTGCGGAACCAGAGCGTGTCGGCGCCTAGAGCGATTCCCCCGACGGAAGAAGACCGAATCGGCATGATCGCCGCACTGGAGGCGGCTCGTCGTGCCGTTTCCGTTGGTGAAGTTCCGGTGGGCGCGGCGGTAGTGGCGCGCGGCCACGTAGTCGCTACCGCGCACAACGAGACCGTGCGGCGGCGTGATCTCACTCAGCATGCCGAACTGATCGTCATCCGATCCGCGATGGAAGTGCTCGGCACCGATCGTCTCGATGGGGCCACGCTCTGTGTGACCTTGGAGCCTTGTGCGCAATGCGCCGGCGCATGCGTGCTCTCCCGGGTTGGCCGGGTCGTCTTCGGCGCGTTCGACGGCAAGGCCGGCATGGTGGGGAGCGTGGGCGACCTGCTACGTCACCCACACCTCAACCACCGCCCCGATGTGGTGGCCGGCGTGATGGCCGAGGAGTGTGGGAAGCTGTTGAGTGAGTTTTTCCAACAGAAAAGAGACGAGGCCGCGGAGGACGGTCAGGGAGAGTCCGAGACGGTCTGAGAGGTTGTGGGCTCTGGTTTGCCATCGATAACCGGCCTGGCGTCGGATTTTCTGCGTCGCAGACGACCATCGCCAGTTCCCGCCGTCCCTGTCGGGCGCCGACGTTCTTCCACCGCCTTGGCAATCTCCCCGCCGAGCAGGAAGATCAACGCCATCAGGTAAATCCAGAACACGAAGAGCAGCGCTGCGATCGCGTTGGCGTGGGAGATCAGCCGGTTCACCGTGGCGAAATGCACGATGTACACGCCGAAAAGGGTCTTCGAGATTTCAAACACGACGGAAACGATGAAGCCCACGAGCAGGACGATGTGCCACTCGAGGCGTCTTGTCGGCGCGAGAAAGTATACGGAAGAAAAAAGCACCGTCCCGAAGGCGATTGCCAATATGTGCGCGGTCAGCCGCTCCGTTCCCGACCACGCAAACGCCGGAACGGAAATGTAGGAGTTCAGCGCGAACAGGGTCGTGGTGGTCAGCACCATCAGGAGATCGTAGGCGAGATTGTGCACGAAGCGACGCCGGGTCTTGACGGCCCGGATCTGGTCGAGCGCGATACGTGCCGATGCGAAGAGGCGTGTCGAAAACAGCAGAAAGAGGGGTGCCCCATAGAGGGAGAGTTCCCGCCGACTCGCCACGACGGTGTTCAAGATGCGTTCCGCATTGCCCAACGGGGCGTCCGCTCCGCCCGTTCCTGTCGGCATGATCATGTCGAGCACCGCGCGCAGATCGTCGGCGCCCAGGATGGCCAGGAACACCAGCGCCAAGGGGATCGCCGCGAGCAAGGCGTCGAAGCTCAACCCGCTAGCGAGAAACAACACGTTGTCGTGAAGGATGGTTGTCAGGAATCGCCGTATCCCGATCTTCCGATTGAACGATTCTGGGATGTGAGGTTCTTCCACGAGATGGGTCCGTGATGATGGGTACTACCTCGGTCTAAGCTACTCGCACGTGGGAAGAGGACAAGCTGTCCCCTCACACCCTGTAACGCCACCGCACCCGCCACAGCACTCAACCGCATATCACCGCACAACGCAACGGTTTTACGGATTGTTTGACACCCTCGGCACTACCGGCCGATATGGGCTCTCGGACGGGGTGTTTGGCCGAGCCAGTAGCTCGCAGCCGGTGTGGGTGGGCGGCCTTGGGACACTCGCGCGATGGGGCCCCGACTGATATCTTCGCCCACGTGACGGACACGCTCGAACGCCTCCGCACCGCCCTCGCTGGTCAGTACGACATCGAGCGGGAAATTGGGGCTGGCGGCATGGCGACGGTTTATCTCGCGAAAGACGTGAAACACGACCGCCGCGTCGCGATAAAGGTGCTGCGGCCGGAGCTGGCAGCAGCCTTGGGCCCCGACCGATTCCCGCGCGAGATCAAGATCGTCGCCCAGCTCCAGCACCCCCACGTCCTGCCGCTCCACGACTCCGGCGAGTCGGACGGATTCCTCTACTACGTGATGCCCTACGTGGACGGCGAGTCGCTGCGGGCCAAGCTGGACCGCGAGGGCGAGCTACCGATACACGACGCGGTCCGGATCCTCCGCGAGGTTGTGGACGCGCTGGGCCACGCCCACGCGCATGGCGTCATGCACCGCGACATCAAACCCGACAACGTGATGCTCTCGGGCCGCCACGCGATGGTCATGGACTTCGGCGTCGCCAAGGCCGTGAGCGACGCCGGCGGTGAGAAGCTCACGACTGTGGGGGTCGCAGTGGGGACACCGCTGTACATGTCTCCCGAGCAGGCCACCGCCCAGGGGCATCTGGATCACCGGTCCGACATCTATGCGGTCGGCGTGTTGGGGTTCGAACTGCTCACCGGCCGGCCTCCGTTCTACGAGAAGAACGCGCAGGCCATACTCTCGGCGCACGTGCTCGAGACGCCGCCCAACGTGACGTCCATTCGCCCGAGCGTGTCACCCCGGTTGGCCGACTTGATCGCGCGGTGCTTGGAGAAGAACCCGGCCGACCGCTGGCAGTCAGCTGAGGAACTGTTGGGGCAGCTCGAAGGCCTGGGCACACCGAGTGGCGGCGTCACGCCCACCGACACGCGCCCGGTCAAAGCGAGCCCCGCGCGGCCACCCAACATGTCACGGCGTGCTGGGATCGGGTCCGCGGTGGCGGCGGCCGTGATCGTGGCTGGTTTCGGCGGATGGATGCTGCGCGGGGGAGGGGGCCCTGCCACGATCGAAAAGATTGCGGTGCTGCCGATCATGGACCTTTCGGGTGACGACCAAGTCTTCGTGGATGCTGTCCACGACGCTCTTATCTCGGCTCTCGCGCAGACCAACACGGTGGGAGTGGTGTCCCGCTCCGCAGTGATGCGCTTCCGGGGCTCAGCAGAGAAGACGGAAGACATCGCGCGTCAGCTCGGCGTGCAGGCGGTCGTGGAAGGCACCGTGTTCCGCGCCGGCGACAGGATGCGGATCAACGTGCAGATGGTCGAACCCACGACGCTGCGTCACCTCTGGACCCGTGTATATGAGCTGGACGTCACCGACGTCCTTGATGCACTGGATGAAATCGTTGCCGCGATCGCCGACGAGCTTGGTGCGGTGCTTGCCAGCGGCGCAAAGGACGGATCGTGATTCATCGACTGGAGAACTCTTCATGAGAATTGAGCGTCTCGCCCTGGTAGCGGCTGCGATCCTTGTGGCGTGTGGCGGAGGTGACGACGGCCTTCCCGAGCAAATCGTCTTGACGCCTGAACCCGGCAGCTACGACGACCCCGAATACTCGCCCGACGGAATGCACCTGGCCTTCACGCGGCGGCAGG
>JADFPO010000126.1 GCA_022562295.1 Gemmatimonadota bacterium
CACGCGCACTGCACACACTCAAGCGCGTTCTCACCATCCTGAAGATTCAAGTAGCGCAACTCGACATCCTCGAAACGATGACGCCGCTGGAGTTCTTGAGTTTTCGTGAAAGACTCGAATCGGCAAGCGGCCTCGAGTCGTATCAGTTTCGCGAACTGGAATTCGCACTCGGCATCAAACGCGCTTCACATCTCGACATCTTCGAAAAAGGCTCGCCCACCCGCGACCGACTGGAGGCACGTTTTCGTGCGCCCGGGTTATGGGACGTTTTTCTGAGCTACTTGGCTCGGGAGGGTTACGCCATCCCACAGGAAGTGTTGGAGCGCGATTATACGCAGCCCAATCCCACTTCCCCCGACGTGCAACGAGCCTTGATCGACATTTACCACAACAACCCGGCCATTGCCCAGCTCAACGAGAGGCTCGTGGACCTCGACGAGGGGTTTCAGGAGTGGCGCTACCGCCACGTCAAGATGACCGAGCGCACGATCGGGATGAAGGTAGGGAGTGGCGGCACCACCGGGGTAGCCTACCTAGTGTCGACGTTGTTCAAGCCGGCGTTCCCCGACCTCTGGGCCATCCGCGCCGATCTGTAACAAGGTGATCAAACCCGACGAACTGTACGGCACGCCGAATCGGTTAGCCTCGCATTACAGCGAGTTTCGCGTTGCCGACCGGCTGTTGCTCACCGGGCACTCACATCAGGCCTGGCCGGACCGCGGGTTCGAGGGCCAACAGCAGGCTTGGCGCGACGCAGCGGAATACGTCGACGAGAAATGGGACCGCGCTTTTGAAGCCGCCGAAAGAGTGCGCCGAGGTTACCGCAGACTGCTCGGCGACGACGGCGGTGGGCTGGCGCTAGGCCAAAACACGCACGAGCTGGTAGTGAGGTTCCTCTCCGGCCTGCCGCTCGAGGACCACCCTCGCCTCGTGACGACCGACGGGGAATTCCACACCATCAGGAGGCAGCTCGACCGACTTGCCGAAGAGGGTGTGGAGGTCATCAAGGTACCGAGCCTACCGGCCGGTACATTGGCGGAACGTGTGATTCAATCGGTGAACGACCGTACCGCAGCCGCCTTGGTATCCTCAGTGTTATTTCACAATGCGCAGATAGTACCCAACCTCGGCGCGCTGTCGACGGCCTGCGGCCAAGCGGGCGCCGAGTTACTGGTCGACGCGTACCACGCCCTGAACGTCGTGCCGTTCTCGGTCGAGCAACAGGGACTGGGCGGCGCGTTCATCGTCGGCGGCGGGTACAAGTACTGCCAGCTTGGCGAAGGCAACTGTTTCCTGAGGGTGCCGCCGGACACGAAGATGCGGCCGGTTGTAACGGGTTGGTTCGCAGAATTCGCAACACTGAGCGATGCGGCCGACAGCAAGGTAAGATACGGAGCCGGTCATGAACGGTTCGCCGGCGCTACGTATGATCCCACAAGCCACTACCGCGCCGCGGCCGTGTTTGGCTTCTTCGAGGAGCTGAATCTCACTCCCGCCCTCCTACGCGAGGTGAGCCGACATCAGATCGAACTGCTCGCTCGTTCGTTCGATGCCCTCGACGCCGATCCGCAGATCATCACCCGCGACAGGTCGGTTGACCTCGATGCAATCGGTGGCTTTCTCGCCCTGCACTCAAAGAGGGCCGAGGAAATAAGTCGTCTCTTGCGGGAACGAGGGTTGGCTACCGACTACCGCGGAGACATTCTCCGTTTCGGACCCGCTCCCTATCTCTCGGATAGCCAGCTCTCGGGCGCGATGGACATACTGAAGGAAGTTCTGCAAGCAATCTCGTAGCTCACGACTTGCGGAGCCGGCCGCGATCGACCTTGCCGAGGTGTGTTCGTGGCAATTCCTCCATGAACACGACGCGCCGTGGATATTTGTACGGTTCCAAGCGTTCCTTTACATGGTCTTGCAGCTGTTGCGCCAAATCGGGGGTCTGTTCGCGCGCGATCACGAAGGCGTGCGGCTTGGTCAATCCGTTCTCGTCGATCACTCCCACCACTGCAACTTCCCTAACCGCTGGATGCTCCAACAGACAATTCTCGACTTCCTGTGGCGACAACCACTTGCCCGACACCTTCAACATGTCATCGGCGCGTCCGCAATACGTGAAGTAGCCGTCGTCATCGCGACAGAGCATGTCGTCCGATACGTACCAGTCCCCGCGAAACGCCTCTTTGGTCTTTTCCATCTGCTGCCAGTAGCCGATCGCCCGCGAATTGCCTCGCACCCACAACCGTCCGACTTCCCCGTTTGGCAGCTCTTTTCCGTCATCATCGCACACACGCACGTCGAACCCGGGAACGGCGGTGCCCATAGTTCCAGGCCTGACTTGTCCCGGGCGATTCGATATGAAAATGTGCCACATCTCGGCTGTCCCAAGGCCGTCCAGCAGCTCGACGCCGAATTGTTTCCTCCACCGACTGTGCAGCTCCACCGGCAATGCCTCGCCCGCCGACGTCGCCAACCGCAGACTCGACACCGCCGCCCGATTGGCCGCCGGATGGCGTACCATATGGTTGATCATCGTTGGCACGTTGATCAAGATCGTTGGCTTGAACTTCGCGATCTTCTCGAATAAGACGTCCGCGGTGCATTGTTCGGGAAACAGCGCTGCAGCCGCGCCCACGGAGAATGGAAAGAACAGGTTTGATCCCGTGGCATAGCCGAAGTACAGTTTCGGCACCGATAGTGTGATATCACCCTCCGTGTAACCAATGACATGTTTTCCGTAACACTCCGCCGTATTCGCGAACGAACAGTGGGTTTGCACGACGGCCTTGGGACTCCCGGTGGTACCGCCCGAAAAGAGCCAAATCGCCGGATCGTCGCGATGTGAGGGAAAAGTCTCGAGTCGATCGGAGGCCCGTGACAGTTCGTCATCGAACGCCGGGTCTCCCACTACCAACATCTTCTTGAGGTGAGGCGCTGCCTTCGCCGCCTCGCGAAACGCGTCTTGGCTTTCGCGATGGATGACGGCAACCGTCGCACGCGTGTAGGCGAAGAAGTACTCGATGGCATCCACCTTGAGATGCGGGTTGACCATCACTACCACTGCGCCAATCTTCAGAGTGCCGAACAGGGCGGCGACAAACTCCGGTCCGTCGGGAAGCGCGATGATGACCCGCTGCTCCGCCTCGACACCAGCACCGCGCAGCGCGCTACCAAAGCGATTCGCCAACGTCTGAACTTCTCGATACGTGAGATTCCCTTCATCGGTCAGGAGAGCCGTCCGGTCTCCCTTCCCTTCCTCAACACGGGCGTCGAGGAAGTGGCCGGCGATATTGAACTGTTCGGGGGGCTGAAAGGTCATGGTTTGAGATGATACGCGTCGGCGGGAACGGGTGTCAACCGCAGCTCGTAAACTGAACGGACAGGAGGACCATGCCGGTATCGTACCTTGCAGACATGACATGGGAGGAGGTCCGAGACTTCGATCTCGGAAAGGCCGTCGCGATTCTCCCGGTGGGAGCCGTGGAGGCGCACGGCCCGCACCTGCCGCTCACCACCGACGTCATCATATCTGAGGCCATGGCTCGATCAGCCGCCGAGAAGCTGGATGCGCAGGGGTACCCCGTGTTGATCCTTCCGTCGATTAGCTATACTGCCGCTCCGTTTGCGGCGTCCTTTCCCGGTACTTGCTCGTTGGATGCCGACACAGCGACAGCAGTCCTGGTGAGCATCGCGCGCAACCTGACGCGGCAAGGAGTCCGCATCCTCGCCGTGGCCAACTCCCATCTGGATCCCGCAAACATCTCGGCGATCGAGGCGGCGGTAGCATCGGCGCGCCAAGAGAACCTCTTGAAGATCGTCTTCCCCGATATCTCGAAAAAACCGTGGGCCATGCGTTTGACCGATGAGTTCAAGAGCGGCGCGTGTCACGCGGGACAGTACGAGACATCCGTCGTCTTAGCGGAACGACCGGAGCTCGTACGGGAGAACATTCGGAAAGGGCTCGCCCCCAACCCATCCTCACTGTCGGACGCGATCCGCGCCGGACTAGAGACGTTCGAGGAAGCGGATGGAGCGCGGGCGTATTTTGGTTACCCAGCCGACGCAAGCATTGAGGAAGGGAAGCAAACCGTCGACATTCTCGGTTCGATCCTTGAGGAAGCGATCAGGGAACATGGGGCTTGACTCAGCGCTGCCCCCGATTCACTAGCCAGGGCACCACCGTCTTTCAAGACGTGTCGCGACGCATTCATGCGTCGCGGCCGAGCCCGCGCTTTAGCGCACCGGGAAAACGCGACGAACGCCCGCGGCTCGGCTATCTGTCGCTCAAGCGACGAGCACTTGCTCCACCATTCCAACTCGTAGTGCCACGAGTCGACATAGAAGGCGGACCTACGCGAAACCTCGCCAAACCCCCGAAAACTGTCCATCTTAGTCCTCATGACCGACATCGCCTCCCGGCTCTCGGCCGCCCTCGCCGACCGCTACACCATCCAAGAAGAACTTGGCGCGGGCGGCATGGCCACGGTCTACCTAGCCGAGGACCTGAAACACCACCGCAAGGTGGCGGTGAAGGTGTTGCGGCCCGAACTCGCCGCCATCCTCGGCGCTGAGCGGTTTCTCAAAGAGATCGAAGTCACTGCCAGCCTCCAACACCCCCACATCCTCCCCCTCCACGACTCAGGCGAAGCCGACTCCTTCCTTTACTACGTCATGCCCTACGTAGAAGGGGAATCGTTACGCGACAAGCTCAATCGCGACAAACAGCTCGGCATTGACGAAACCGTCGAGATCGCCAAGGGTGTGGCCGCAGCACTCGACTACGCCCACCGGCAAGGCGTGATACACCGGGACATCAAACCCGAGAACATCCTGATCCACGACGGCCAACCGGTCGTGGCGGATTTCGGCATTGCCCTGGCGGTGACGACGGCTGGCGGTACGCGGCTTACCGAGACCGGCCTTTCGTTGGGCACGCCGCAGTACATGAGTCCGGAGCAGGCGACTGGGGAGCGGGAGGTCACCGCGAAGAGTGACGTGTACTCGTTGGGGGCCGTGGTCTACGAGATGTTGGTGGGCGACCCGCCGCACACGGGGAGCACGGTGCAGGCAATCATCGCCAAGGTGGTGTCGGTGGAACCGACGCCGATTACGGACGTGCGACATACCGCGCCGCGGAACGTGGACGCGGCAGTGCAAAAAGCGTTGGCAAAGGTGCCGGCGGATCGGTTTGCGCGTGCGACGGAGTTTGCCGAGGCGCTCACCAATCCGGCGTTCACACTGCCGACGACACGGTCATCCCTCCAGGCCGCGCCGGAGGTCTCTGCCGGGGCCGCGTGGCAGGCTCTTCGGAAGTGGCTGGTCGTTGTCGCGTCCCTGCTACTCGTAGTCGCCGCGGTGTTCGGATGGGCCCTGCGACCGATCCTGAAACCCGTCGCCCGATTGGGCGACGTGAGCAGCTTCATCGTTCCTGTCGCGGGCGGTCATAGGATGCTGGGCGGATTGTACGCCAGCCTGACACTTTCTCCCGACGGTCGAACCCTGGTGTACGGCGCACAGGGCAGGCTTCACGTGAGGCCGCTGGCTCGGTTTGAGAGCGAGCCCTTGGCCGGCACAGAGGGAGCCTCGGTCCCCTTTTTCTCACCTGACGGGCAGTGGATTGGCTTCTTGCAGGGCGGGACCCTTAGGAAGGTGTCGGTTCACGGTGGCCCAGTTACGGAGATCGCGAATGCGCCTATCAGCTTTGGAGCCAGCTGGGGTGAGGACGGTAAGATAGTGTATGCGTCGGCGCTGGGCGGCCTCTGGCGGGTCCCGGCAGCGGGGGGAGTTCCTGAGCCAGTCACGACCGTCCTCGACACGGCGCTCGAGACCGGCCACGCGTGGCCGCAGCTGCTGGCCGGGGGCAGGCTCGTCCTGTTCACCGCGATTGGGCCCAGCGCCCTCTGGGAAGATGCGAAGATCGTGCTGCAGGATCTCGAGACCGGCGAGCGGAAGACCGTCGTAGAAAGGGGAACCTACGGGCGGTACGTTCCCACGGGACACATTGTGTACGCGCAGGCCACGGGGACGCTCCTCGCCGTGCCCTTCGATCTGGCCCGCCGGGAAGTGACGGGTGCTCCGTTCCCGGTCGAGTCCGGCGTCCGCGTCGCTTGGTTTGGTGGAGCCGCCTCGTTTGCCGTTTCGGACGGCGGAACGGCGGCCTTCGTGCGCGGCTCGAACTGGAAGAACCACTTGCTCTGGTGGGTGGATCGCGAGGGACGGCGTCTTCAGCTGGGTGCTCCGGTGTCAGCGAGCTTCGTCAGCCTCTCGCCGGATGGTGGACGCGCAGCCATGGTGATCATGCAGCCCAACAATGCCGACATCTTCCTGCTCGACGCTGCCACGGGAGAGCGGGAGCGATTCACCTTCGATGCGGTTTGGGACGAGACGCCAGTCTGGTCGCCTGACGGTCGTCGAATCGCCTATAGTGCGGAGTGGCCTGGAAAGACGATGCGGGTCTATGTGAAAGCAGTAGATCCTGCTGCCGAGTCCGTCCTGCTCTACACGGCCACGCAACACTTGCATCTCTCGTCGTGGTCGTCTGACGGTATTTGGTTGGCGTTCGACGAACTCGATCCCGAGACGGCGGACGACATCTATGTGCTGCAAGTCGACAGCGTGGAGAACGTGATCCCCATTGCGGTGACGGATGCAGATGAAAGTGGAGCCCGGTTTTCCCCCAATGGCCGCTGGCTGGCATATCAGTTAGACGGCGAGGTGTTCGTCATGTCATTTCCCCCGACCGGTGGGCAACAGCAGGTCTCGACCGACGGAGGTAGGGAGCCTCGCTGGTCGGCGGCGGGTGACGAGCTGTTTTTCTGGAAGGGAGACACCTTGATGGCGGCGAAGGTGTCGACCCAGGGGTTGTTCCGGCGGGAGACTCCCCGACCGCTCTTCGCATTGCCAGACGTTGAGGGTTACGACGTAACCGCGGACGGACAGCGGTTCCTGGTGAAGGTCCAAAACCCGAACGCGCCGGCGGCGGAGATCCATGTGGTGCTGAACTGGTTCGAGGAGTTGAAGGCGAAGGTGGGGAATTGAGCTACGAGCTGCGAGCCACGATTCACGATTGCAGATTGGCGATTTGACGGTGCAACCGATCTGCAATTGCCAATCGCCAATCTGAAATCTGCAATCGCAAGATCGAGTGTGCCCCTCATTGTGCCCCGGAACCCCGTTCACCGATGTACCACAACGTACAAACGCGTCCCTTAAACGTGTGCGCTCCGCGTACGTTTTCGGTCGTGAGTGTATGTGGGTACCAGGTCAGACCGGGTAGATGCAGGGCTTTTAATCCGTAGGTCCTGGGTTCGATCCCCAGCCCGGTCACTTCAGAGGCCCCGTTTGTCGGTCCGTGTCTTCTCGCCACGCAGCCCCGCCAACGGTAGCTTAGCCCCATGCCCGAGATCACGATGAAGACGGTCGAGGACGGTCAAGGACGGTCGAGGACGGTCCAAGACGATTTTGAACCGTCGACGTCTTTGTCCGTCTCAGACCGTCCTGTAATACCAT
Source organism: Gemmatimonadota bacterium (assembly GCA_022562295.1). GTDB lineage: Bacteria > Gemmatimonadota > Gemmatimonadetes > Gemmatimonadales > GWC2-71-9 > B3T1B10. The sequence goes on from JADFPO010000126.1 coordinate 7,507, forward strand.
GTCTGAGATCACGCAAAGGGGGAGATTGAGATGACTCGATGGTCTGGAGAGTTGTCCCGTCGGTCGTTCTTGGCGGGAGTAGCCGGTGTCGCCGCGCTGGGCTCGCCGCGCACCAGCCGTGGATCTGAGCTGGTTCCCACCCTCTCGCTGTTGCCCTTCCTGGCCAGACCGACCACCGATTCGATTCTGATCAATGCGAGAAACGGTCACTCGGATGCGATCGCTCAGCTTGAAATCCGACCCCTCGGTGAGGACGAGTGGACACCCTCGGGGTCCGAGCTGAGAGCGGGTCCGGGGGAGTTCATCAATTGGACCGTCGAAGGGCTGACTGGCGGTTCAAGCTACGAGTACAGGGTCATTACGGCTGTCCCGGGCGGAGGTCCAGCCCCGGTATCGAGAGGCCGATTCACCACCCAGCGTATGGGCGAAGAGGGATTCACAGCCGCGTTGATGACCGATCCTCACACGGGGACCTTCGTTGATGGCACAGGCCCTGTCGAGGTGCTGGACGAGGTGACCCGCAACGTACGCAGGAATCGGCCCGACTTCGTGATCGCGTTGGGAGACAACGTTGCCTGGTCCACGTCACGTAACTCGCCACAGCCCGATGACGTGGGTGCGACACGCGCCTACACCATGTATCGGAGACACATCGCTCCACTTTCGATGTCCTGTCCGCACTTCGGCCTTATCGGGAACTGGGAGGGCGAATCCGGCAAGCTGCCGGCGGACAGTGTCGCGCGAGTGGCGGAAGTCCGCCGGCGTTTTACGCCGAACCCCGACGATCAGACTTATTCGCAGGGCGGCAGCTCGAACGAAGACTACTACGCGTTTGAGTGGGGACCCGCGCTCTTCGTGATTCTCAACGTGCAGTCTTATACGGTCCCATCGGGTGAGCGACACAACCGAGGTGTCGACGTCACGGTGGTTGAAGACTGGACGTTGGGCTCTGCGCAGTTTGGTTGGATGGAACAAACTCTTTCGAGCTCCGATCACCCGTTCAAGTTCGTTTGCATACATCACGCAGTGGGGGGCAACGGCGCCACCGAAAACGCGACGCTCTACGGACGGGGTGGACCCAGGGCCGCTGGTGTCGGAGAACAGAAATTGGTGCACGAGGCCATGCGTGAGTTCGGTGTCCAGACCTTCTTCTATGGACACGATCATGTCTTCGTCGACGAAGTGGTTGACGACATCCACTACACGCTTCCAGGGAGCTGTGGCGCTCCATGGAAGTTCGGGAGAGAAATCACCGGCTATCGACGGTACTGGGGAGACTCAGGGCACGCCCGCCTCACGGTCCGTCCGGACCAAGCGACCGTTAGCTTCGTGAATCAGGCGGGGCAGATCCTGCATGAATTCGCAGTGGGACCTCGGTAGGCGGTTCACCATTCTGGTCGCGCGGCAGAATCGCGAGACGCTAGGCCTGCAACGGCATGCTCGCGAGGCAGGTTCGGCTTCGGGCTGCCGGTGAGTTTCTAGCGCGTAGCTTGTTAGGCGGCGGTGTGAACCACAGGGCTCCTGTCAAAGAACAATCGACACCGTAGCCGCGCGGCACGTCGGTGGGCAACAGCGACCGTTCGGACGAGATTCCTCGTATTTCGGCTGCGCTGTCACCACCTCCGTGTTGCCGTCCCACGTCACCCGAACAGTGACTACGTCAGGATAGAAGCCCTCAAACAGAATCGAACAAGGATGACCGTCGGCGCACTGTTCTGTCCGCCGCTCACCGTCGGCCGCGATCACCTCCACTGTCAAAGTAGGCGGGAGTGTCCCTTCCAGTTCCACCCGGAGGCCATCGTAACATCCGATGAGTGTGCAGTCGTTGGTGAGGCCGCAGCATGAAACAAGTGCAGCCGGCAGTGCGGTGACGATGATCGCCGCGGTGGCCACACCGAGCACCTTGGGTGACGCGAATCGGGCGAAATAATGTCCTCCGTTCATGGCTGCAGCCGCCTAACTAGGTGTAGACAGACCTGCATAATACCTCCAGCTAGCCGATTTGTTGCCTTACTATCCTTCCACCATCAACGGATACCGGCCACGAGTCATAAAATATGCCCCAGTATCCCCAAGCCCACCGGTTATATGGTCGGATTCGGACTCCAGTAGATGGGTCGCAAACGAGTGCCGAAACGTGTGACACGTCGCCCGCTTGGGGATACCGGCCCGCCCTCCATCGCACGGTTCGGGCTCGACGCATTGCGCCGGGCCCGAATTTCGTTAGGCTGGGGAATCACGCGGTGTCTGAGGATGCCCGAACCTCACCAGCGCAGGTCGCCCACTATGACGAAAATCCTGATCACCGGCTCGACCGGCCTCATAGGCCGCCACCTCACTGCCGCGCTCCGAGATCGCGGCGACGAGGTGGTTGGTTTGACCCGGTCGGAGTCCGTTGCCGGCCAGACCACCCGCCAGTGGGATCCCTCGGCCTCATCCCTCGACCCTGCGATTGTGTCGGGGTTCGACG
>JADFPO010000127.1:0-2557 GCA_022562295.1 Gemmatimonadota bacterium
CCCCCCTCCTTGCCCGCCGCGATCCTCGCCCACTGATCGCGGAGCGTCACGGTGCGGTTGAATACCGGCTTCCCCTCAGTGCTGTCCGGGTCCACGCTGAAATACCCCAGGCGTTCGAATTGGAAGCGCTGCCCGGGACGCGCGTTTTTGAGGCTCGACTCCAGGTAGCAGGTCGGCAGGACCCGCAGCGAATCGGGATTGAGGTTGTCGAGCCAGTCCGCGCCGTCGGCGGTCTCCAGGGGGTTCGCCACGGCAAACAGCCTGTCGTAGAGCCGCACTTCGGCCTCGACTGCGTGGGCGGCGGACACCCAGTGCAGCGTGGCCTTCACCTTGCGGCCGTCGGGGGCGTCGCCGCCTCGCGTCTCCGGGTCGTAGGTACACCTGAGCTCGACGACTTCCCCCGCCTCGTCCTTCACCACCTCGGTGCAGGTGATGAAGTAGGCGTAGCGCAGCCGCACCTCACGCCCGGGCGCCAGGCGGAAGAACTTCCTCGGCGGATCCTCCATGAAGTCCTCGCGTTCGATGAAGAGCTCTCGGGAGAACGCTACCTGACGCGTACCGGCGGCGGGATCCTCGGGGTTGTTGACCGCCTCCAGCTCCTCGCTCTCCCCCTCCGGGTAATTGTCGATCACCACCTTGAGGGGGTTGAGGACCCCCATCACCCGTGGCGCTACTTTGTTGAGGTGGTCCCGCAAGCAGCTCTCGAGTTTGGCGACATCGATATTGTTCTCGCGCTTGGCGATGCCCACATCCGCCCAGAACCGGCGGATCGCCTCGGGGGTGTACCCCCGCCGCCGCAGGCCGCACAGCGTCGGCATCCGCGGGTCGTCCCAGCCGCTCAGGTAGCCCTTCTCGACCAGTTCCCGGAGGCGGCGCTTGCTGGTGACCATGTAGGTGATGTTGCCGCGGGCGAACTCGATCTGACGGGAGGGGAAGATCCCCAGCTTGTCGATGTACCAGTCGTACAGCGGGCGGTGGTTTTCGTACTCCAGCGAGCACAGGGAGTGAGTGACCCCCTCCAGCGCGTCGCACTGACCGTGGGCCCAGTCGTACAGCGGGTAGATGCACCACTCCTCGCCGGTGCGGTGGTGGCTGGCGTGGATGATCCGGTACATCACCGGGTCGCGCATGAGCGGATTCGGCGACGACATGCCGGTCTTGGCGCGCAGCACCCGGGAGCCGTCGGCGAACTCCCCCTCCCTCATGCGCCTGAACAGATCGAGATTCTCCTCCGCGGACCGATCGCGGTGGGGGCTGTCCCCGCCCGGCTCGGTGAGGGTGCCGCGGTTCTCCCTGATCTCGTCGGCCGACTGGTCGTCGACATAGGCCATCCCGCCCTCGACCAGCCTCACCGCCCACTGGTAGAGCTGGTGGAAATAATCGGAGGCGAAATACTTGCGGTCGCCCCAGTCGAAGCCGAGCCAGTTTATGTCGTCGCAGATCGAGTCGACGTACTCCTGCTCCTCTCTCACCGGATTGGTGTCGTCGAAGCGGAGGTTGCAGACGCCGCCGAATTCGGCCGCCACCCCGAAGTCCAGACACATCGCCTTGGCGTGGCCGATGTGGAGATAGCCGTTCGGCTCGGGAGGAAAGCGGGTCACCACGCGGCCACCGTACTTGCCCGTCTTCATGTCCTCCGCGACCATCGCACGGATGAAGTCCCGTTGTCTCTTCGCCACCTGTCCTCCGCGGGGTGTAACCTGCCCAGAGAAAATAGCATGGTGGGAAGCACATGCCGGCCCGATCCTGCCACGGAATAATTATGTAGTGGTCTTGATAAGTATTTCGCTGTAACCTTTGCCCCTGCTCGATGCATCTAGAGAAATAGAGGTCATTCCCCAGTGTTCGACGAGACGGAGCTGCTAGAGAGCGCGAGAAACTTGAGAGAGAGCCACTGCGACGTGCCAGAGACAGGATCGGCAGAGGTGTGTCCAGACGCCGGGTCTTCGGGGATGCAGCTCCCGCATCTGGACGGTCTGGAGCTGATACGGCAGCTTTGGGAAGCGCACCCCTGCAGAGAGGCCGCGACCAAACCACCCGAGGGTGACCAGGCGGTGGCCCCGCCTGCCGGGGCTACGAGACCCGGGGCGGATTTTCTCACAGATCCGTTTACTCGAGAAGATCTGGAGCGACTCATGACGGCGTTGGCTCGGTGTTGGTCGGTTGAGGCGTAACTCGTGGTGACAGAGCGCGAGCGCCACAGCACGCTGGTGAAGGGCGCCCGGGCCGGACAGCCGGACGCCATCGCCGGGCTGTATGACCTGTATGGAAAGACGGTCTACGGTGTTGCTCTGCGCCTGTCGAATTCGGAGACCGACGCGGAAGACGTGGTGCAAGACGTGTTCATTGGTCTCGGCAGGTCGCTGGCGAGCTTCGAGGGACGCGGCAGTCTGGAGGGTTGGATAAAGCGCGTGACTTCGCGGACAGCCCTGATGCGACTGCGGCGCCAACGAGCCAGAAACGAGATCTCCATCGAGGTCGGTTTGCTCGCCGGGGCCGCATCGTCCGAGTCTTCGCCCACAGACCGGTTGACGCTGGAGCAAGCCCTGGCCGGTTG
>JADFPO010000127.1:2653-9912 GCA_022562295.1 Gemmatimonadota bacterium
GCTGGACAGGAAGACCGTGTCTACACGGCCACACTCCGGCTGCCGGAGGATGTGGTGTATGCGCTCTTTGCCGTGGAAGATGACCGAGGAAGCCGGGTGGACAGTCGTGGCCGGGCATTATGGGAGTTGTTGGTCTACGACGACGACAAGCCCGATCACGACGCGTTGATCCAGAAGACGTACGATCTTCAACACCGCAATTGGGCACTCGCGCTCGAGACGGCGCAGCAGGCCACTGAGCTCTATTCCAACCGCGTAGCTGCCTGGTTCGCACTTAGTTCCCTTCAGCAATTACTCTACGGCAAGGCCGGTCTTCCCCGAGAGCTGTTGTCTCGACATCGGGCGCGATTTGCCCAACTGGAACGTGCGCTGGCGCAGAATCCCGCGTTGTCGGGCGCCGACTTGGGAGGGATGTACGGATATGCCGTCATGCTGGGCGACGATGTGGCTGCCGAGCGGTGGAGGGAGCGCCTCCTCAGGGAAGCTCCGGAGCATGACTTGGCGCTCGAGGTAAGCCTGTTGGAGGTGCGGAAGGCCGCGAGCACAGATCCTCCGTCCACAACATTGGCCAAACTCGAGCGACTTTGGGCGACCGCCCAATCGCACCACCGTGGTCCATTGGCATCTTACGCCTTTGACGTTGCCCTCGAGTCAGGGGATTTCGGCACCACGGCTAGATGGTTGGATCGGTATGCAGAGTTTCAGCCATCGGACCTGAGTGTTGCGCTAACGAGACTCGCCTTGAATCCTGCGGGAAGAGAACTCGGCATATCCCGATTGAGATTTCTCTTGGGCAGACTCGAGAGTTCGGATGACTCCGAACGCGCACTCTTCCTCACGAAGGAAGACCAGCGACGCAACGACCGGCGGCGCCGGCAGGTGCTGGCCGGAACCATTGGCGTGGCACTCTTCGAAGGCGGCAAGGTTTCTGCTGGCCTCGAATACCTCGATGCGGCGGTTGGTGACGGATGGAACGTTGAATTGTTCTCGCAGGCCGCTGAGATCAAGCAGAAACTGGGTGAAACAGCTTCGGCGTTCGAACTGTGGGCACGGGTTGCCGTCGATCCCTGGACCCCGAAATCGGCTGCCGATTCACTGAGCACCGTGGCGAGTGAAGCGGTAGGCCCTGATCGCTGGAGCCGGATGCTGAGATCCGCCCGGGACATGATGGCGGGATGGTTCGTGGAAGCGGCTTCGGATCTCAGCTTTGTGCCTGCCCACGCCCGGCTTGCAGGCTCGGATGGCTCGCTGCACACGATAGACGAAATCATGGACGGGCGAATATCCGTCTTCGCCTTTTCGTCCCGCAAATCCTATTGGGCGCTGCGAGACCTGGAAACGCTGGAGAAGGTGGCCGGGCTGGTCGAGGAACTCGGCGGGAGAGTCATCACGGTGGTTGACGAGCCCTGGTCGGATGGACTCCAGCAGTTCTTACAGACACGGCATCTGTCCTTCCCGGCGTACTACGACGCAGGATCCGAAGCTCGTAGCGCCTTCGGCGTGTGGGCCACGCCTACGTATTTCGTGGCCGACGGGTCGGGACGGATCTGGTTTGCCAACGGCGAGGTCGGCGAGCTGCCGAACCAGGTCGCAGCGCTCCGGCACATCGAAGGGACTGGAGCAACGGCCCCGCCAATCGTGGCCGAGGCCGATGCGCCCCCAACGACAAACTAAGCCGCTGTTCGTTTCTTGAGCCCCTGGCCGGCCAACAGGGGCGCCGGCCCACCAAAAAATCCCGCCAGGCTGTAAGCGGCGATGGTCGGCAAGGGATCGTGCTCTACCACGTAGATTGCACTGGAGCTTTCGTCCACCGTCAGCGCCACGGCATCGACCTCTAGCCGTATTGCACCGTAGAACTCACCGTCCCAATCAAATACGTGTACGTAGCGTGCGAAATTATTGCGATCCGGATAGCCCTCGGCCGTCCGTCCGGAGAAGAGCGCAAACACGAAGTCACGCGACGCGGCGATATCGATATATCCGTATCTCGTGCTTTCGTCCGGCACCACTCCGCGGCGGGGATCGACCGACCCGGCGTCGAGCGTAACCTCGAGGGGAACGTCCGCCAGTCCTACCAGCGAGCCGTCGGCACGGAGAATCTCGATACGGCTGGCATAGCGAGATGCCAGGGCAACCAGTCGATGCTCCGGATGTGCGGTGACGGTGCCAAAATGCATCCGCTGCCTGAGAGCCGCAGGCATCTCAATGTTCGCCGCTGGAATACTCCCGACCGTCGCCACCTGGCTACCGCTCTCATCGAACACGGCGAGCCGCCCTGCTTCGAAGAAGCCGGGGCCGACGAACCGGCCTCGGTCCGTCCGGATGATTCCGGTGATCGTGGCGCTGGAGATCAGGTTGACGCTCCTCTCTCCCAAGCGTCCCTCTTCGAAGAACGCGTCGCTGAGGTCCACATAGCTAATCCGGCGCAAGCCGGCGTCGAACACCCAAAGCTCACTCGTGCTCCCCGCAACAGGATCCAACGACCAGGCACCCGTGAACTCCCCGGGTCCTTCTCCTCTCCCCCCGAACGACCGCATCCACTCGCCGCTCATCCGGTTGATGACATGCAGAACCGCATCGGAAGCGGCGTCTATCACCACTAGATGGTCTCCCACGGCGGCAATCTTGGTCGGGATTCCCAGGCGCTCGGAGCTGTTGAGTTCTTGCCGCTCGATATCGACAACATTCGCCACGGCGGCGTGGGAGAGTTCTGCCTCGGATGGTGCGTGTGCTGCCGCGTAACCGGTAACGGATATCACTCCCAGCAAGGCGATCATCGCGTGGCGCCGAGCCGGTGAAAGACGTGCTGTCATAAATGGTTCCTCCCAGACAGGTCTATTTGGCCAATGCCAAGAAACTGGTCCAGCATCCGCCTTCTCAGCTCATCTATGCTATGGAACTACATTTCGGCCTGGAAGTGTGGTTGAACAATTCGATCCCATCGCCAGTGCAGAACGAGCCTATCTGGAATGCGCAGCATCCATCGTCTGCACAACCGTCGTTGATCTTGACCCCGAGTGGGGTCTCTGCCGTTGAGCCGGTGAACACCAACGGCAATCCCATCAGGATTGCAACCAGCCCAAACACTTTCAGATGCTTTTTCATTTTGGGTCCTCGTTGAAAAAGGGTTATTAGAGATCGGTTAATTCTACCTCTATGGGTAACTCCTGCTGGGGCAATTCTACTCCCTCCATCCCCACTCCTGCCCTAGCAGAACGCGACGCGGATAATCAAGAACGCGTCATTCGTCTGTAACCTTTCCGCGTTCAGATGCATCTAGAGACACACTAGAAGGCCAAGGATACAATGTCACCCGCTCAAAACCCGAACCCTGTAGTTGGCTGTGCGGTAACCAATGAGTGGGCGCACGGATTGTCGCATCGATCGGTGGAACTCCAGGGAGGCCGCACGGTGCGCGTCCATCCGTCCCGGATCGCCGTCAGCGAGTCTCACAGCTATTCGGCTCTCATCTACGATCTCGCCCCTTGGGACGATCGGGCGCTGGTGGGCATCAACCGGTTGCGGCGGTGGAGGCCGGAGCTGCCCATCCTTTTCTACGTGCCGCCGGTTTCCCGGGCGGTCGCGCTCATACCACGCTGCGGAGGGATTGGTAACGTGCGGTTCCGGATGCAGGAGCGCAGCGGAAATGGGATGTCGGAGTTTCGCCGCGACGTAGCGTGGCTCGTGCAATCGGTGCCGAGCGGGGAGATAATCACACGGCTGAGGGAGGCGTTTCCCGAAATGCCGTCGTCCCTTCTCCAGTTGGCCCGCCACGTGTTGCGCACCCCGGGTGTCAGCCGGCGACCCACGGTAGGGTCGGCGGCCCGAGCCCTGAGGCTGTCCAAACGGACGCTCGAGCGGCGGGTGAGGTGCGACGGTCTACCCGCCCCCAAGGAATTAATCGATTGGATCACGCTGCTTCACGTGTCTTTCGTAGCATCGCGGGGTTCAACCTCTATATCGAGGGTGGCACGCTGTGTGGGAGTCAACGCAAACGATCTTTACCGAATCAAGAGTCGACTGGCAGACCGAGCCGGAAGGCGACTCCGGAGCCAGGCGGAGGATAGATTTTCCGACGTGCTTGCGGCGTTCGCCGCCCGGTGTCGTGGGTTTGACAGACGGCCCGCACGGACAGTGGGGCTAGAGTACGCCGCTGCCGGATGCCTGACTTACTGAGCCCTGCGTCAAGCAAGGCCGGGCCTTTCGGCCGCTCGCGACGGGAGTCTGAGTGCGTGGTTTCCTTCGGCTGCGGCCTTGCGAGTCCACAGTGCCTTTGACTAGACTTTCAACAGGTATCGGTTTCCTCTCAGATACACTAGTCTGCTTCGCATTGTCCATGTACTTGAAGAGACTCATGCTTATCAACAATCAAACCCGCCTAGACTGCACCGATTCTTGAAGACGAACCCCAACGTATGCCACTCTGTTGCGATCGGGATAGGCGCGCCAATGCGGTTTCCGTCCTTCGGTTTACTTTGGGCGATCGCTTTCGTTGTGGGCACAGCTGCGCCGGCATCCGGGCAGGCGCTGCGTGCCGTCAGCGGACGAGTTCTCGCCGCAGAAGATGGCGCGCCACTCAGGGGCGTAGCCGCGCGTGTTATCGGGACGGACATCATTGCTGTCAGCGACGAAGCGGGCCGTTTCGTGCTCCAGAACGTTCCGCGATTGCCCACCGTCGTCACGTTTCAACGTTTCGGACTGATTGACGACACACTCGCGCTGTCCGCCGACCAAGACACCCTCGTTGCGTACTTGGCAGCGGAGGCCGTCCGTATTGAGGACATAACGGCTGAAGCTGCCGCACCCGCACGCCATCGGTTTGAAGAGACTGCGCAGACCAGTACGGTCACGCTCGACGCCGCAGACATCAGGGACGCACCGGCCGTGTTGGAGGCGGACGTTATCCGGGCGGTACAACTGCTCCCTGGAACAGTTGCGAGGAACGATTACACGACCGGCTTCAACGTGCGCGGCGGGGAGTCAGATCAGAATCTCATTCTGTTGGACGGCGTACCAATCTTCAATCCGACGCACCTCGGCGGTCTCTTCAGCACGTTCGACGCCGCTGCGGTCGATCGGGTGGACTTCATGACCGGAGCATTTCCAGCCGGATACAGCGGCCGGCTCAGCAGCGTGATGGACGTGACGCTGCGCAGGGGGAGTTCCGAGCGGACGACCGCACGGGGGCAGTTGTCACTACTCTCAGGGAAGCTGCTCGTGGATGGCCCCGTCGGCGAGACGGATGCAACCTATTTGATTGGCGGCCGCCGCACGTACGCCGATGCAGTCGTCGGCGCCGTCAGTAAGGCGACCCTACCGTATTATTTCGCGGACGCAGTCGCCAAGGTAACCGTTCCCGTGGGCGATGCACGTATCTCGGCAATGGCATACTGGGGCACCGACGTATTGGATTGGCCTTGGCTGGAGGACGAACCGGGCCGCGACGGCGTTGATCTCGAGTTTAATTGGGGGAACCAGCTGTTCGGCGTGACCATCGAGAAGCCGTTCGGCGACAGAATCCTGTCGCTGCACGTGAGCCGATCCGCTTTCGCCGCGGGCCTCGGTCTCGAGCCTGACCTCTTTCGGCTGGACAACACCGTGCGGCTGTGGTCGGGTCGGTGGTCCCTCGCGCTTTCCCCGGATGCCACACACGACGTGCGTATCGGGGGCGGTGTCGAAGACTACGCGATCGCGTATGACATTCGCAGCAACAGCCTGAACGTCGACTTCTTCAGTCGAACGTACCAACCGCGCATATGGTTCGCGTTCGTGGACGACCAGTGGCATCCGCTCACGTGGCTGCTGGTACGGCCAGGGGTGCGGTTCGAACGTGTGGAGGGTCGTGGTTTCACGAGTTTCGCGCCGCGGGTCAGCATGAAGGTTTTTGTCGATGATGACCTCGCCCTCGTCGGCTCAGCAGGACGGTATTACCAAAGCATTCACTCGCTGTTGGATCACGACATTCCCGTTGCCTTGTTCGATGTTTGGGTCGGAGCGGACGAGTTTTTACCGGTCGCGCGTTCGGATCACCTCGTGTTCGGCTTTGAGAAATGGTTCGGCGCTTCATATTCGATTTCGCTCGAGGGATACCGGAAGTGGTTTCGTAACCTCGTGATTCGAAACCTGGAGCAGGATTTCAAACTCGCAGGGGACGAGTTCCTAACCGCCGACGGTGACGCGTGGGGCGCCGACTTGATGGTCAGGAAATACGGTGCAAAGCTGCACGGATGGTTGGCCTACAGCTTCTCCAAGGCGAGCCGAGTGGCCGCCGGGGAGGACTTCACTCCGGCGCACGACCGCCGCCATACCCTGGACATTGTACTGCAAGCCGACGGCCCGCTTGGTAGCACCATGGGGGTCAGGTGGGGCTTCGGGTCGCCGCTGCCGTACACGGACTTCGTCGGGGAATGGCGTCATCGGGAATACAACGCCATCATTCACGCGTTTGAGGACTTCGAGAATGAACCGATTCCCGCTACGCGACGCAACCGCGCGCGTTACCCCAGTTACCACCGACTGGACGTGAGCCTCCGATGGGAGGTGAACAAGTGGGGTGGCGTCCTGCGTCCGTATTTCCAGGTCGCCAACATCTACAACCGCCGCAATGTCTTCGTCTACACGTACCACTATGACGACAGGCCCGCGACGCGCACCGGTATCTCGCAATTGCCGCTACTTCCGAGCTTCGGCCTGGAGTTCGTGTTTTGAACCGAACTCCGCGGCGAGCGCTCTTCACCTTGTTAACCGTCGTGGCCGCGGTGGGTGGCTGCGAGCTGTCCGAGGTTGTGTTGCCACCAGGTGATCCCGTGGTAGTCGTGCTGGCTATCATGCGTCCGGATCTGAACCACCAATGGGTGGTCGTGGAAAGGTCACTAACGGGAGACGAGCCTAGGCAATCGACGCCGGGGGAGATTCCATTCGACGGCCCCCAGACGCCCATCGCGGACGCCACTGTAACGATCGAGAACCGGAGCTTCCCCGACGATCCGTGTGGTCGCTCGGTGACGTTCGCACGTGATCCCCAGAGACTGGGCATCCGTCCGGTCGACGGACTGTATTGGGCCCCGCTGGGATGTCCCACGATGCGGCCTGGTGACACGTTGGTGCTGCGAGTGGACGCTTCGGGCGTGCTGGTCACCGGCCAAACGATCGTCGTGGGTGTGCAGCAGATGTTGCTTCATCACGGCGACGCCTCGGTTGTCTTGCCAGGCCCCGAGCTGGAGTTCAACCGCGACACCGATACACTCGAAGCCGAGATC
>JADFPO010000031.1 GCA_022562295.1 Gemmatimonadota bacterium
ATTCGCGACATCCCTCCGTTGCGTGCGTTGCGCCGCGAACTCGAAGAGACGCCCAGCCGTGCCACACGATCGCGCGTCATGGCGGGCGGGGCCCTGCTGGCGAGCGTGGTGGCCATCAGCTTGTGGCAAGCACCGATGCCGGCGATGGGGTTGGTTTTTGCAGGCGCCATCGTTGGAACGGTGCTCTTGCTCTGGCTGACCGCACGGCTCTTGATGCGCGTTACTCGCAGGCACTTCCCGCGCAGAGCGAGCTACGTTGTCAGGCAGGGCATCGCCAATTTGTTCCGGCCGCAAAACCAAACGGCCGCCGTCATTATTGCACTTGGCTTCGGCACCTTTCTGATTGCCACAATCTATTTGGTGCAACGGAACCTACTCGAGCCATTTGCCATCGACGCGAGGGCCGGTGCGCCGAATCTCTTTCTCTTCGACATCCAGGAGGACCAACGCGACGGTGTCGCTCGGTTGCTGCGACAGAACGGAGCGCCGCCGATCCGGCTCACGCCTCTCATACCCGCTCGCATCAGCACCATCAACGGAAGGAGCGTGGAGGAGATCCTATCCGACACCGCCGGCCCGTTCATACCGCGCTGGGCCCTACGCCGTGAATACCGTCACACGTATCGCGACACGATGGTGGGCACCGAGGAACTCGTTGCGGGGGAGTGGTGGAACACGACCCCGGGCCCCGGGTTGCCGGGCGTGTCAGTAGAGGAGGGCCTCGCCGAGGAGCTCCACGTGGGGTTGGGAGACCGCATTACCTGGGACGTGCAGGGGATTCCGGTGGAGGTGGAGATCTCGAGCATCCGGCGGGTGAACTGGGCCCGGTTCGAGTTGAACTTCTTCTTCGTGTTCGAGCCGCGCGCCCTCGAGTCCGCACCGCCGACTATCATAGCCTTCACACGCATAGACGAATTGCAGCAGCGCGCTGACTTTCAACGCGACCTGGTGCGCGAGTTCCCCAACGTCTCCGTGGCAGACCTGGCACTTCTGCAAAAAGCCCTGGAAGGCATAATTGACAAGGTCACCATGGGTATTCGCTTCATGGCACTGTTCAGCATCGGGAGCGGGATAATCGTGTTACTCGGCGCGATAGCGACGTCTCGTTTTCACCGCATCCGGGAAGGCGTCTTGCTCAAGACGCTGGGAGCGAGCAAGAGGCAAATCGGTCAGATCCTGTTCACCGAGTACTTCGCTCTGGGCTCGCTGGCGGGGCTCACCGGCATTCTGCTGGCCGGCATTGCAGGCTGGGGACTAGTGCGATTCTTGTTCGATCTGAACTTCCACTTCCCCACAGCCCACTTTGCGGCACTCTGGTTGGGTGTCGTGGCTCTCACCACGGGCATCGGCCTCGCCAACGGCCGCGATGTGCTGAAGAAACCGCCCCTGGCTGTGATTCGGGAGCTGGCCGAGTAGGGACGAAGATTCCGGTGGACCAACCGCTCCCCCGTCCTGGGCGGTCGCACCCCCCGGCACGCCACGTGGCTAGGCTGATGGGAGGAAGAGAACGCACGTGGCATGCTCGCGTAGCCGCACTCGGGGTTCCACGCGCACGACGGAGCTATGCTCGTACAAATCCCATAGCGCCGGCGCCGATCCATCGGGACCGACGGTCTTGCGAGGACACCGCCGCGCGTATTTGGCACGCTCTCAGGGGCAGCGTTGTCTCACTGCCCACCACGTAAACGCACTGACCGAAGGTGTGAACATAATGGCAGCGCTTCGTATCTCATCGGTCTGCTCCATTCTCTTTCTCCTCCTCTCCGGGCAACTCACGGGGCAGGCTGACGCTATCACCGGGGCCGTAACCGACTCTGCGACCGGGAGCCCGGTCGCCGGCGCGCGGATCGAGGCGCTGGGCGCTGGCGGTGTAGTTGCAGCGGCCGCCCGCACCGACTTCCGCGGCCGCTTCCGCCTCACGGGGCTTGCCGCACAGCGCTACACAATTGTCTTCACGCGACTGGGCTACGCCAGAAGGCGAGTGGAAGACATCGCGCCGGGCGCGCCGCGGCTCGTGATTGCGATGGTGTCGGTAGCAGTCGGCATCGACCCCCTCGTCGTATCGGCGTCGAGAGTCGAGCAGACCTCGCTCGAGGCACCCGCGTCGGTTTCTGTCGTGGCCCGACGCGATATCGACGAGGCCACCGCGTTCACACCGCTCGACCATGTGCGAACCGTCACGGGGATCGACTTTGCCAGCAAGGGGCTGACACAGCATACCTACGCCGTGCGCGGGGGGCGTGGAGCGAACTCCGCCGTGTTGTTGACACTCATGGACCACCGCTACGCGGCCATTCCCTCTCTTCGACTCAATGTTCCCTATCTCCTTCCGACTACGAGCGATGACATCGAGCGGATCGAGGTCATCCGCGGGCCCGCGGCGGCGCTGTACGGTCCCAACAGTGCACGCGGTGTATTGCACATCATCACGCGATCCCCGTTCGAGTCGCAGGGTACGTCTATCTCGCTGGTGGGTGGTGAGCGCTCGCTATTCCAGGGCTCGTTGCGCCACGCCAGGGTGCTGGGTAACCGGCTGGGCTTCAAGATTTCCGGGGAATACTTCCGCGCTAACGACTGGGAGTTTGTCGACTCCGTCGAAGCGCGAAACCGCGACCTTGCCATCCAGAAAGGCGCCGATCCTGACACGCTCCTGGTGGGCAACCGGGATTTCGGTATCGAGCGCGCCGTGGGACAGGCCCGGCTCGACTGGCGTCCCGGCGACAACACATCCGTGATGTTGACGGGGGGGCTGGCCCAGGCGATGAACACCATCGACTTGACCGGCGTCGGTGGGACGCAGGTGCGTGATTGGCGCTCCCAGTATCTCCAGGCCCAGGTGCGGCACGGACGGCTCTTCGCCAACGTGATCTACAACACCAGCGATGCGGGGGACACCTACCAGCTGCGCACGGGAGAGCCGATCGTGGACAACTCTGGCGTGCTGGCGGCTCAGCTGCAGCATCGTACGCAAGTAGCCACACGACACGATTTGCTCTACGGCGTCGACTTCAGGCGGACGATTCCCCGGACCGGCCGTACGATTCACGGACGGAACGAAGACGACGACGAGCTGAATGAGATTGGCGCCTATGTACATTCGACCACTGCACTCTCGCCGAAGGTAGATCTCGTTGGGGCCCTGCGCCTCGACTACCACGATCGCATCAACGATCTGGCGATCTCGCCGCGTGCAGCGCTCGTGTTCAAGCCCTCACCGTCCCACGCTCTCCGGCTCACATACAACCGCGCCTATAATTCACCGGACCCGCAGGATCTCTTCATCGATCTCGTCGTCGACTCCTTTCCCGGCTTACCGTACGGGGTCCGGTGGCGGGGAACGCCGAAGCACGGTTTCAACTTCCGGCGCGATTGCGGCGGGCTGTGCATGCGCTCGCCCTTCAACCCGGCGGGGTCCCAGGCGTTCCTCCTGGCGGACGCGACGCTGATGTGGCCCGCCGTAGTCGCCCTTCTCCAGGCGCAAGGCGTGGACATCTCGACACTACCGGCGCCCGATGCCACACAGGTCGGCACCGCTCTGCGAGCCCTCAACCTCTCAACCGGCGATTTCGATCAGGTTACGACGGCCGAGGTCGCCGACATTGAAGCAGATCGACGCACCATGAGTAATGTGTTCGAGCTCGGATATAAGGGTGTGATCGAGGGCCGCATACTCGTCGGTGTGGACGTCTACCTAACCCGGGTGACTGACGAGTTCGGCGAGCTCTTCGCCGCCACACCCAACGTCTTCCTCGACCAGGCAACCCTCGAGCAGTATCTGGGCAACTTCCTGCCGGCTGCTCAGGCGGCACAGCTCGCCGACGAAATCACCCGGATTCCCCTCGGCACGGTCTCGCCCAAAGAGGCCGGCGATGCCGACATTGTGCTGGTCCAGCGTCAAGGCAGCGCCTATACACTGTGGGGGGCGGATTTCTCCATCACGGCCGAGGCCACGCCGGAGTTTTCGGTGCGCGGCACGTATTCCTGGACCAGCAGAGATTCCATTACGAGCCTCGGCACCGTCGGCGACGTGATCCTCAGTGTGCCGAAACACAAGGGATCGGTGGCGTTGGGTTACCGCAACGACGACGTGGGTTTCTCAGCAAACGTCCGGGGGCGCGCGGTCTCGACGTTCCCGGTCGCCTCGGGAGTTTTGCGGGGACAGGTGACGTCGTATGCGCTGTTCGATGCGAGCGTGGGCTATCGACTTCCGTGGGCACCCCACGTAAGGGTTTCCCTCAATGCGCAAAACATCTTCGACAACCGGCATCAGGAGTTTGCCGGAGCCCCGGAACTGGGCAGGTTACTGACGACGCGGTTGCATGTGACGTTTTTGGCAACGGCGGTCGGGCGGTGTGCTGCACAGCGGTGGGGAGCCGGCACGTACTCGCGGGTCCTCGGCCCTACGGCAGGGAGCAGAACGTCCTATCAATGCCCGAAGCAATCCGAAAGATGACGATCATGCCGGCGCGAAGGCTCGAGCGACGGTTCCCGCCCATGATCCGCAAGGGTCGGTTGAACCCCGGGGCCGATGCCGAAGTGGTCGTGTTCAACCCAGCAACCGTGATCCACCGCGCGACGTTTGAGGAACCCGCACAAAGGCCGGCCGGTATTCGGTACGTGCTGGTTGGTGGGTAGATCGTGGTGGAGGACGATGAATGTCAACGGCGATCGAAAATGTCACACTTTGGGCGGCTGAAAATGTCGCATTTGGGGGACGAGCCTGGGCATCGTGGCCTGTTGTCAGCCTCTCCGGGTTCGGCTTCGTCCCGCCATCGAGAAGCCTCACATAATGCCGGCATAGCGGTTTCGTCCTCGGCGCGACTGATCACCGTGGTGGCCGCTCCTTTGAAGATGTGCTTCAACGTGCGGTTGAAGTTCCGATTCAGCCCGTGCATCTGCTGCACCGGCGCCTTGATCCACTCCCCACCTCTCGTGCGCACCCAGTCCGACGAGCTCCGCATCACGATCGCCAGTCCACAGTAGCTCCAGAACCCACGCTTGTTGGCGAACCGATACGGTGTGACCACGATGGCCAACAGCTTCGCTGTGCGGATCGGACCCAGCCCGGGGCAGCTCTTCACGATCCGGTACTCGCGATGCTGGCGAGCCTCGGTGATCAGCTCCTTCTCCGCACGCTTGCGTAGTTGGGTGAGAGCATCGAGCTCCAGGTATAGAAGCTCCACCGCTCTCGGGCCACGTCACGGCGCCAGCCGATCGCAGCGCGGTGGCGTTCTCGGCCAATCCCGCCAAGGGATTCGACACCGAGGTCGTGATCGAGGCGTGCTTCGGGCTGGGCGAGGGCCTGGTGGGCAGGGTCGTCACCCCTGGAGCAGTACACGTACGACTGTTACCGTGAGCGGGAGACGGCCCGTCGGGGAACAACGAATCGTCGGTGCTGAATCAGAACCGCGGATGCGGCCTGGTACGATTCGGAGTGCTCATATCGTTTAACGCTGAGGCTACCGAGTTCCACCCGGCGCTGCGGGGAGGATTGCCGGACGCTCAGAACCAGTGCGTGAAGACGAGCGAGACGTAGTCATCCTGGCGCAGTCCGTAGAGCGGATCTCCCTCCTCGGCACCGGCGAACCCACGCGCGTCCAGATCCACCGTCCACCGGCCGCTCAGCCGTCGACTTGCCTCGATCGACAAGAGTGTGGCCGCGCTCGTACGGTCCACGATTCAGGGCGGCGAGCAATGCGATGGTAAGCGTTTTCACCGTCGAGCCTCCTGCCTACTCAGTTACTGTTGCGCAGTCCACGGTCGGAGTCCGTCAAGCACCCCGACGACTCTTCGGTTCGTAACTCAACTCCTGAGGCGCCAGCCGCCGCGAAATCGTCGCAGCCGGATCCAGAGCAGCCCCAGCGCTCCACGGCCGAGGACCCAAGCCATCCTCACCTTCCCCGCGTTGGGTGGCCGCAATGTCCCGCTCGTGTACCTATCGCGGCACAGACCCCGCTGTCGCTTGCCGCTCGGCGTCTTCGGAATGGTGCGGGGCGGCACGAGCACGAGATCGTGGACGCGTGCGCCGCAGGACTCCAAGATGGCAGCTTGGGCCGCGTCCGCGAGCCGACGTCGCTCGGACTCATCGCTCAACGAGGTTTCGCACACGACCACAACCTGCTCCGTGGCCAGGGCTTCCTCGTAGACGCCGAATGCGACACTTCCGCCCGGCCGGATTCCGTTCACACCCTCGACACACCGCTCAATGTCTTCCGGGTAGAGGTTACGTCCGTTCACGACGATGAGATCCTTGGCGCGGCCAGTAACGTACAGCACCCCGTCCACGAAGTACCCGAGATCACCCGTCCACAGCCAGCCGTCCCGCAGCACTTCTCCCGTTGCTTCTTGCTCTGCGAAATACGCACGCATGACTGACGGACCGGACACGACAACGTGACCGATCTGACGGTCGGGAAGCGCGTCGCCGCTTTCATCCACGATCTGTACTTGATGTCCCGGCAGGGGCTTCCCGACACTCACGATCGCCGTGGACGGGCGTCCGTTCGTTGCCGGTACGGCGCGTCCGGCGTTCATGAATTCGCGATCGATCGTTTCGACCGTCGGAACGTTCCCCGGAGCCGGCAAAGTCACGGCCAGGGTCGACTCAGCTAGGCCGTACACCGGGAACATCGACTCAGCGCGAAACCCGTGCGGCGCGTAGAGCCCCTCGAACTCACGGAGCGTCCTGACGTTTACGCGCTCACTCCCATTGAACGCCAGGCGCCAGGACGAAAGGTCGAGATCTTCGCGCTCGGAGGGCTGTACACGTCTTACGCAGAGATCGTAGGCGAAGCTGGGCGCCGGAGAGAGCGTTCCGCGATAATCGGAAATCGCCCGCAGCCATCGCGCCGGACGCCGGAGAAATGTGGTCGGTGCCATGAGCACGAGCGGAATGCACCAGTAGATCGAGAACAGAAGCGTCCCAATCAGGCCCATATCGTGATACAGAGGCAGCCAGCTAATCGTGACGTCCCGCCGATTGATCTGCGATGCCTGACCGATGGCATGTATGTTCGCGGTCAGGCTCGCGTGACTCAGTAACACGCCCCGAGGATGCCCAGTTGATCCCGACGTGAACTGAATGAGGGCCGGCTCACCCGGCTGGATCTTCGTTTCCAGATCGATCGGTGCCGCGGCTCGCAGCTCTTCGGCCATCACGATCTGACGAATACCGGCCGCGCGGAACGCAAGATCGCCAACGATGGGTCGCACCAGTCGCGAAGTGACGCACACCGTGGCGCGGGAGCGCACGGCTATGAGGCCAAGCCTCCGCAGGCCTGCGTCTAACCGCAACCGAGCCGGCGGGTACGCGGGAACCGGGATGGCACCGATCATCTGGATGGCGAGGAAAGCACTGACAAACTCGAAGGAGGTCTGCAGCACCAGCAGCACGCGATCGTGCCGCTGCACGCCGAGCGCGGCGAGGCCCCGAGCCATGCGGCGGGTATCGTCCAGGATTTCCGCGTAAGACCGGTGCTCGGGCACACTGTCCGCTCGCTCACCAAGGAGTGTGATCCCGGTTCCGTGATCGAGTGCCGCGGCCGCGGCCGCAGCATGTGTCGTGGTTGGGTACAGCGGTTTCAGCTCATCTGCAGTTTCGGGCACGCCGGCTCGCCACGAGTTAGTGCGGAAACTCAGGTCCGGCACCGCCGGAAAGCTCGGTCGGTACACACGATGCTTCGGTGGGCTAGGCACGAGTGATCTCCATCATCTGAAAGCGGGTTTCGGCTCGACGATGAACCCATGTTCCCGGGCAAGACGGCCGATCTGTCGTACGCGTTCGGGTTTTAGCGGACCGTAGGAGAAGTGTTCGGTGATTCCCGCGAGTCCCAGGAGCATTGTTTCCGCGAGACAGCCGTAGAGTTGTCCCGGCGGTAGGCTCATCCCAGCGATGCTCACCTGCTGGCCGAGCGGGGCCCTGATGATGCCACCTTGGAGCACCAAGGCATTCGATCGCTGCGTCCCCACTGCTTCATGAACGTCACCCGGAACGGCGACATCGCAAATGACGACGGGCGCATCACTGACGTGTTGGGGGAACACCACGGGCGACGGCGCATTGCTCGCGGCAAGCACGAGGTTGCAGTCCCGGAGCGCTGCTATGTCGGTTGCGATGCGCACCGGCGCATTCGCCCCCAATTCGCCTTCGAGGCGATCCCTGATCATCGCACCAATCGTGGCTGAATCCGCAGTCGTCCCGGCCGGCAGCGAGATCCTGCCTGTGAGTTCGTGCACAAGTCGGCCGATCGTGCCGGCACCGTTCGAGGGGACGCCGGTGCGGTAGACGTGGCCATAGATCGCTGCGGCGGTGCGTCGTAGGCGCGCTTCTGCCCTCGGCCGGCCCACTAGCGTTATGCGGTCGACGCGTTCCGCCGCCAGTTGCGCGAGCACGGTTCCGATGTTCCCTGCTCCCCCGACCACCCCGAGGTGCTGACGTTCCAGATGCAATTCGGCTGCTGCTTGAAACAAGGCATCAAGCGCGGCCGCAGCCGTCAGGGAGTTGCCGCTCGTCAGGGCCACCCTTCTCTCATCGATCGCCTGACAGTTTCTGGTGATGATCGAGGTATATGCACCGAAGCCGAGCACCGTGAAACCGAGCTCAGCAGCCAAGTCGACACCTCGGCGGATCAGCTCCAGCACGCGACTGTCATCCCCGCAGCGCAGGCGCTCGCAGATCTGTTTTGACGTAAAGGGCAATCCCAGAATAGTGGCTCGAGTCGTTGCTCCCGTCCGCGAGCGCAGCGTCGCTTCACCAGCCACGAAGGGCTCGACCACTCTGGCTGCTCGATCCAGCAACCGCTCACACTCCGCATCGCGCAACGCGAGAAGCGACGGGTCCCACTCGCGCAGATCTCCCGGCTCGAGGAAATGAGTGAGGAACCCAACGCGGGTCGCCAACGAATCGTGGTGTCGGCCGTTCTCTGTTGGTGTTCGCCTCTTGGTTCCCTGGCCCTTTGCGCGGCGACGGTCCATCACTGAACGACCGACCAAGGAGCTGCACAGATCGCCAGCCCGATGATCCCGCAGGATACCCAGTACGCGCTCGACGGCGTCGACGGCGCGCTGCAACTCCTCGTAGCTGATATAGGCCGACGGTTGAATCCGGATCGTGTTGGCGGCGGAGAGCGTCGGCATGACTCTGATCCGTTCTTCGCGCAGCAAGTACGCACTCACCAGGAAGCCGAGAAGACCCTGCTCACTGAACACCCGCAGAAGCGGCGATCGAGACTGCAACTGCGGCACCAGCTCCACACCGATCATCAAGCCGCGGCCGCGAACGTCCCTCAGCTGTCCGGGGTAGCGGCTCTTCAGCGCCCGCAGGCGTTCAAGGAGGAATGCGCCCTTCTCCTGACAGAATCGAAGAAGCTCATCGTCTTCGAGGAGGTCGAGGGTCCGGAGGGCAACGGCGCTCGAGAAATCATCGTCGGCGAACGTGGATGTGTGTAGATATCCGAACTGGTGAATATATCGCTCGCGCTCGACCGCCAGCGCTGAGATCTTTGCCAATCCGCCGCCAAGTGATTTGCCCAGTAGGTAATAATCGGCATGCACTCCGGTGCGTTCCGCAGCGAGGAACGTTCCGGTCCGGCCCATGCCGCACTGAATCTCATCGAAGATCAGGGGGTAGCCGCACTCAGTGGCCGCCTGTCGAAGCGTCTCGAGAAATCCCGTGGGAATCTCCCGCATGCCACCTTCGCCTTGAATCGGCTCCACGATACAGGCGGCGACGTTGGTAAACGACCAAGAGTCGAGGACCACCTGGCCACGGGCATTCGTATTCAGCCCAGGGACGGTTACGGTGGCGGATTCGACCGCCCGCGCCGCAGCGTCGACGTCATCGATCGGCAGGAAGACGACCGCGGGACCGAGCTGCTCCCACGGAGTTCGATATTCCTTATTGTAGGTGAGTTGGATCGCTCCAATCGTCTTGCCATGGAAGGCACCTTCGAGCGCAAGGAAAACCGGTGGACGCCCGAGCGTCGACCGCGCGAACTGTTCCATGACACGACAGAGAGATGGGAGATCGTCGAATTGCGATACCCGCAGCATTGCCGCCGCATCCCACAACAAATCGGGCGACAGCACAGCCGCTCCCTCGCCTACCTGGCGCTGGATGTCTGCAAGTCGTCGCTCCAGCCGACCAAGCAGCTCCGTGGCTCGGTGCTGTCGCTCAAGCTCTGCATGTTTCAAGGCGGCTTCGACTGCTTCGGTGCCGGAGTTCCCCAACGTCACTACGTAGGTCTGATTCGTGCAACGCCCGATCCACTGGGAGATCCGTTTGCCAAGCGTACCGGCGAATACTCGCTCACTGCCCTGGGCGTGCATTGGTCGGCTCTGATCCAACACCTCGTGCGCGCGCGCCACAACGGCCGGATGATTGTGCCCCACGAGGCCCGAGCCAAACCCGCCGACGAGATCGAGGATCTCGACTTCCTCGCCCCCCGGTTTGCCGTACCACAAGGAATCTCTGGTGCCGCGGTGATAGGAGACGTCGAGCCCCAGAGCTCGCAGCTTCTCCATCAACCCCGGCCTGACGAACTCACCGAAGACCCCGGGTTCCGGGTGCGTAGCGGTCATTGCCGGCTGGTCACGTAGTCGGCGAGGTCCCGCACTGTTTCCACAGATGCGAGCGTTGGATCGGCTTCGTCGATCGCGATGTCGAACACCGCCTCCAGCGACAGAATGAGATCCACCATCCCCACTGAATCCACTCCGTAGCCCAGCAGCTTCCCGCCCGGCTGGATCGAGGACTGGTCCACTTCGCAGACCTCGGCCAAGACATGTTTGATCTGCTCGATCGTCTGGCTTTGCTCCATCCTCGGCCCTCCCGTGCCGTGGGTCGTCTCCTGTCACCATACAGATACCTCGACGGCGTCAAGAGCGCGTCAAGCGGCTCACTTGACGGGAGCTTGACGGTTGGAGGCTAACTATCGGCCGATATCACGAGGGTCCAGGGCGACCCTGGGCCGCGACCAGGCAGACCGGCGAGAAAGGATCGTTGTGAAACAGACCACGCTTCTAGTGACGTTTGATGAGGCTATCGCTCAACCTGAGCCGTCTCATGATCTTGTGGGGCGCAAGGCCGCGTCGCTCATCGCGCTCCGGGAGCAAGGATTCCCCGTGCCGACAGGCGTGTGCGTGACCACCTGGGCGTTCGACGAATTCCTGGACCGAAATGATCTCACCTCTCTGGTCCACGAGTTCCGCTACGCGGTGCGCAACGGCCAAGCGTGGTCCCAGCACGCCGCTGCAGTCCGCCTTGCAATTCGGGCCGGCAGCATCGCCCCTGCGTTGGCGGAGGCCATTTCGAGGTTTCTCGCCGAGAAACCGGACGACCGCTTTGCGGTCCGCAGCAGCGGCACCCGGGAGGACGGACATGACGCGTCCTTCGCCGGCCTCTACGATAGCGCGCTCAATCTCGAGGGAATCGATGCGATCTCCGACGCCATCAAGGCGTGTTGGTCGTCGCTTTATTCCGATCGAGCGATCCACTATCTGATCGATCAAGGTGTGGAGCTGAGCAGCTCCTCGATGGCCGTCCTGATTCAGGTGATGGTCGACGCGGACAAGAGCGGCGTTGCCTTCTCCGTCAACCCGCTAGGCGGCAACGACACCGAGGTATTGATCGAAGCGAGCGCCGGTCTTGGAGAGCACGTTGTCGGCGGCACCGTGACCCCCGATTGCTATCGTTACGATTGGTACCGGGAGTGCGCTACTGGCCAAGAGATTCGAGGCGCAAGTCCGGTTCTGGAGGCACACGAGGTTCGATCGATCACCGATGTTGCGGCGCGCATACAGGCCCAGGTTGGAAGTCCGGTCGACGTTGAGTGGGCTATCCGACAGTCCCAGCTCTACGTGCTTCAGAGCCGTCCAATCACGACCCTGAGCGTCGACCGCATTGCGGGAGAATGGACGACGGCGGATTTCAGGGACGGAGGCGTCTCCGCTGACGTGTGCACTCCGTTCATGTGGTCACTGTATGATCTCGTTTGGGAATGGACGTTGCCCGCCTACCTCCGCCGCGTGGGCCTGCTTGCGCGGGACACATGCACGACTTGGGGCCGGATGTTCTTCGCCAGGCCGTACTGGAATGTCGGGGCCGTCAAAGACGCGCTCAAGCGCCTGCCGGGCTTTGTCGAACGGGATTTCGACGAGGACCTCGGCATCCAGGTGGCGTACGAGGGATCCGGATACCGATCCCGCACTAACCTGGGGACGATATCGCGCGGACTCAACGTCCTCTTCCGCCTGCGCCGCTCGTTCAAACGCCAACTCAGCTACTGCGACCGTTTCGTGCCGCAGCAGCGGCGGTGCCTCATCGAGCTGGATGCGCTCGACATGACGGATTGGTCTGATGATCGTCTGTTCAAATTCTATCGTCATTTTATCAAGCAAGAGTACGTTCGGAGCGAGTCCACGTATTTCGATCTGATCTACGACAGCTCGAATGCCGCCACCCTGTTTCACCAGCAGCTCGAGAAGCTTGGAACGGACGTTCTGTTTGCTGATCTCATTGGGGGACTAACCAATCTTTCCCACCTGAGAGAATCCCGCAGTGTCGTAGCGGTGGTCCGTCGCGTCCGTGCGAACGAGAGATGGCAACGTTACTGGGTCGAGACACCAGTCGTCGCCATCGCTGCGGATTGGCGGAACGGTCAGTCGGATAATGGAATGGATCTGGTGCGTGCTCACATCGAGGCTTTCAAACACCACGCGACTCGCGAACTGGACCTGCAGTTGCCCCGAAATGGCGATGATCCCACGCCTGTCTTTACATCGATCAAGCAATTACTAGCGTCCCACGCTCCCCTAGACCCCGACAAGCAAGCGCACGGCCAGCAGCAGATCGCCGACCGCGCCAGACGGTCCTTGCTGGCCACACTGCCGCGGCACCGACGGCGGCAGTTCGATCGGCGGCTCACGCAGATCAGGAAGTTCCTCTGGATGCGCGAGGAGCTGCGCGATCTTTCGACGCACTACTACTACCACGTTCGCCGTTTCACCCTCGAGGTCGAACACCGGCTGATCCGGCGCGGCGTACTGACCCGTAAGGGAGATGTGTTCTTCCTGCCAATCCGTGAGATCCTCGCGGCGATGGACGGTACGCCCTCGTCCGCCTATCTAGCCGAGGCGGTAATTCGGAATCGACGCTATTACGACGGGTTTAGGAATTTCGACAACCCAGACGAGATCGGTCGCCGGTACCGCCATGCGGCGCCCGCCGTGGACGACGCGCTATGCATTCGCGGAGTCGGTGGCAGCCCCGGTGTCGTCGAGGGTCCTGTGAAGGTCATCCGAGACGTGTTCGACTCCGACGGGTTGCAGGAGGGCGATATCCTGGTCACCGAGTTTACGGATCCGGGTTGGACCGTGAAGTTCAGCATGCTGCGGGCGGTCGTCACCGAGACGGGCGGAATGCTGTCGCATGCAGCGGTGATTGCGCGAGAGTATGGGATTCCAGCTGTGCTTGCAGTGCCCCAAGCGACGCAACGGTTGCGTGATGGACAGCTGGTACGTGTGGACGGCGGCGTCGGTACCGTAACCGTCATAGACGACCAGCGCAATGCGCCGCACGCTGGAAACGCTCTGTCGTCGCAACCCGCGGAGCTGGTGGCATGACCGGCGCGATTCTCTCTCCCGGGCAGCGCCACGCAGGTGAGCCCGCGAGGTTGGGGGGTAAGGCGGCGAGCCTGCTGGCCCTCACCCGCCACGGCCTGCCGGTGCCCCCTTGGTTCTGTGTGAGCGCAGAAGCGTTCGCCGCTGCTACATCGGCCATTCGCCCTGCGGTCGAACGGCTGTTACAAGGTCTCGACGGATCCTCGCCGCGTGCCACCGCGGACTGTGCCGCCCGCATCAGAGAGCTCTTCGACACCGTTCAGATCCCCGGTGAGGTTGAGGCGGCAATCCGCAGCGAGCTCGCAGCTCGCGGACTCGCCGACGCACGACTCGCGGTGCGCTCATCCGCCATCGGAGAAGATTCGGCGTCGTCATCCTTCGCTGGACTTTTCGACTCGTTTCTCGGCGTCCGCACTCGGGACGTGGTAGATCGTGTCGGCGCGTGCTGGGCATCGGCGTTCAGCGAGCGCGCGATCGCCTACCGGCTGCGAAACGGCTCGGGCGCGCTGTTCCCCCAAATGGCGGTGGTCATTCAGGAGATGATCGACGCCAGGGTCTCTGGCATCGTCTTTACCACTAATCCCGTTGTCAGTTCGGACGAACTGGTCGTCGTCGCGGGCTACGGACTCGGGGAAGGTGCTGTCTCGGGCAACGTCGGTACAGACACGTACCTGCTCACCCCCGACGGAACGGTGCTTCGGCGAGAGATCGCTCGAAAACGACAGCGCGTGATGCTCGGTCGCAACGGGCGCGGTACGACCGTTGCGCGCGTACCGGACGCCTTGGCGAAGCGGCCGGCGCTGCGCGACCATCAACTAGCGCAACTTGCAGCATTGAGCAAGGAGATCAAAGGACTGCGCAACGCAGATCAGGATATTGAATGGGCCCTTGACCACCGCGGACGTTTCTGGATTACACAAAGTCGGCCCGTCACCACCGCCATCGTATCGCCACCCGTCATCTTCGACAACAGCAACATCGTCGAGGGGTATCCCGGCGTCACGCTTCCTTTGACGTTCTCACTCGTCCGGGACGCGTACGAGTCCCTTTTTGAACGGGCCGCGCGGAGGCTTGGCGGCACGAAGCGGCAGATCGACGCCCATGCGTCAACGTTCAAGACCCTCGTTGGGTACATCGAGGGTCGAGTGTACTACAATCTCTCGAGCTGGTACGAACTGTTCGATCTGCTTCCATGGGCCGATCGGTACCGGCGCGCGTGGAACGAGATGATGGGTGTGCGGAAGGGGTCCGGCGAAACGACGTCTAAATCCTGGAAGCGCGCGTTCGCCGACACGCCAAGTCTCATTCGCATTGCGCTCCGCTTCGTGCTGTATCTGGCAACCCTGAACGTCGCCATGCGCCACCTCAGACGGCGGTTCAGGGGCATTCATGAAGAGTTTTGGACGCGTGACCTGAGACGACGCACTCCCCTGGAGCTAGCCCGCGAGTTTGATGCACTGCGCGGGAGAGTTCTCGAAGGTTGGGAAATCACGTTATTCAACGACCTCTTCGCCATCATCTTTACGGCTTCGAGCAGAGCACTCATCCTCCGTGCGCACCCCGGCAGCGACGGGGAATTGTTCAATGGCCTGCTGTGCGGGGAAGCGGGGATCGAGGCCGCTGAGCCGGTATACTCGCTCGTGCGGCTGGCCGAGACGGTTCGCGACGACGTTGAACTTCGCTCCGAGATCGACTGCATTCTCGAAGCCGCCCGCCGAGTGGCAGTCTGCGACGTGCTGCGGCAAGCGTCTCCCCCCTTTGCGTGTGCGTTCGACGAACATCTCCGTCTCTACGGCGACCGCTGCCGAGAGGAACTCAAGCTGGAGACGATCGGGTACCGGGAAGACCCCGCCGCATTGCTTCGTGTGATTCGGGATTACGCGGATTCGGATCTCACGATCTCAGGACTGCGAGCCCGCGAACGGGAGATCCGGTCTCGAGCGGAAGCGACTTTGTCGCGGCACCTGGGCGTGCTGCGAGCGTCGGGTTGGCTGCTTCGCGGTTGCCTCGCCCTGGCGCGGCGCAGTGTGCGATACCGGGAGAACGCCAGACTCGATCGCGCACGCTCATTCGGGATGCTGCGGGCCATCTTTCTCGAATTCGGGCGTCAGTTCTCGAAATTGAGTGTCCTCGAGGCACCGCGAGACATCTTCTATTTGACCGTCGACGAGGTCATCTCGTACGCACAGGGAACGTCGGTGAACTCAACGCTTTCGGCACTCGTGGCGGGCCGCAAGGCCGCGCACGTGAATTTCCAGAAGCGAGATCCACCGTCGCGACTGAAATTGACCGGCGTACCGTACACGTCGTTGGGGTCGTCGCCGGACGATGCGCCAAGCACCGAGCCTGGTACGACTGTGTGGCGCGGCGTGGGGTGTGCCGCAGGAGAGGTGACGGCCGAGGCGCTCGTCGTGCATGATCCCGCAGCACCGGTCGATCCCCGCGGAAAAGTTTTGGTCGCCGAATCAACCGATCCCGGGTGGGTCTTCCTGATGGTATCGGCTAAGGGTCTCGTTGCTGAGCGCGGGAGCATCCTTTCGCATACGGCCATCATCGGCCGCGAGCTAGGCATTCCGACGGTGGTCGGTGTGAGCAACGCAACGAGGGCGATTGAAAATGGCGCCACGATACGGATCAACGGCGGCACCGGAGAAGTCGCTCTTATCGCATCACCTGTCCGAGGGGAAGTACGGTCGTGAGAACCCGGAAGGCAGAGCGTTACTTCGGCTGGTTATTGCAGCACCGCTGGATCGTGCTGACCGGGACAACGGTGGTCATCGCCGTGGGTGTTTCGGGTGCGCTTCGCGTCCGGACCGATTATGGCGTGGAGCAGTTCTTCCGGGTAGGTGATCCGGCACGAGTGACCTACGAGGCCTACCGGGAGCGCTTCCCCAAAGAGGACACTCAGATCTCGCTGTTCTGGGAGGTCGGAGATCGGCTCGACCTTCGGCGCTACCGCGACATGGAGCAGGCGGCCAGCCTCTTCACTGAGGCGGGGTTGCTCGACGTAATCTGGATTGGAAACGTCGATGTCGCGGATCAGGTGTCAATCGACGGTGAGAGCGCCCTGCGCATCCATCGCCTGTTCGAGGCCGACTCGTTGAGTACCGCATACGTACGGCGGGTTCTCGACCGCTACCGAGAGGACGAGCTGTACGAGGGCATCATCTGGAACGAGGGACAAACCGTCTTTGCGGTACACGGTTACCTCGCACCCGCCCAAAACGACGACCCGAATCGCCGACGCATCGAGCGCACGCTGGCCGAGCGTCTCTCATGGCTCGATGCGGCCGGCGGCACCTGGGTGCTCGGCGGGATCCCCATCGCCCGTTCCCAGATCCTCGATGCGCTGGCTCGAGATCAGGTGCTATTCCTCGGTGGCGGCCTCGTACTGTTCTTCGGCACCTTGTTCGCGTTTCTGCGCCGAACCCGCCAGGTACTGCTGTGCCTCGCTTCAATCCTGCCAGCGTATCTCGTCACCGTCGGTCTCATGGGGTTTCTGGAAAGGCCGATCACGGTCCTCACCAGTTTCGTGCCGATCATCGTGCTCGTGGTTGGGGTAAGCGATACCATACACATCGTTAGCCGCTACCGGGGGGAGCGGCGCACTGGGACGGCCCGACACCAGGCAATTAGAACGTCGTTCGCCGACTTGGTCGTGCCGTGCTTCTACACGTCACTAACCACGGCCGTGGGATTCCTCAGCCTCGTGAGTACGCGCATCGAGGTGGTCGTGGCATTCGGGCTATTCACAGCGACCGCGGTCCTGCTGACATTCGCCTTCAGCATGACGCTCTTCCCGGTGCTCTTGAGCTTCGGCGCGGATAAGCCGGACGTGCGTGGGCTCGAGATTCGATGGCTCGACCGAATTCTCAAGAGTGCTTCAGACATAGCTGCGCGGCCGCGCTGGCGAACCGTGGCGTTGTTCTTGGCCGTCGGCGCCGTCGCGCTGATCTTCGCCTCGCAGGTGCGCATTAACTCGTACATGATCGACGACCTGCGAGACGACCAACCGATTGTCCGCAATCTACGGTGGATCGAGCGCCATGGTTTCGGCGTGTTTCAGCTCAACCTGTTTCTACGACAGACTGGCGAGCTCGAGCTACATCATCCGGAAAACCTTGCTTGGATGGCGCGTTTCCAGCGATGGGCGGAACGCGATTCGCTGGTAATCAAGACGCTCGGGTTGACGGATTTCATGAAACCACTGCGTCAGGCGATCCTCGACGGCAGCGACTCCAGTCGGACCCTGCCGACATCCGTTGAAGAAGCAGGTCAACTCCTGTTCCTGGCTGCGCTCCAAGCCCCGACCTTCGTCGAAGACGTCTATCGACAGGAGGACGGCGAGGCACAGCTGGTGGTAACAGTGCGGGATCAGGGATCGGCCGTCACGTTGCCGTTCCTGGATCGCGTCAGCGATTTTCTTGCACGCGATCCGCCACCGGCCGGAAGCGCCGAAGTGACCGGCACCGTACGCCTCGCGCAAACCGTCTTCGCCGAGATCCTGCGGAGCTTCGGACTCAGTCTCTCCATCGCCGCCGTGATCATTTTCCTGGTCATCGCGTACATGCTTCGGTCGTGGCGCTGGGGCCTGGTGGCGCTTCTGCCAAACGCGTTCCCGCTAGTGGTCCTGGCCGGAGCCATGAAGCTGGGTGGCTTCGATCTCAAGCCATCGTCCATTCTCGTGTTCTCCGTCGCCTTCGGTATCGCCGTCGATGACACGATACACCTCTTAGGACGGGTGCGAGCGGCCGTGAATCAGGGACACAGCATGGCCGCCGCAGTGCAGGAGGGCTTGCGGGATAGCGGGCGCGCTATTGTGATCACCACAGTAGTCGTCGCGGCTGGGTTCTCGCTGCTGCTGTTCTCCCAATTTGAAGCGCTGTTTCTCCTCGGCCTCTTGACCATCGTGAGCGTAGTGGCCGCGGTGGCGGCAGATCTCTTTGCCCTGCCGACACTGCTGCTGTTGGTATCCACCGAGGGCCGCCGCGTACCCGTCAGGAACGTGAGCGACCAGGAGGCGTAATGGAATCGCGCATCATCGGCATTGGCTTTGTGCGTAGCGCCACGCGAATTACGCTCTTGGGCCTTGGCTCCGCCATCCTCGGTTGCGCGGCGGCGGTTCGCGGCGAGTTCGAACTCGCCATCGTCTTCCTCGCAGCGTCTGGTTTGTGCGATCTGTTCGACGGCTGGGTCGCACGGCGCGCGGCGCGAACCGATGACGAGCAGCACTTCGGTGTCCAGATTGATACGGTAACCGACATGGCCGCTTTCGGTGTCGCTCCGGCCGTACTCGTGCTCAGCGTCGAACCGAGCTGGGTCGCGGCGGCGGCAGCGATCATCTATGTCATCTGTGCAGCGCTCCGGTTGGCGTATTTCAACATGACCGTTGGAACGACACCCGGAGATACGACCGGGTATTTGGGACTTCCGGTCACCTATGCTGCGCTGGTATTTCCCCTCGCGTTTATTCCCATCGCACGCCTCGATGGGCTCGCGCATTCGGGAACGATCACGGTGCTCACGCTCGGGATGGCTTTGCTATTCGTGCTGCGCGTTCGCGTGCCGAAGCCCCGAGGGCGGTGGTACCCCTTCTTCGCCATTCTCGCGATCGCCGTGTCAGGCTACTGGATCGCACAGCGGTGGGTGATATGAACATGGCCAGTCATCTCGGCTCCGCGCTGTACTTGACCCTTCCACTGGTGATTGGCGGCAGTCTCCACATGGCAGCGGTTCGGGCCGACGTCCTGTCGGTGCTGACGAAGCCCATTCACGATCGCGCGTTCGGCGCGAACAAGACCTGGCGCGGGGCCATTGTCATGCCGCTCGCCACCGTGCTCGGCGTCGCCCTGGCAGCGGCGCTCGCGCCGTTCCTTGGCACCTGGCTGCTGGTGCGTGTGCCCCTGGAGGCGGCGCTTCCGTTGGGCACTTTGCTGGGACTCGCGTACATCATCGCCGAGCTTCCGAATTCATTCCTGAAGCGGCGGCTTGGCATCCTGCCTGGACGCGCTCCCGACAGACATCGCCAGTGGTTCGTGCTCGCCGATCAGACGGACTCGGTGCTTGGATGCGTGCTCGTGTACGGCCTCTGGCTGCGACCGCCGGCGCTCACGCTGCTCCTGTGTGTGCTGCTCGGCCCTGCCGTTCATCTGGGCGCTAACGTGCTGCTGTACACGCTGCGGCTGCGACGGGAGGCAGTCTGATGAGGGCCCCGGCGGCACCGCATCGCCTGCAGCGGATCGGCGTCTATCTGCGCGCGATGTTTCCGCTGCACATCAACGCGCCGATGGCGATTCTTGTGTTTGTCAGCGGCTACGTCACCAGTGCCATCGTGCGAGGGGAAGCGATCCGCCTCGATGCCCGCGCGGCGTACGGCGTCCTCACGGTGTTCTTGATGGCGCTGCTCTTGCGTGTGTTCGACGAGTTGAAGGACCGAGCTGCCGACGCCCAGCTCTTTGCTGAGCGGCCCCTCGTGACCGGCGCCGTCAAGTATTCCGACATCCATATCCTCGGCGCGATCGTCGCCGCCGCCGCGGTGACACTGAATCTCGGACGGGGCGCTGCTAGCCCCGCATTCGCAGTGCTTTTTGCATACACCCTCTTCACCTGGCGGTGGTGTTTCGTCCCCCGCATGTCCGAATACCCCGAGGTGGTGCTACTCACACATCAACCGCTCGTGGCACTCATCTTCTACTACATCTACTGCGTGTACGTCGACGTGACGGGAGGTGTGCCCGCCATTCGAGAAGGCATGGTCGTCGCCCTGGTGATGTGGCCGCCGCTGTTTGCGTGGGAGATCGCACGGAAAGTTCGCGCACCCGCCCAGGAGACCGACTACCTCACCTACAGCAAACGGTGGGGACCCCGCGTTGCCGCGGGGGTCGTGGTTGTCACCTTCCTGACGGGTGCTGCGCTCACAGCGATCGTCGGCGCGATATATGGTCTATCGCGTTTCGTTCCGGTCTATTACGGCCTCGTGGCGCTGGGTAGCAGTGCGGTCATCATCCGTTTCGTCGTGGCACCGTCGCCCCGGCGGAATCGACTGCGTCCGGTCGCTGAACTGTTCGTCGTGCTGTACTACCTCGGGCCGCTCCTCGACAGGCTGCTCGCCACCCGACTCTGATGGGAAGGAGACGATCCGTGGCGATCCAGATCTACAATCGCCGAACTGGTCAACTCGAGACCGAAATGGTGTTCCAGCGGTGGTTCATGACCATGGCCTATGGAACGCCGTTGGGCCGTGCGAGCGCGACCCTGTTATGGTCGCGGAAATGGTTTTCGCGGTTGTACGGAGTGCTGCAGCGCTCGAGGATGAGTCGTCGCAAGATCCGGCGGTTCGTCGAGCGGCATGCGATCGATTGCTCAGAACTCGATCGACCACTCCAGTCCTACCGATCGTTCGACGATTTCTTTCAGCGTCGCCTGGAACCCACCGCTCGGCCCATCGCTGGGAACAAGGACACGCTCATCAGTCCGGCCGATGCCCGCCTCCTGGCGTATCCCGTCAGGCAGGGGCTGGTCGTCCCGATCAAGGGCGCCCGGTACTCGATGTCGCGCCTCACGGCAGGCGCAGCAGACGATCATCGGTTCCACGAGGGGCTGTGCCTGGTCTTCCGTCTCGCCCCAGTGGACTACCATCGCTTCTGCTACATCGACGACGGTGAACACGGTGCGCATCGATCCGTGTCGGGCCGACTCCACTCGGTCAGCCCGCTCGCACTGCGGCGCGGGGTCAATGCGTTTCACGAAAATCAGCGTGACGTGGTCGTGTTGCGAATCGCGTCCTTCGGACCGGTCGTCGAGGTCGACGTCGGCGCCCTCGCGGTGGGACGGATCATCCAACATCACCGGTCGGCGCACCGGTTTCGCCGTGGCGCCGAGAAAGGGTGCTTCGCTTTCGGCGGCTCGACGATCGTGCTCGTCTTCGAGCGTGACCGCGTCTCGATCGACCGTGACATAGTGGAGCACTCGAACCAAGGGATTGAAACGCTCGTGCGATATGGCGAAGAAATCGGCAGAGGCGCGAGTTCAACAGGGAGAGATCATGTGTGATCGGATACGCAATCAGCTGCCGTCATGGCGCATCCTCATCAGCATTAACGTGGTGCTACACCTCCTCACGGCGCTGCCGGTGATTGCGCAGACCGCGGAGGAGCGTGGCAGGACCATCGCGCAGGAGGCCTATCGGCGTGACAGCGGGTTCCATGATATGACGGCCCAGCTCACGATGGTAATCCACAGGGCGAACGGTCGCGAACGCACTTGGGAGATGCGCACGAAGGTCCTCGAAGTCCCAGGTGACGGAAGCAAGACCGTGATCATGTTTGATAGTCCGCTGGACCTCAGGGGCACTGCGTTGCTGACGGTCGACCACCGGACCGGTAGCGATCAGTGGCTCTATCTCCCGGCGTTTCGCCGAGTAAAACGAATCGCGTCGGCGAGCCAAACCGAATCGTTCATGGGCAGCGAGTTCTCGTACGAAGACATCAGGTCTCAGATGTTCGAGAACTACCGCTACCGCCTGGTCGGCGAGGAAGCCTTAGATGGCAGGGATGCATTCATCGTCGAGCGCGTACCGTTGAATGCCGCTTCGGGATACAGTCGGCAGATTGTGTGGTTTGACACACACACATACCGCACCCTTCGGGTCGACTACTACGACCGGTCGGAGCAGTTGGTCAAGACGCTAACGATCTCCGGATATCGGCTGTACCTCGGCCGCTTCTGGCGCCCGGACACAATGCTCATGGTGAATCACCAGACCGATGCAAGCACCATGCTGCGGTGGCGAGATTACGCATTTGAGACCGGGCTCACCGACCGCGACTTCGACCGGCGTAGTCTCACGAGCGCGAATTGAGGAGTGTATCCGTGCCCCGATCTGGTCGTGTACCAAGCGTCGTACTGCTTCTCGTCGTGTCGTGGGCATCCACTGCGGCAGGGCAAGGTTGGGCCGAATCTGCCATGGAAACGCGCGCCTTTCTGGATAGATCGGGTCGCGGTGACCTAAGCCGACTCGAAACGTCGCTGGTGCTGCGCGCACGGTATCGGCACGGTTGGGATAAGAGAAGTCAGAGAATCTCGGTGGAAGCGTTTTGGCGTATCGGTCTCGACAACGATCGACGAACGCACCTCGATTTTCGCGAACTGAATTGGGAGAAACGATGGTCGAACTTCGAGCTGCGCGCAGGAGTCGGCACGGTCTCGTGGGGTGTGATCGAGTCCGCCAGCATCGTTGACCTCATCAACCAGCGGGATCTGCTCGAGGGCCTTGATAAACGGGCCAAACTCGGCCAGCCAATGGTGCGCCTCTCGTGGATTGAGCGATGGGGCGTCGTAGAGATCTTCATGCTCCCCTGGTTTCGCGAGCGCGTGTTCAAGGGACGTGACGCCCTGCTCCGTGCCGGCGTCCCCGTCGCAGGGGACACCGCGGTTTTCGGGTCAGGCGCCGGCCCTCGCCATCTCGATTGGGCCGTCCATTGGACGCATGCCGTCGGCCCTTTCGACTTTGGTGTCGTACTGTTCAGCGGCACAAACCGTGATCCGCGGTTCATAGAAGCCAGGGACGACAACGCGCAAACGGTATTCATCCCAAAATACGACCGCGTCCGACAGGTGGGCACCCACGCGCAGTGGACGACTAGTCGCTGGCTATGGAAGCTCGAGACCATGACTCGCACGGGACAAACGACCGTTGGTGGCGGCGTCGAATATGTGCCGGTCGGTTTTCTGAGCGTCTTCGTCGAGTACTTGTATGACAGCCGTGGCTCCGAGGCGACGACGCTTTTTGAAGACGATTTCTTCCTAGGGGCGCGACTGCATTGGCTGGACGGCGACGCAGGCGTCGGCACGTATATCGACCGCGCCAATGGGAACATGTTGTTTACCGCAGAGGGTACCCGGCGCTTCGGGGACCGATGGACTGTCACCCTGGCCGGGCACTTGTATGGCGGGTCAACTACCGCCGATCCACCATACAGCCCGCGTTGGGATAACCGCGTCTCCCTGACCGTCAGGCGCTTCTTCTAACGTGGAGAGAACCGCGATGTCTCAAACCGCTCTGCCCCCAGGCCCGAATGGCCACTTCGTGTTCGGCAACTTGCGCGAGTTTGGCACGGACGTGCTCGGCTTCTTTACCCGCTGTGCCCGTGAGTACGGCGACATCGTCCGCCTCAGACTCGCCAACCGGACGGCGTATCTCCTCAATCATCCCGATTACATCGAGTACGTTTTGGTCACAAACAATAAGAACTTCATCAAGCACAGCTTTTTTTGGCGCCATATGCGGAAGATGTTCGGCCAAGGTTTGCTAACGAGCGAAGGTGATTTCTGGCTGCGTCAACGGCGCCTCGCACAGCCGGCGTTCCATCGAGACCGTATTGCGTCATACGGCGAGGTGATGGTCGCGTATGCCGAACGAATGGTCGACGGATGGGGCGAGGGTGAGATGCGCAATCTGCACGAGGATCTACTGAGCGTGACGCTGGAGATCGTCGCCAAAGTCCTCTTCGATGCGGATGTCGCGAAGGACGTCGAAGCTGTGGGCCAGGCCCTGGACGCGATCACGCAGGAGTCCGCGGTGCGACTGCGGCGACCATTCTATATCCCCGATGCAGTCCCACTGCCCAGTAACATACGGTACCTACGGGCGGTACGCCGGATGGATAAGCTAGTCTACCGAATCATACGCGAGCACCGCCGCGCCGATCAAGACGCCGGCGATCTGGTCTCAATGCTGCTAGAGTCGCGGGATGAGGCAGGCCGCGGCATGAGCGACCGACAGCTGCGCGACGAGGCTATTACTATCCTGCTCGCGGGCCACGAAACCGTCGCACTCGCACTGTCGTGGACGTGGTATCTGCTCTCGCAGCACCCCACGGCTGAACGGCAGCTCGTCGATGAGCTGCGGCGCGTCCTGGGAGATCGGCTGCCCTGTGTTGCTGACTTGCCCGCCCTGCGATACACCGAACGGGTGATCAAGGAAGCGATGCGTCTGTATCCACCGGTGTATTCATTCGGCCGTGAGGCAATCGACGACTGCGAGATCGGCGGTTACGCGGTGCCCGCGGGAACCACTCTCTTCATGAGCCCCTGGGTCATGCATCGCCACCCCCGCTACTTCGAGCAGCCAGATGCGTTCCTGCCGGAGCGGTGGGATGGGGATCTCGTCGAGCGGCTACCCAAGTTCGCCTACTTCCCGTTCGGCGGCGGGCCGCGGCTGTGCATTGGCAGCCGCTTTGCCATGATGGAGGCCGTGTTGCTCTTGGCAGCGATCGCCCAACGGTTCCACTTTTCCCTCGTGCCCGAACGGCCGGTGACACTGTTTCCATCGATCACACTGCGGCCGAAGGATGGCGTATGGGTAAGACTCAGCGAACGATAGCGCGGGGCGACGCTATCCGACCGCTCACACGACGCGCTGGTCGAGTGCGAGTCCACCGATTCCGCGCCGGTGAAAGCGACAGTGAACTATACGATCGCTTTCTCGCTCTGCGGGAGCAGATCTACGGCGACGACTATTTCTTTTATTCCGATGCTGATTTGCACCGGCAGTTGATCGACTACTATGCGAGGCGGCCGGATTACCGGTTCGAGATGCTCCTGTGCGAACAGCGGGACGGCGAGGACATCGCGCGAGTACTGGTGGGCCGTGCCGGCGATCTGCCGTGGACCTTTTTCGGGTTCTTCGAGTGTCCTCGTGACTCTACAACCTTCAGTGTCCTCATGGACGCTGCCCTCGAGAGTGCGTACCGGTTGGGTGGTAACACCATTTTTGGCCCCCTCGATTTCAATTCCTTGCACGCGTGGATGTTCCAATTAGACTCCGAGCCCCGAGAACGGTGGGTCGGGGATCTCTATCATCGGTCGTACTATCCCGCGTTGTTTCAGCGTGCCGGATGGCGGATCACCCACGAATCGGTATCGGGAGAAGTTCGCCCGGACAGGCAGGCGCAGCTCATGAAGCGCTTCGGCTCGTTTCCCGATCAGCTCCGCAGGCAAGGGTTCGAGTTCATACGCCGTGGAGATCTTCCGGATGACGAGCTGGTACACCTGATCTGGAAGCTGGTGGAGGAGAGTTTCACGCCCGACCTGCACCGATACGTGAGCGTGGATTACGACTTCTTCCGCGCCATCTTTCGCCCGTTCCTGGCGCGGCTTTCTGACCCGTTCAGCGTGTCCGGCTTCCTCAAGGATGGCAAGCTGGCGGCGTACGGCACGAGCTTCGTCAATTACATCGAGGATCTGTGCAATGCCGATGGCAGCAAAGTCCGACCGACAAACGTCGTGCCAGAGCCGAGGCGCTTCAGCGTTTACGGCACCGCGGTCGCCAAGGACCGTCGCGGCAGTAAGCTATTCCCCGGTTTAACAGTGATAGGAGCACAGCATTCCCAGCGACGGTATGGACATTGTCTCACGTGGCGCCGTACGAGCGTCGCCAATCCCGGCACTGCGAGCCTTCGCGCAATCAGCACGGTCACCAGCCGGCATGCGACGTTCGGCCGGCCTCTCGTCCAGCTACCTTCGTCCTGATCGGCGTTGAGCCCCAAGCAAGATGCGGCGAACCGGGTGAGAAGAGCGGTCTGGCGGAGTGCCCTGGCATAGCCACCGAAGCTTCCTCGGAGGCGGTCGGCTAGTCCTGAGCGCTTCAACCTTCGCCTCGCCGTCACGGCATGGTCGTCGGGGGTGCCGTGGCGGATTTCGTCCGCACCCTCAACGCTCGATTTCGAGCGCCGACGCGATATGCGCACGTTCACCCGGGGTCACCATGTCCCGGAGGATGACCTCGCGGACAATTCGCGCGACGAACGTATACCCCCGGTGGTCAGCTGACAGCCAGCGGTCCCACTCCAATTCGTCCAGCGCTGCGGACTCTCGTCGGAGTTGAGCTGGCCTCTCGAAGGTCGCCGCGATCTCCCCTCTCGCGCCCGCAGCTCATCGCGCCAGGTCGTGAAGTCGAGCCGGATCGATTCGTCTTTCATCAGCTGGAGCATGGCTTCGAAGACGGTCCCGAGGTTGCCGACGACCGCGACATCGGGTGAGCGGTTCTGCCCAATGAGTGTGTTCTCCATGTCGAGCTGAATGATCTTCGTTGCAGCGGGGATCGACCTTCCGAATTTGAGTCGGAAGTCGAGCAGCGCGCCCGCCAGCACGAAGACGTCGCACCGCTCGATCGCCTCCTTGCGGACGCGGTTGAAGAACTGCGGATCGTCGAAGTGGAGCTAGCCGAGGTCGATCTCACCGTCAGGGGCCGCTACCACATTCGCATGAGGAATGCCGAGGGCGTGGAGTACAACGCCGTCGGCGTTTACCGTGAGGTGGACCCGCCCAACCGGCTCAGCTACACCTGGCAGTGGCAGGAAAAGGAGCACGACGTTGGCGAGACGCTCGTGTCGGTGGAATTCAACGACCTCGGCGGTTCCACGGAGGTCGTGATCACCCACGACCTCTTCCCGAACGCCGAGGCCAAGGCAGGACACGAACAGGGGTGGACCAGTTGCCTCAACCGCTTCGAGGGACTGTTCGCGTAGCCGATCTCGCTGGCAAGAGGTCCGCACGAGAAAAGACCCGGCTGTGCGTCGCCGGGCCTTTTTCATCCATCACGTTGGGGGATTGCCGACCTTCGCCGCCGCGGTGCTCAACCCATCACGCCGCGGGCCTCGCCAACGGCCGCGATGTGCTGAAGAAGCCGCCCCTGGCCGTGATTCGGGAGCTAGCCGAGTAGGGACTCCCGTGGACCAACCGCCCCCCGTACCGGTCGGACACCGGCGCCGTCACCTATCAGTCCGATAAGGCGGGCGGCCCTTCAGGGTAGGCGCCTGACGGCGCTTTCGGCAGCCGGCGGAACGTTATCTGACATGCTTTCAAAAGCAAGCCGTGCGCGGCTGAGCATCAACCTACCACGTCCGGCGGCGCCCCGTCATCATCCGACTCATCCCTATCCGGATCGTCGGAGCCCTCATCCCGGAGAAGCGCGATTCCCGACGCGATCAGCGGCACGAGGAGCAGCGTGTCCGTGACGAGTATGCTCGATAACTTGAGGGAACTCGCCCCCTGGGGCGCGACGAACATCACGAGGAAGAGCGCGGACACGGTCAAAAGCGCCGCGCCCGTCCGGCGAGGCCATCGCCCGGCCGTCCACGCGAGCACGAAGAACGGCGCGACGACGACGAAGCTCATGAGCACCCCCAGCAGAAACTCCGCCGTATCGTCTGACTCGCCAATGACGGATGCGATGACGAAAACGGCCCAGAACGAACCGAATGTGAGCAGCACCCGTGACGCCGTCTTTCGTGCTCCCCAATAGGCCAGCAGTGCACTGAACAGCCCTGTCATCCACAGGATGACCAGGATGAGCATGATCCATTCGGCTGAACCCTCGTTCGTCTCGCGCCACCGAAGCCCGGAGACAACGAGGACCGTCGCGAGGCCTCCGATCAAGTAGGCATGGTATCCAGCTCGGTGCGCCGCTTGCCGTTGGAACTCATCCTGATCTTTGAGCCAGCCCAGTTCGCGGAGGATGCCCGGCCCGAACGCCCCTAGCCCCGCCACGACCAGCAGGCCCTCCGCCACGAACATCGAGAGGAGCACCCCGAGGATCACGAGGCCGCCCGCAATCAATCCGGGAAGTGGAGGTAATCGTCTTCCCTCGGTGTGCTCAGCCATGGTGTTCCTCTCCTTCGATTTCGAACAACACCTCCACGGCGACGCCAAACGTCCGCGCCAGTCGTAGCGCCAGGCCAACGGAAGGATTGTACCGGCCCCTCTCTATGGAGAGGATCGTCTGCCGCGTGACACCGACCCGATCGGCAAGCTCCTGCTGGGTCATGTCGTGGAGTTGGTGTCGGTGGCGCCGCACATGATTCCGGATCTCATGCCGTGGCCTCATACGGATATGTACAGAGTACTCTACATAATGTCAAGTAAACTATACGCGAACAGTCGTTGGAAACGATGATCGAAGGGTTGTTTCGGGCTCGCCTTCGTCACCGCACCGGTGCAGAATTTCGTGGAGGTTCTCTTTGCGATGACACTGGTCGCGTCGGTTTTCTTGACTGGCAGAACCTGGTGCCAGGCGCTATGCTATCCCGGTCGCAACGCAGCGATACACAGTGCCAGACTCGTTCACCTCTCACAATAAGCGGGACCCGCTCAGCAGTATCATCCTTGACAGGAGGTTCACATGAGCCGTCTGATCGCTTTTGTCTATGGCACCATCGCGTACGCAGTATTCCTCCTGGCATTCCTCTACGCCATCGGGTTCCTTGGCTACCTCATCGTCCCCAAGAACATTGACTCAGGAGAGCCTGCCACCCTGGGCATGGCTATTCTCATCAATGTGGTGCTCTTGGGGTTGTTCGCCGTCCAGCACAGCGTCATGGCCCGGCCGGGCTTCAAGAAGTGGTGGACCGGGTTCGTGCCGAAGTCCGTGGAACGCAGCACCTACGTGCTCTTCGCCAGTCTTCTGTTGCTCTTGCTCTACTGGCAATGGAGACCCCTTCCCACCGAGGTGTGGAACTTCGAAGGCTCTATCGTCGGGACGATTCTGACGGTCGTATTCTGGACGGGATGGGTCACCGTCCTCGCATCCACATTCCTCATCAATCACTTCGACCTGTTCGGCCTGCGGCAGGTGTGGATGCGTCTCAAGGATCAGGAATACACAGATCTCGGGTTCCGCACACCGGGGTTCTACAAGATGGTCCGGCATCCCATCATGCTCGGCTTCCTGCTCGCGTTCTGGGGCGCGCCGGTGATGACGCAGGGTCACCTGCTGTTCACGGTCGTAACCACAGCCTACATCTTCGTGGGCATCAAGCTGGAAGAGCGGGATCTGGTGGGGGTCTTTGGGGAGCGGTATCAGAATTACTTGAAGACGGTGAGTGCGGTGATACCGATGCCGCGGAAGGGTGGCGGCGGGGGTTGATGAATATCGAATAACGAATATCCAATAATGAATATTGAACGCGCGCCGTGTACTTCGAGATTCGATATTCTCTGTTCGACATTCGATATTCAACTAGCCCATGCCCTCATGGCATTGGGCGAGGTCGAGCAGGCGTCGCGGTTGCTCGAGAGCATTCGTGTCTCGCGGTGTTCTGCTACGGGCGACGTTGCGAATGCCTGAATTCGATCCCATTCGCTCTAACCCGCGATTTCAAGCGTTGCAGGAGCCGAACGGGAATTGAGACGGACGGTGGATTTCAGATCCAACAGTGCTATGTTCAGTCGCTCCTAGGCAGCGTACGAGTCCCACCCTTTCCCGATCTACATGGCCGCAGCCCCCAGACCAGTCAAGGAATTCGACCGCTCGATCGTCGAGGGGCCCATCCCCCGCGCGGTGTGGAGGCTCGCCTGGCCCACCATGCTCCACAACGTAATCGGCGGGTTACAGGGCATCGTCGATCACGCGATGGTCGGGCACTACGTCGGGTTCACGGGAAACGCCGCCATTGGCGTGTCCTGGCAGATCTTCCTCGTGGTCATGCTCTTCATCAATTCCCTGTTCGTGGGAATGGGAGTCCTGGTCGCCCGATTTGCGGGGAAAAACGAGCCGGAGAAGGTCAACCGGACGGTATACCAGGCGT
The DNA here is from genome assembly GCA_022562295.1 of Gemmatimonadota bacterium. Classification (GTDB taxonomy): domain Bacteria; phylum Gemmatimonadota; class Gemmatimonadetes; order Gemmatimonadales; family GWC2-71-9; genus B3T1B10. Next base: position 30,204 of record JADFPO010000031.1, read on the forward strand.
TCATAACCACGGCCGTCCTTTCCTTCGGCGTCCTCGCGCCGCTCGGGTACTTTCTGTCACCGTCGCTGCTCGGGTTGGTGAACGCGACGCCCGAAGTTCAAGCCGAAGCGCTGCCATATCTGCGCATCCTGTTCCTGTACAGCATTGGCATGCTGGTGTTCTTCCTGGTCGGTGCCGCCCTCCGTTCCGCCGGCGATCCGAAGACGCCCCTGCGTTACGGTCTCGGGTTGACGTTCCTGAACCTGGTGTTCAACGTCATCCTCATCCGCGGCCTGGGACCGATACCCGCCTTTGGGACCACCGGTGCGGCGATGGGAACCGTGATGGCCGGTGGGGTGATGATGCTCGTCGCGGTGCACCGGCTGTTCTTCTCCAGTCGCTGGGTGGTGCAGTTCCATCGCGGCATGAACTGGAAGCCCGACTGGTCGATCATTCGCTCGCTCTTCCGGTTTGGCATCCCGGCGGGAATCCAGGGTGTGGCGATGAACGTGGCAGGCGTGATGCTGCTCCGCTATGTCGGATCGTTGGAACACAGCGGGCAGGCACAGGCGGCCTACGCCGTGGGGTACACACAACTCTTCTCGTTGATCACCTGGACTTCGGTTGGCTTGATGGGCGCCGCAGCCGCCATCGCCGGTCAGAATCTGGGCGCCGGTCACCCCAATCGGGCAGTCCACGGCGTGCACGTCGCGTCATTGATCGGTCTTGGCGTCGCCGCGACCGTGGGCGCAATGTTTCTTCTGATCCCGCGCGCGTTGCTCGGCGTTTTCGGTATGGACGATCCGGTGGTCGTGGATCTCGGCGTCGAACTGCTCACCTATCTGAGCGTGTCGGGTCTCTTCATTACCGTGGCGCTTTCCTATACCGGTGGCTTGCAGGGCACCGGTGACACACGCAGCCCGCTGTACATCTCCCTCGTGTCGCAGATCGTCATCCCGCTCGGCATGTGTGCGGTCATCCAAGCGGTGCGCGGACTTAACCCGGGAGACATCTGGCTGGCGATTCTCCTCGGACACATGACGCGGAGCGTTCTCAGCATTGTGCGGTTTCGCCAGCGGAAGTGGCAGTATATCGAAGTGGATTTCGACTCGGCGCGGTAACCCGCCGCGCAGCATATCGCGGCGTTGCAGGCCCGCCCGCTCGTCGAGAGCGAGGTATACGAACAGCGCCGCGCGCTTGGGCTGGAGCGCTATGGGTAGGCCGTCACGCGTGATGAGCAGAGGGCCAAGCACAGTGCCCACCGGGATCCTTGCACTCACTCTCTATACCGCCCTACCGCCCTACCGCCCGTCGCTAGTTCCGTATCCCCGCCGCTACACCCTCCGGCCCCAAGTTCCGCCAATGCGGGTTGGGTCCCGGTAGCTGGCGTGGCCACTCCTCGGCCAGTGTGTTGCCATCGTACAGCCGGCCGTTCTTCATCACGTACATGATCGCCACGCTGTTGCGCAGGTCTTCGAGCGGATCGTCGTCGAGCACCAGAATGTCGGCCAGCTTCCCGACCTCCACGGTGCCGAGGTCATCACCGAACCCGATTGCCTCCGCACCATAGATGGTGGCCGCGCGTAGCACGTCGTGGTTCGAAGCACCACCGGACCCCATCGCCCATAGCTCCCAGTGGTAGCCCAGTCCCTGAAACTGGCCGTGACTCCCTACCGCGGCGCGTGCGCTGTCGCTCAACAGTTTATTTATGAACTCGGCGTGCTTCGAGAACACGTACTCCTCATCCAGAAACCATCCTCCGCGGCCCGGGCTTCCGCCGGCGCCGGTACCGCGCCGCCGCGTCCGCGCGTCGACGCTCTCGTGCGGCGTGAATCGGCGGAGCTTCTCGTTTGCGTGGGGGTTCTCTTTTGTGTAGAAGTAATTCTCCCCAAACGGGCCGCCGTACGATACCAGCAACGTGGGGCTGTTGGTGGTTTGCGACGCTTTGAAAAGCTCTACGACGTCGTCGTAAATCGGGGCAATCGGTAGCGCGTGCTCGATACCCGAGTAACCGTCAATGGCGTGCGTGAGATCCAGTTTGAAATCGAGCCCACCTTCGGTGGTCGGCATCAACTCGAGTTCCTTAGCAGCCTGGATGATCCACTGTCGTT
>JADFPO010000128.1 GCA_022562295.1 Gemmatimonadota bacterium
GGAGGGGGGATCGGCGGTGCGTGCTCGCACCACTCTTGGTGTGGTCTCGGTCGCGACACTGCTCTGCAGCGCGCCGCTGCACAGTCAAGAGCGCACTTCGATTCTGTTCGAAAATGTCACCCTGATAGACGGCACCGGACGACCACCTGTCGCGGGGTCTTTTGTCTTGATAGAAGACGACCGCATCTCCAGGATCTCGCGCGTTCCGATCGACGTGGGGAGAGGGGACGCAGCGCGCCGCGTGGACGGTCGGGGGAAGTTCCTGATTCCCGGCCTCATGGACATGCACGTTCACCTGCGTGGTGGGAGGGGCGGGGGAGGGGGAGGTGCGAGCGCACCGGACGAGCGTGCTGGGGTGCAAGCGCTGCACGGTTTTCTGTACAGTGGTTTCACCTCGGTTTATGACGCCGGCAACAATCCGGATTTCATCTTCTCACTTCGGGAACGGGAACGAACTGGGCAAATCCTAAGCCCGCGCATCTTTGCAGCGGGCGGTGTCGTAACCGTTCCAGGCGGCCATGGCGGCGGCCCGGGTGCGACGCTCGTGAGCCGTTGGCCGGAAGATATGGCTAAACTCGACGCGCACCTCGCGCGCGAGCCGGACATGGTCAAGCTCACTTTCGACGAGCACGGCTGGGGAACCAGACCGTTGATTCCGTTACTGCCGGTGGAGTTGATGCGGCAAGTGGGACGCTACGTGAACGAGCGGGGCATTCGCACGACGGTTCACATCTCGCACGAATTCCGCGCCCGGCAGGCCATGGCGGCGGGGATCAATACGCTGGCGCACCCCGTCATTCAAGGCCCGATCAGCCAGGGCTTCGTGGATCTGATGGCGGCGACGAAGACGCCGATGGTGTCCACACTGACCATCGGAGAGGGATACAGCCGGCTCGTGGAGCATCCGGAGTTCCTCGACCAACCGCTGTATCAGGCAGTGTACGAGCCTGCGGTCATCGAACGGCTCAAGGGCGAGGTCCGGGAGCAGTATGCTGCCCGCAGCTGGACCACGTGGATGAAGGTCATGACGCCCGTGGCTCAGGAGAACCTCCGCCAGATCGACGCGGCAGGCGGCGTGGTGGTGCTCGGATCCGATCAATCGAGCGGCCCCGCGTCACATAGGGAACTGGAACTCATGGTGGCCGGCGGCATCCCACCGCTGCAAGCCATCCGGATCGGCACGCTCAACGCGGCGATTTTCTTGGGGCGCGAGCGGGAGCTGGGATCTATAGAGGAAGGGAAACTCGCCGACGTGGTGCTGCTAGGGGCCGATCCGTTGGAGGACATCCGCAATGCTCAGCGTATCGAGCTCGTCGTGAAGGGTGGCCGGATCGTCGATCGAGCCGCGTTGGATCTGCCGGTAAACAGACGGTAGGGCGGGCAGGCGGGCAGACAGTCGGCTGGGAAGACCGGATGGTGGACGGATGATGCCCGTGGCGGCAAGGGCTTCCGTGTCAGTCAGCACCCATCCGCGTAATCCGCGGCCCTACTACATCATGCGTCCGATGATCTTCTGGGTCTGCTCCTTGCTCAAGCCCAGGTCGCGATGGGCCAGCGGCGGCCCGTCATCCAGTACCGGCTCTTCTTCCTCGAGCGTCGGTCGATCTTTGATTTGCAGGAACAACCCCGTGTAGATCGTGTCACCCCACAGCAGGGCCTTTTCGCACGCCGCTTTCCAATCGCTGGTATCGTGATTCTCGTCCTCCAACCGCTTCACCCGAGGCTTGAAAAAGGTGAAATCGTTGTCATGGTTGAAGGTGGGACACGGGCTGAAGATATCGATCAACGCGAACCCTCTGTGCTCGATCGCTTGCTTCATGAGCATCGCGAGATGCTTTTGGTCTCCGCTGAACCCTCTGGCAACGAACGTCGCGCCGTTCATGATTGCGGACGTGATGGGGTTCAAGGGCTGCTCGACACTGCCAAACGGCGTGCTCTTGGTTTTCATTCCCACTCGGCTGGTCGGCGACACCTGACCGGTCGTGAGGCCGTAGATCTGATTGTTCATCACCAGGTATGTCAGATCCACGTTCCGGCGGGCGGTGTGCGTGAAGTGGTTGCCACCGATGCCGTAGCCGTCGCCGTCTCCGCCGGTCACCAACACGGTCAGTTCGTGATTGGCCAGCTTGGCGCCGGTCGCCACCGCGAGTGAACGACCGTGGAGCGTGTGCATGCCGTACGTATTGATGTATCCCGGAAGGTTGGAGGAACACCCGATCCCACTCACCGTGAGGATGTCGTAGGGTCTCAACTCCAGGTCGGCGCAAACCTTCTGCAGCGCCCGCAGGACACCGAAGTCGCCGCACCCCGGGCACCAATCGGGATCGTGCGGCCCCTTGAAATCCTTCGCGGTCAACGGAGCGGCGGCACTCCCCCCGCCACCGGCTGGTTTCCGTGTCGTGGTTCCAACAGACATTCGCTATCTCCCTAGACCATGATTTCTTGTTGTGGGACGTACACGTCGGTTTCACCCGCGACGTGTGCCAGAACACCGTTCGCCACGTGATGGGGCATGAATGGCTCGCCATCGTACTTGCGAATATGCCCGTCGATCGACAGACCGGTTTCGCTCCGCAGGTATCGGTAAAACTGACCGGACTGGCTGTTCTCGACGATGATCGTCCGGTTCGCTCGAGTAACGATATCGGTGATCTGCTCGACATGCAGGGGCACGAGCCACTTTATCTGAAGGTGGTTCGCGGTGACGCCCTGCTCCTTCAGTTGCTCGATCGCTTCCTTGATGACGCCATAGGTAGATCCCCAACCGATGAGCGTCACGTCGGCGCCCGGCGGTCCCTCCAGCACCGGCGGCTCGATGGCCGCGGCCGCGTTTTCGATCTTGCGGGCGCGTTTCTCCACCATCTTGCGGCGCGTATGAGGATTGGTGAACTCGTCGCTGATGAGCGTGCTATCTTCGTCGTGCTCGTCGGACGCCACGACGTGCACGTATCCCTCGATTCCCGGGATAGCGCGTGCCGACACGCCGCTGTCGGTGTACTCGTACCGCTTGTATCCGTTCGCCTTGGCCGACTCCACGATCATTTGCCCCCGATCGATGGTCGGATGCATGTCGATGTCGTCGGGATCGACACTGAACGTTCCCTCGGAGATCAAGAGATCTGAGAGCACGATGGCGGGACACTGGTACTTGTCGACGAGGTTGAACACTTCCGGTATCGTGCGGAACGCGTCCAACGCGCTCGTGGGCCCGACGATGAAGCGCTGGAAGTCTCCCTGGCTGGCGCCGAGCGCTTGCCAGAGGTCGCCCTGCTCGGTCTTGGTGGGCACTCCCGTCGAGGGGCCGGCCCGTTGCACGTTGATGAAGACGACGGGGACCTCCATCATGGCCGCCATGCCGATCGCCTCCGTCATCAGTGCAAATCCGCCTCCCGACGTCGCGCACATCGACCGACAGCCGGCGTGGGCTGCTCCGATGGCCATATTCGCCACCGCGATCTCGTCTTCGACCTGGCGCACCATGATTCCCAGCTCTCGGGCGTTTTTCGCCATCCAGTGGAGGACGCCCGTCGCGGGGCTCATCGGGTAGGCGCAGTAGAACTTCACACCGGCGGCGGCTCCGCCCATCGCCAGCGCATCGTTGCCGGTCCAGACAGCGAGGGGCTTGGGCCCACTCGGCAAGGAATCGGGGAACGGGTCGAAGTGGGCCGCGGCATAGTCGAAACTGCTTCGCGCAACGGCGACGTTTTCATCGACCATTTCTTGACCCTTGCGCTTGAACTGCAGTTCCAGCCCGTCCGACAAGACCTGGAAATCCAGTCCCAGCAGGTGCGTGACCACGCCGAGCGCCACGGTGTTTTGCACCAGCTTGTTACGGCTGCCGTCGGTCACCTCGGCGACCGGCATGGGGCACAACTGCACCCCATCGGCCGCGTCTCCCGGCTTGATGGTGTCACTGTTGAAGACGACCGCGCTGCCCGAGCCCATCAACCCCAAGTGCCTGTTCATGGTGTCCTGGTTCAGGCACATCAGAAGGTCGAGGCCGTCTCCGTGCGTGTGGAGTTCGCCGTCGCGCACGCGAATCGTGAGCAGGATGTGCCCGCCGCGGATAATCGACTGGTAGGCGTTGTAGGCGTACAAATGCAAGCCCCGGCGCACGAACAGCCGGGCCATGATGTTACCGGGAGTAGCTATTCCCTGGCCAGCAGCACCACCGATAGCGATGGCGAGCCCAGATCCTCCGGAGGGCATAAAATCTCCTCAAACTAGTGTGCAGTGGACCCTGTCGGTGAAGGGTCGTTCATAGAAGCTTGCCGCGGGGTGTACCGTACAGTCAAGAGCGCCCCCGGCCGTTGGATCGCCGTCGGAATCGGGCCCCGTGCCGCTTTGGCGCCGTCGTTCGAGTCGTATCACTAGCAATCTAGCGAACCCGTCGGGGTTTCGCTGGTGTCGCTCACAGCTTGACTGTCTTCACTCGGCGACTCAAGTTGACCTCCACCCGCCCCACCCTCCCGAGCATGGGCCTTGCGATGACCAAGTTGGATCAATTCGAGAGTGTCTTCCGATCTGCCTCGAAAGCGGTGTTCGAGTACGAGCGCATCGCGGTCAAATCGGTGCTGGTCGTGACCGACCAGGATAGCGATGCGGCCGCTCGCACGGGAGAGCAGGTTGCGAGGTTCTTGGGCGTATTGGACGGTGCCGATTTTCGCGTGGTGGGTGGCAGTGAGTTCGGCTCGGTCCCGGAACTGCTCGACCTCGTCGAGGACCATCGGCCCGATCTGATCTGCACCTACCGCCACCTGCACAGTGATAGCTGGCGGTGGCCATATACGCTCGGGGAGTACGTGGATGTCTTGACCCAGGTCACCACGACGCCGGTGGTGGTGTTACCGCACCCCGAGTCGATGCGGGCGTCGGATCACGCTCTCCAGCAGACCGGGGTCGTCATGGCCATGACGGACCATCTCACCGGTGATGCGCGGCTCGTCAACTATGCCGTGCGGCTCACCGCACCCCAAGGGAGACTGTTCCTCACGCACATCGAGGACGAGTCGACCTTCGAGCGTTACATCGACACGATCTCGCGGATTCCTTCCATCGAGACCGACGATGCGCGTAAGGAACTGTTGGCGCGACTTATCAAGGAGCCCGACGATTACATCCAATCGTGTCGGGCCGTGCTACGGGAGGAAGGTCTCGATCTCACCGTGACGAGCGTTGTTCGTCTCGGCCAGCACCTCCGCGAGTATCGGAATCTGATTGAAGAACACCAGGTCGACCTGCTCGTGTTCAACACCAAGGACGACGAACAGCTCGCCATGCACGGACTTGCGTATCCGCTCGCGGTCGAGCTGCGCCAGGTCCCTCTCCTCATGATCTGATCGGTGACGTCCGGCATGATGTTTAGTTCGTTCCCAGGTCTGCAGGAAGCCTCGGCTTCGCACGAAGTACCGCTGACTGTCACGTTGCTCTTCGCAGCCATCCTGGTTGGCCTCATCCTCTGTCTCGCTCTCGAGGAGAAGCTCCACGCAAAGAAATCGTTGATCGTCGGGCTTTTCGCTGTAGTGTCCTTGCTTCTGGGGACGGTGCTGCTGCCGTTGCCGTTCGGCCCCTACGACATCGGCGGCCACCTCATCGACATTCCGATCTACATCCCGGCCATCGACTGGGGCGTAATCGCGATCATCCTGGGAGCCAGCCTCTTCGTCGACGTGACGTCGCGGTCGGGGTTGTTCACCTGGATCGCCATCAAGCTCACCAAGGTCTCAGGCGGAGATCCGCTACGGCTGCTCTGGTTTTACGGTTTGATGACTGTCGCGTTTTCGGCTGTTTTGAACAACGTGACCGCGATGATCATCGTCGGCTCCCTCAGCGCGGTATCGCTCGGCAAGCTGGGCCGCTCGGACAAGTTGCTGGGGTTCCTCCTCATCGAGGGGCTGCTCACGAACATCGGTGGGTTGCTCACCCTCATCAGCTCGGTGCCCAACATCATCGTGGGTACTGCGGCCGGCATCAGCTTCATGGATTTCTTCTTCAAGGCGAGTCCGTTCGTCGCGGTGGCGACGGTGGTGACGCTACTGCTCGGAGCGAAGCTCTTTGGGGTCGAGCGTCTCAGCACCGATGAGGAACGAACCGAGGCGGCGCGTCTCGTACGGAGCTTTGACGAGAACGACGGGATCGAAAGCCGATCGTTCTTCTGGTTCGGAGCCGTCATGATGGTCTTGTTCATCGTTGCGATCGCCACGGCTTCGGTGATGCCCTATGTCAGCGATCTGGGCATGGGTTTCGTCGCGCTGACGTTTGCCCTCGTCATGCTCGTCCGGTACAAACACGAGGTCGACGTGTTTTATCGCACCATCGATTGGGATCTATTGGGGTTCTTCGCAGGTCTGTTCGTGGTCATCAGCGTGATGGAGCACGCCGAGGTGCTGGCCTTGATCGGGCGCGGGCTGGTGCCGATGATCGATCTGGGGCCGACCTTGGGGACCGGAGCGGTGTTGATTTCCGCCGCCGGATTCAGCGCCGTGACGGACAACATTCCTCTGGCCGCGATGTTGTCCAAGATCATCGCCGACATACCGGTGGTGGGTGGCGGCATACGAACAGCCAGCGATCCGCTGTGGTGGGCGGTGATCTTTGGGGCCAACCTCGGCGGCAACCTCACGCCGATCGGGTCGGCATCGACGTTGGTGGCGGTGACGATCATCCACAAGCACGGCTTGAAGCTGTCGTTTGTGGGATTCGTAAAGAAGGCGCTGCCGTTCGCGGTGGTTCAGATCGTGCTTGCGGTGGCCTACGTGCTGTGGGTGTTGCCGATGTTTGGTTGACGCGGGCGTGCCGCAGCCCCTACGACGGCTCAAGCCGCCGCGATACGTCGCTTAAAAGCCGCTGCGGTGGTGAACGACTATACCCAAACCCCATCCGCGGTAATCCGCCTTCTCCGCGCCATCCGCGTTCTTGGGATGGGGTTGGGAGCCCCGTCGAGGGTGCGGCGTCAGCGCAAGGGAGAGGGCGTTGAGTTCACCGCTGATCACGCGGATGGAGCAGATCTTCGCAGAGCCCCAGACAACCCCAATTGTTCTGGTGTCTTGGTGCCGAGTATCCCAACGTTGGGGGCAGTGGCATTTGATGGCTCTGCGCCTTGACGTTTGCTGGTTCGTGGCTTCAAGTTGCCGCATCTCCAGTTCAAGCGACGCTGCGCCAACAATCGAGGGGGTTCCCCATGCGCCGAAACGAACGTCATTGGGTATTCATGGGCGTGTTCGCCGCATCCGCGGCGGCCGTTGTCCCACTGTCCGACCACCCAACGGAACCAGTTCCCACCGCCGCAAATCAAATGGTGGCCGCCGCACAGGCGTTTCTCGACGTCCTCGATCCCGAGTCGCGAGAGAAAGCCACACGTCCGTTCGAGCACGAGGAACGGTTCAACTGGCACTTCGTTCCTCGGGCCCGGGAAGGCCTCCCCTTTGACGAGATGAACGATGACCAACGACGAGCGGCGCATGCACTCATGCGGAGCGCGCTCAGTTCGGCGGGATACCTCAAGGCGACCGGCGTCATGCGCCTCGAGCAGATCCTGGGGATGATGGAGAACCGACCGGAGCGCCGGAATCCGGAGCGTTACTATTTTCTCGTCTTCGGGACGCCGGGCCAAGATTCCCCTTGGGCGTGGCGGCTCGAGGGACACCATCTCTCTCTCAGCTTCACCAGTGTCACGAACACGGTCGTGACCACTCCGGCGTTCATGGGATCCAACCCGGCCACGGTACCGTCGGGACCGAGCATGGGTTGGCGCGTGCTGGGCGCGGAGGAGGATCTGGGCCGAGCGCTGGTGCTCATGTTGAACGCCCAGCAGCGAGCAAAGGCGACGATCGCCAGCGAGGCGCCTCGAGACATCTTCACCGGTGCCGACCGGACCGCCAGTCTCGAGCGTTTCGAGGGGCTCCCGGCATCGGAGATGAATGATGCACAGCGTGTCGCACTCATGCGGCTAATCGAGGAGTACGTCCACAACATGCAGCACGATATCGCACACGAGCAGTTGGAGAAGATCACCGACGCAGGTTTCGAGAAAATCTATTTCGCTTGGGCGGGTGGCACGGAGCCCGGCGACGGGCACTATTACCGAGTCCACGGTCCGACGGTGCTGTTCGAGTATGACAACACACAAAACGACGCCAATCACGTACACGCGGTGTGGCGCGATTTTTCCAACGATTTCGGGGACGATTTACTCAGAAGACATTACGAGCAGAGTAACCATCATCAGTGAGCGGTCGGCTGCCAAGATCGCTAGGAGGTGCTAGCAAAACCGGCGTCCTGTTAGGACGCACCTCCTGCATTGAGCAGCCGAGCCCGGCCTCTCAGGCCGGGACCTACCCTACAGCCAGCCACCAGTCGTTTGCCGCCTCGATCCTGAACCGGTATTGTAGACGTCGCCCCGCTTCTGTCCCTCCCCGCCTCGAGCGGCGGCTTGACTATCCCGTACTGAGTGCGACGATTTGACATGACCGATCAGCTCGACCGCCTAACTGCCGCCCTCGCAGACCGCTACGCCATCGAGCGCGAACTCGGTGCCGGCGGCATGGCCACCGTCTATCTCGCCGAGGATCTGAAGCACCATCGCAACGTGGCGGTCAAGGTGCTGCGCCCCGAACTCGCCGCCACGCTCGGCCCCGAGCGGTTTGTGCGCGAGATCGAGATCGCGGCCAAGCTCAGCCATCCTCACATCCTGCCGCTATTCGACTCGGGCGAGGCCGACGGCTTTCTCTATTACGTCATGCCGTATGTCGAGGGAGAGTCGCTGCGCCAGCGGTTGGACCGCGAGGGGAAGCTCCCGGCGGAAGAGGTGGTTCGCCTGACCGACGACATTGCGGCCGCGCTGAGCCACGCGCACGAGCATGGGATCGTGCATCGGGACGTCAAGCCGGAGAACGTCATGCTCACCGGCAGTCGCGCGGTGGTGGCGGATTTCGGGATTGCGCGCGCGGTCACCGCGGCGGGTGGGGAGCGGTTGACGGGAACGGGATTGGCTATCGGCACGCCCGCGTACATGAGTCCCGAGCAGGCAATGGGGCTAGGGGAGGTAGACGCACGGAGCGACGTGTACGCGTTGGGCTGTGTAGTCTACGAGATGGTGGGGGGGCGGGCACCGTTCGAGGGGCCGACGCCCCAGGCGTTGTTGGCGAAGCAGGCGGTGGAGACCGCGCCCCGGCTCCGGGCGAGCGATCCCGCGATTCCGGTGTTTGTCGAGCGCGCGGTGGAAAAGGCGCTGGCTAAGGATCCGGCGGATCGCTTTCAGACGCCGAGCGCCTTTGCGGAGGCGTTGACGACCGGCACGGTGGTGGCGCGGGTACGAAGGCGGTGGCAGTGGCCCCGGCGCACGGTTGCCGGGGCAGCCGGCATCGCGCTCGTGGCCGCGGCGGGATGGCTGGTGACGATGGCCCGCGGCCCGGCCATCGAGCGGTTGGCGGTCCTGCCGCTTACCAATCGAACGAACGACCCCGAGCAGGAGTATTTCGTCGAGGGCGTGCACGAGGCGCTGATCTCCGAACTCGCGCAGATCGGCATCTCGGTCATCGCCCGTACCTCGATGATGCAGTACCGGAACACGGCAAAGTCGATACGCGAGATTGCGCGCGAGCTGGGTGTCGACGCCCTCATCGAGGGCTCGGTGTTCCGCAAGGGGGACAGCCTCGAGATTAGTGCGCGGCTGGTGGATCCTGAGACCGAGGCACCCGTGTGGTCACGAACATTCGACGGTGATCTGCCCAACGTGGTGGCGCTCTATCGCGGCCTGACGCGCGCGATCGCCGAACAGATCGAGCTGACCTTGACCCCGGAGGTGGAAGCCCGCCTCGCTGACACCCGTACCGTTAACCCCGGGACCTACGAGGCCTATTTGCGGGGGATTTACTTCGTGAACAA
>JADFPO010000129.1:0-7793 GCA_022562295.1 Gemmatimonadota bacterium
GCGGCAACCGAGCGCTACCTGCGACTGAGAGGCTTCTACGAGCGGCAGCGGAGCGATTTCGGACACTTCGTGACGCCGGAGTACATCGAGAAGCGGCAGGGGGGCAGAATCACCGAATTGCTGTCGGCGATACCAGGGGTCCGGGTGGTCTCGGCTGGCGGTATCGGCAGGCGGTTCGTGCAACTGCGCGGGAGTTTCCTCTCGCATGGTGGGATCTGCCGGCCGCGGGTATATGTCGACGGTCTCATCTACATCCGAGGTGATTCCCGGCCCAAAGGGACGGACGCCTTCGGCAATCCAGAGTTGTTTACGAACGCCAGCGGGAATCTCGACGATCGGGACCGCTATTCGGGCTTGACCATCGACGACATAGCGCACCCCTCGACCATCGCGGCCATTGAAGTCTACCGGAGCGGGGCCCAGGTTCCGGTCCAGTTCGGCGGCAACAGCGTCGTGACTAAGTGCGGTGTGATCGTCGTCTGGACACGTGTGGGACGGATGATGTAGAGCGCACCGCCCATGGCCGCGACAAAGAACATCGGTAGCCTCGTTGTTTCACCGCGTTCGCGGCGTGGTGCTCATCCGGGCCGCCCTAGAGCGGCGATTCGCGTGCCGGCTAGTTTTCCTCTCCCCTCCCACGAGCACCCACACCACGAGATCGGCCAGCCTCTTCTCCAACGTACCATTCGACTGGCAATACACCGGATTGCCGCTCACTGCTCGGGGCTTCCCCGTCGCTTCAACCGTCGTCACCACCGTTGTGCCACCGTCTTCGCCGGGTGTCAGGCGGGTGAGTACCGACAGGGTCACCTGGTAATCATCGGCCTTCGGGATGGCTGTGGGTCCCATGCCGCAATCGATGTAATTCGACAGCCGCTTCCCCTCGATCCGCCTCGCCCGGAACCTCACATTTCCATACTGGGTGCCCTCGGGATTCACCCCATGGTCGGGGATGCCCAACATCTCGTACACCCTCGGCAGCCCCAGCAGGACCGAGTCCATGGGCACGTTCACGTGACTCACGCCCACGCCGGGCTCGTTGTACAGCCGTACCCCACCCATCGCCCCAGGTGCCGTGCTGATGGATATCCTCGGCTCCAGCACGGGGCCCGGCGGCGGCGGCGCCGCCGACCCGCAGGCAGCTAGCGCAAGCACCATGAAAATCTTGTTACACATCGAGTCTTGCCTCCTCGTGATGGCGGCCGTGTGACCATTCCGCTTCCTATGGGACTGCGAAAAGCTGCGAGGAACTTGTACGCGCTAATATGACACCAAAACCACTTTCAGGGCCAATGCCTCGCGGGTTACCTTATCCCCTCTTTCCCACGGGAGCCAGTACGCCATGACCCACCGCCCCTCACCTCTCCTCTGCCTGCCGGCATTGCTCTTGAGTGTTCTGGCCGGCTCCCCTGCGACCGCCCAGGAGAACCAGGAATGGGACGTCACCCTGCCCCGAGGCCAGACGCGCGAAATCGATTTCATAACCGACGAGGGCACCTGGCTGTCTGTGGACATCTCCCCGGACGGCCGCTGGATCGTATTCGACCTCTTGGGGCACGTTTATCGCCTTCGTTCCGATGGAGGCGAAGCAGAGTCGCTCACACAGGAGAGCGGCGTCGCCGTGAACTACCACCCCCGGTATTCTCCCGACGGTGAGCACATCGCGTTCATCTCCGACCGCGGCGGACAGAACAACCTCTGGATCATGAAGGCCGATGGATCCGACCCAGCGGCCGTCTTCACCGACAAGGACGTTCGTGCGCGTACCCCCACCTGGACCCCCGATGGTGAGTACATAGTGGTGCGCCGGGACTATGTAGGCTCGGGCAGCGCGAGCGGCAACAGTGGCCTCTGGATGTACCACCGCGACGGTGGAGCCGGGATACAACTGGTGGACGAGAGCGGCGCCCAGTGGCCGTCGGTCTCCTCGGATGGACGATACCTCTACTACCAGCTCCGAAGCCGCGGCGACGCTCTGAGCGGCCACTACCAGATTCAACGCCTGGAGCTACGCACCGGCACCGTCATCGACATCACGACGGGCAGCGCTGACGGCGCGGCGTCCGGAAGGGTCTCCAGCGGCGGGGCCTACGCCCCCGAGGTATCCCCAGACGGGCGCTGGTTGGCCTTTGGGAGGCAGATCCCCGACGGCACCGTTTCGTTCAAGGGTCATCGGTTCGGCCCCCGGACTGCGTTGTGGCTCAGGGATCTGGAGACCGGCGCCGAACGCGTCATCATGGATCCCATCTCGGTAGCCATCGAGAGCGGATCGAAGAGCCTTCGGATCCTCCCAGGGTACAGCTGGACGGCGGACGGCCGCTCTATTGTGTTGTCCCAGGGCGGGCAGGTGCGCCGCCTGGAAGTGGAAACGGGCGAAGTGGCCACGGTTCCCTTTAGCGCCCGCGTCCACCGGACGATCTCCGAGATGGCCTACAAGCCGTTCCGGATCTCGGACGGGCCTTTCGAGGCGACTTTCCTGCGGTGGCACACAGCATCGCCGGATGGCCGCCGGCTGGCGTTTCAGGCGGTAGGGCGAATCTGGGTGGTTGGCCTTCCCGCCGGTACTCCACGCCGCCTGACCCCCGAATCCTTCGGCCCCCAGGAGTTCGCCCCCACCTGGTCACCGGACGGTCGGTGGATTGCGTTCACCTCCTGGGACGACCTCGAAGGCGGGAGTCTCTGGAGGGTTCGCTCAGGCGGCGGAACGCCGGAGCGCCTCACCGCCGAAGCCGGAGAATTCATTCACCCCGCCTGGAGTCCGGACGGCACCGAACTCGTGGTTCTCAAGGGATCCGGAGCCACCGCGAGGAAGCGGACGGTAACTCACAACCCTTGGTGGGACATCGTCCGCATTCCGGCCTCCGGCGGGGAACCCCTGTTCGTCACCAGAGTGGCACTGCCGGCCGGCCAGGCTCCCAGCGGTGTGGCGCGCCGTGGCATCCTGCAGCCCTCCTACGGGCCCGAAGGACGGATCTTCTTCCCCGAGTTCCAGCCGAGCGACCGGGGGTTCAAGACCGCCCTCGTGTCGGTTCTGCCGGACGGGACGGACCGTAGGGAACACATCACCCTTCCTGCGGCCGACGAAGTGGTCCCCTCACCCGACGGGAAGTGGATTGCCTTCCAAGAGGGAGACAACGTCTATCTCACTACCATGCCCTGGATCGGTACGGGCGGTGAGCCGGTGGACCTGAACAAGCGCAAGGGCAAGCTGCCTGTGAGGCAGCTCAGCCTCGAAGGCGGGCTGTTTCCGCGCTGGCGGGATGCGACCACCGTGGAGTTCGGCAGCGGGAATCGCTACTTCGCCTACGACGTGGAATCGAAGACGACCGACACCACCACAGTGCACCTTCAGGTGCCACGGCGCATACCCCAGGGCACGGTGGCCTTCACCGGAGCCAGAATCGTCACCATCAGGGGCGGGGGTGACGAGGTAATAGAGACCGGCACCGTGGTGGTAACCGGAAGCCGGATCGCCTGCGTGGGCAACTGCTCGACCGAAGGCGCAGATCGAGTCATCGACGCCCGTGGGAAAACCATCATTCCAGGCTTCATCGACATGCATTCCCACCACTACCGCGAACACCGGGGCTTTCGACCCCGGCACGACTACGAGCTGGCGATCTACCTGGCCTATGGCGTGACCACCAGCCTGGACAACTCGATGTGGGCGCAGAACATCTTCCCGACCGCCGAACTCGTGGAGGCGGGGGCGATGGTGGGTCCCCGCACATTCAGCACCGGTGATCCTCTTTATCGAGGAGACGCTGCCCGGCAGAACGAGCTGTCGAGCTACGAGGTGGCAGAGCAGAACGTGAACCGGCTGGCCTCATGGGGAGCGGTGTCCCTCAAACAGTACATGCAGCCCCGGCGCGACCAGCGTCAATGGGTGTCGGACGCTGCTCGCAATCGGGGGCTCATGGTGACCGCCGAGGGGGGCGATTTGTACTACAACCTCGGCATGATCATGGACGGTCAGACCGGGTGGGAGCACCCGATGAGCTACGTGCCGCTGTACGGCGATGTCGCCAAGTTCTTCGGTCAGGCGAAGGCTACGTATTCCCCGACCTTCGTGGTCGCAGGTCCGGGCCCTTCGAACATCGAGTACTTCTTCGCCGAGACCAACATCTGGCAGGATGAGAAGCAGCAGCGCTTCATGCCGTGGCGCATGCTGGCCGGGCACTTGCGGCGCAGAACGCTCCGCCCGGAAACCGACTACAGCTTCCCCCTCATAGCACAGGGACTGGCGGACATCATCGCGGAGGGCGGCTACGGGGCTATCGGATCGCATGGCGAGCATCACGGCCCCAATGCTCAGTGGGAAATCTGGATGGCCGCATCCGCTCTGGGGCCCATGGGCGCGCTGAAGTTGGCCAGTCTGGGAGGCGCACACTTTCTCGGGGCCGACCAAGACCTCGGCTCCATTGAGGTGGGAAAGCTTGCCGACCTCATCGTGCTCAACGCGAATCCACTGGACGACATTCGCAACACGGCTGACATGCAGTATGTCATGAAGGGTGGCATTCTGTACGACGCAAGCACGCTGGATGAGCTGTGGCCCAACAACACGCCGTTCGGTCCGTACTACTGGGTGGACGAGGATGCCCTGCGAAGTGACGATCGGGGTGTGGATTGGTGGAATCGAGAATAGCTAGTACACGTTGTCACAAATACGATGACGTATGAGAAGGCAGCAACGGCTTTCTTGACAGGATGACAGGATAAACGGACAGGAAGAATTCTGACCTCATCGTCATAGCAAAATTCACGTGACAATATCCCGTCTATCCTGTCAAAAAAACAACAATACGTCACCGAACATGTGAAATGGTACTAGTAAGCGGTGAACCGCAGGCCCACTCAAAGCGACAGTAAGAACATCACCACATACTCCTGCGCCAGCCAACCCGAACCTGAGAAGGCGTCCCGCGCACGTTGCGCTTCTCCGCCATGTTCGAGGATCGCTTCCCTTAGGTCGAAGCTGCGCCCATCGTGCAAAAAGAACGGGCGATGTCTCAGCCCCATGAGCATTTCGGTCCGTAGTTCTGCCGGCGTCGCGGTGAACCCGCACACGTCCGCGAGTGCCGGACCCATATCGTGGAGCAGCAGGTCCGAGTAGAGGTTCACCGTCTTTCGATCGAGCGCCGGAATTTCACTCGGGGCCGTTCGCATGGACGGCGTATGACACGCCGTACAGCCCAGCCCATCGAATAGTCGTTGTCCCGTGGCCACCGAATCGCGGTGGGCCTCGGATCGGGGGATAGCCCGGGCAGGTGGCGTCAAGAAACGGACAAACGCCGTCAACAACGCCACAGTTCTCTCGTCGACTTCAGGGTCGGGGGCGGGATCTGTTTCGGGCGGCACGGGCATGCCGTTGATCGTTTCCTCCTCGGTCTTGAGCGGTGTGGTCAAACCCATCTCGAACCTGAGAGCGGAGTCGATGAACTCCAGGAGCGTGGCGACCTCGGCCTTGCGACTGAATCGAGCCAACCGACCGTCGGCTGTTCGACCCGGCCGGCCCGAGATGCCGTCGGCATCGGAGTCGTCAGGATCTTCCCTGGCCAGAATGGCTTTGTCGGGTATGGCCTCCACCAACCCGAGCCCGAAGAGAGGCGGCGCTGTAAACTCACCGCGCTCAGTCGCACTCGGTGGGATCGTTTCTCGCTCGACGCCGTGTGCCCTCATGAGTGGCGTCGCCTGTTTTCTGATGTTCTCTCCGCCTTCACGGCTCAAGGCGTCGCAGGCCCCCGGGCCCTCGTAGCGCGTAGCTTTCACGACCTCCTCCCCTGACCCACCCGTGCCTCCACTCGCCGGATCCGTGTGACACGCGCTGCACTGGTTCTCGTTGAACAACGGCCCCAGTCCCTCTTCGGGAGTGAACACCTTGTCGAACAGGACCGCCCCGGCAAGAAACTCAGCCAACTCGGCGCCGTCCAGTCCCGGCAACGGGGCGCCTGGCTCACCGTACACGGCATCGGCGTGCGGCGCGCACGCGGTAAACCCTCCCACCACTACTACCAGAGCGACTCCCCTCAGGTTCGCGCACAGACCGTACCCCACTTTCATGTTCGCTCCTATCGGTTGCAGACGAATCAATTTCCTACCGCGACGGGAAACGGTATGCCGAACACGAGCCGGACCAGGAAGTGGTCACTGAAGTAAGAATTTCGCTCCGGGCTATTTGCAAAGAGCTGATTGGCGTCGAAGACATCACGTAATCCGAACAACAGGGCCACCGCAGTATGTCCAGGGTAGCCCCGAATGTGCACCGACGGTCCGAGACCGAAACTCACGGTTTCATTGGCGCCCCGAAAAACATCCACGGAAGCCGCGGTGATCAAACCGAGTCGCGCCGCGTGCACCGCGGATCCTAAGTCGGCCAGCTTGATGTTCAGGTCGATGCGAGCATGCCCGCCCCACAAATCCGACAGCGGCGCAAGAAAGCGGTCTCTGCACACCAACACCCTGAATCCGCTTGCAGATGTCCCCGGGGTGCAGAATTCGATATCTGGTTGGATGCCCGGACTTGACCGCTCCCACCTCCCTTCGAAACTGATTCCCACAATCGTGACGTCGGAGAAGGCGTAATTGAAGCCCACCGAAGCGGCGAACGTGCGCTGCATGGTTTCATCGAGGGTGGTGATATTGGTCACGGTGTTGATGTCGATTATGTGTCGCTCCTGGCTCGAGTACCGCACCCCGACATAGACTGCGCTGTAACCGGACCCCTCGCGCTGGGCCACATACACCAACCGCCCACCAACGTCAAACCCCGGATTGAAATTCAAATTGGAAAAAATGTCCCTCTGCCCTTTTCGTGCTGCCGCCGAGACGCCGGCCAAGACGTTGAGCTGATCGGGCATACATCCGTCACCATCGCAGGAAAACTCCTTCTTCACGACAAACGTCAACGCCAACTTCGCCTCCGCGAAATCCCCCGTCACAAACCCGTGGTACAGAGGAACGATGGACGTTTGGGAGTTTGCCACTGTGTAGGCAGCCTGGGCGGCCAGGGGCCCTGGAGCGGGCAGGGTCGCCGCCAAGGCGGCACACAACACCCAAAGGTGGCGGTGGATTTCAGACCGTGGCACCCGCAGTCCCTTTCCGTGTATGACAAGCTTCCCCGACTAGTGCATCATAACAGATGCCATCCGACGGGAGCAAGGCGGCACCCCTGGACCACCGCCACGACCTCAGGCTACACATGAGCCGGTGAAGATGCTCTAATCCAGCACCAGGATGTCCGCCTTGAGAAGCGTGTGCAACAGGACGTTGGCGCCGTTCGCGATGTCGTTCGGGTGTGACAACTCCTTCGGCGAGTGGCTGATCCCACCCACGCTGGGAATGAATATCATCCCCACCGGCGCTAGTAGCGCAATGCTCTGGGCATCGTGGCCCGCTCCGCTCGGCATCCTCGAGGCGCTGAGCCCTAGTTCGGCGGCAGATTGCGCCACGAGACGCCGGAGTCGCTCGTCTGTGGGAGCCGCTCGACTCACGTAGAATTGGTCGAAGGAGAACGTCGTTCCGGATCTCTCGCCGATTCGATGGCCTGCGGTGGTGATTTTCTCGTAGATCGAATCGATCTTTTCCATATCGAGGTCGCGCAGCTCCAGAGTCAACGTTACCCGACCCGGGACGACATTCGGAGCGCCTGGCTCCACCTCGAGTCTTCCAACCGTTCCGACCTGCTTCCCTGGAACGCTCGTGACGACCTCATTCACCGCGTCAACGAAGCGCGCAGCGGCCAACAAGGCATCACGCCGGTCCGCCATTGGCGTTGTGCCGGCGTGGTTTGC
>JADFPO010000129.1:7892-9842 GCA_022562295.1 Gemmatimonadota bacterium
CTTCCAACCGTTCCGACCTGCTTCCCTGGAACGCTCGTGACGACCTCATTCACCGCGTCAACGAAGCGCGCAGCGGCCAACAAGGCATCACGCCGGTCCGCCATTGGCGTTGTGCCGGCGTGGTTTGCGATACCGTCTACGACAACCGTCCACCGCTTGATGCCTACGATCCCCTCGACGACACCGATATCGACATTCTCTCTCTCGAGAACCCCACCCTGCTCGATGTGCAGCTCGAGATAAGCGGCGATGGAGCCGGGTTCGCGACGCACCGTATCGAACCTGCTCAAGTCGCCACCGATGATTCCGATGCCTTCCCCGATAGTGTGGCCGCTGCGCGTCACCAAGTTGAACTCCCGCTCGACCACCTCGCCGCTGATCGCCCGACTTCCTGTCTTGCCGCCCTCCTCGTTCTGGAAAATCACGACTTCTAACGGGTGCCGGGTGACGATGCCGTGCTCAGCCAGCGTCTGGGCGACCTCGATAGCAGCCAGCGACCCCACCTGCCCGTCGTAATTGCCGCCGGCGGGAACCGAATCGGTGTGCGAACCGAACATCAGCGGTGCCAACCCGGCATCACTGCCTGGGCGCCGACCAAGAATGTTGCCGGCGGCATCCACGCTGGTCGTGAGCTGAGCGGCCTCCATGAGCCCGATTACGTACTCTCGCCCGGCGAGGTCGGCCGCGCTGTACGCGACACGGTTGATCCCGCCATCGGGCGTCGCGCCAAACCGGGACAGCTCACGGAGGTGCCCGTTCAACCGCGAGCCGTTGACGCGAACGACAGGCCCCTGCAGGTGGTGCCAACGAGGCCACGCTAGCGCCGCCGCCGCGATGGCTCCGGCCGTGGATTGAGCAAACTCCCGTCGGTTCATGGATGCCCCAGTGGGTAGAAAGGTGGCTGAAACTGGCGGCGGTCCCGCGTTGCGGCAAGGGACGAAAGAGGAGGAAGAGGGAGGGTAGACCGCGATCGAGTAGGCACCGCTACTCCCCACCCAGCACCCTCTCCAGCGCCACGCCGAACCAGGGCGAGTAGCGCCGGGGGTTGGCTGAGACGCCAGCCACAACCTCGTCCACCTCCACCCACTTCCAATCCGCCACCTCGTCCGGTGCAGGCGCCAGGATGCCGTCAAAGCGGCCGACGAAGACGTGGTCATACTCGTGTTCGACCAAGCCGTTGTCCAGCACACGCCTGTAGATGAAAGTGAACGCACGCTGGAGCGGGCAGTCGAACCCCATCTCCTCACCCAACCTCCTGTGCGCGGCGCTCTCAGGCGGCTCTCCGGGACGTGGGTGGCTGCAGCACGTATTCGACCACAGACCCGCCGAATGGTACTTGGACGCCGCCCGCTGCTGGAGCAACATCTCCCCGGCCCTGTTGAACACGAACACCGAGATCGCCCGATGCAGCGTCCCGGCGAGATGAGCGTTCATCTTGGTTTCCGTCCCAAGCTCCCGGTCGTCCTCGTCGACCAGAACCACCAGGTCTTCCGTGTAGACTGCGTCGCCGCCCATAACCCTCCTGCAAGCACCAGTCAGTGACCTGATACAATAAAGTACTTTGTAGTACAAAGCAAGGAAGACGTGTGGCCACCGCAGGGATTGCGGACGGCTCCAAGCGGCTAACTTATACGTTGGAATGAAACCTGCCGGCAGCTTGCAGACTTTTTCTCCCGCCTATCGCTCGCTCAGCCGCATGGAGTGGCGCCGGCGAGTGAAAGCAGCGCTTGGGTCTCTCGAGGATTGCAGGGTGTGCCCGCGCGATTGTCGCGTCAACCGTCTCCAGAACAAATGGTCCGCATGCAAGACCGGCCGCTACGCGGTGGTGAGCAGTGCGTTCCCCCACTTCGGTGAAGAAGATTGCCTCAGAGGTTGGAACGGGTCGGGGACAATTTTCTTCTCGCACTGCAATTTGAGGTGCGTCTTCTGTCAGAACTACGACATCAGCCA
>JADFPO010000130.1:0-3509 GCA_022562295.1 Gemmatimonadota bacterium
AAACCACTGAGACGGTTTCTCCTCGTATCGCCGCTCGAGCTTCTGTATTTCGGTCTGACGTGCCATGGGAGCCGGGGTCCTCGGATGTGGCTTGACGGGAAACCCAAATTAGTGAGCGGCGGGGATCGCTGTCAACCGGCCGGGTTGAGTTTTCGCGTTGTCATACTTAGACTTACGCGCTGTCAGCGGACAGGTAAATACACTAGAAACGTGCAGCAAGACGATGATCCGAGCGGGCGCGCAAGCGCAAATCAGGCGGTGTAGACCATGATGCGGGCGATGCGCGCAAACGCAAAATGGATCATGCTCTTTGTGACACTGGCCTTCGTGGGCTGGATGGTTTTCGACGTCGGGATGGACATCACCGGCCAGGGAGGAGCCACGCTCACCGACGCGGCGGCTCGGGTCAACGGCGTCAAGATCGACCTCCAAACTTGGTACGACGCGCTGAGAAGGGCCCAAGATGAGCAGCGTGCCCGCGGCCTCGGCTACGCCAATACGCTCGAAGAGCAGCGGGCGTTCGAAGACGCGGTCCTGGAGGGCCTGATTCAAGAAATCCTCCTCCGTCAGGAATACGCTCGCCGGCGCATTCGCGTGTCCACCGCCGAGATTATCGCGGCGGCGCAGACCTCGCCTCCACCGGAGATCATCCAGTCAGAGCAGTTCCACACGGACGGACGGTTCGATCCCGACAAGTATCGGCGATTCCTCGCGTCCAACGTCGATCCCACTTTCACGATGGCGCTGGAAGCCAGGTACCGCGAAGAGATCCCTCGGATCAAGCTCTACGAGCAGCTCTTGACCGACGTGTACGTCTCGAACGCCAAGCTGTGGCACATGTATCGCGACGAACACGACTCGGTCACCGTGCAACTACTGGAGTTGATTCCCAATGCCATGGTTGCCGACTCCGAGATCACGCTGACGGACGAGGACGTACAGGCGTACTACCGAGAGCATCGTGAGGATTTCAGCCGCCCGGCGGCGGCGTATACCAGCTTTATCTCCACCTCGCGGCTGACCAACGGCGCCGACTCGGCTGCGGCTCTGGAACGAGCGCAGGCCCTTCGCCAGGAGATAGTGGATGGGGCCGATTTCGCCGAGATCGCTTCGCGGGAGTCAGCCGATTCCACCAGTCGCCTGATGGGCGGCGATCTTGGACCGTTCGCCCGCGGAGGGTTGATCCCCGAGTTCGAACAAGCCGTCCTCGCGCTCCGTACGGGACAAATATCCGAGCCGGTTCTCACCGCCTTTGGATACCACGTCATCAAACGGGAGCGAGTGACCAGCGACTCGATTCACGCAAGCCATGTCCTGATCGCCGTGGAGTTGGCGGGGGAGCATTTGGACGAGGTGGAGTCTCGCGCCGACAGCATGGACTTGCTCGCCGCCGAACAGGACGACCCGACCGCATTGGACGATGTGGCGGACATGATGGGCATCCCGGTCGCGAGCGCGCCGGTCGTGATCCAGGGCAGTCGCATGGTGCTGGGGGGCCGAGTCATCCCAGACGCTGGTCTGTGGGCCTTCGAGGCCATCGTCGACGAAATCTCAACCGTGATCGAAACCGATTGGGGATTCTATCTGTTCCGGCTGGACAGCCTCCATGCCGAGGGTGTCCCACCCCTCGATGACGTAGAGGCGTCGGTGCGACGGGCGGCGCTCGCGGCGAAGAAGTGGGACCGCGCCCGAGCCATCGCGGCCGACATCGCCACCAATCTGCGTGCGGGCCAGCACCTCGCCGAAGCCGCCCTCGAACACCTACTGAATTTCACCACCGTAGGACCGATGACCAGGCGTAATCCCGCTCCAAGACTGGCCGGCCTGCCGGCGGTCGCCGGAGCGAGCTTCGGCTTGGGCGTGGGGGAAACGAGTGCCCCGATAGAGACGGATCGCGGGATCTATTTTGTCGAGCCCACCGCCAAATACCTCGCCGACAGCACGACCTTTGTGTCGCAGGCCGCGATCATGCGAATCCAGGTGCTCGCGAGCGCCCGGCAAGACCGCGTTCAGAGATTCCTGCTGTCACTCCGGAGCGGCGCGAACGTCATCGACCGCCGCCGCGACCTCGAGCGGATACAGAGGCAGTTCGACCGTGACAACGAGGGTCGGTTCAACCCGTTTAATCCGCTGGGGTACTAGGCGGGTAGGCGGGCAGATGGGCAGGTGGGCAGATGGGCTGGCGGACGGCAAGACGACATAGTGCAGTAGAAGGGTACCGTCTGGCCGTCGTGTGGGGTGCTGGTGGGGTGGGCCCGTCGGGCTGAGGGGTGCGCGGCCGGGGCCCGCCGGGCGGGGTTGATGGGAGAGGTGGCCCGCCGGGCGGGGTAGTGTGCGGTGTGGGCCCGCCGGGGAGGGTTGGGGCGGGCCGGGGACCCTACTCGCTGAGTTTTTTCGGATCGCCGGAATCGACCACCGACGCATCAATCTTACGCGGGGAAGATTCTACGTCTGGTCGATCCAACTCGCTCTTCATCTCTGAGATATTCCGCTTGAACTCCCTGATCCCCTTCCCCATAGCGGCTCCCATCTCTGGAAGCCTCTTGGCCCCAAACAACAGGAGCAACAATCCCAAGATGAGGAGAAGTTCCCACGGGCCGACATTGAATGGCATCTCCGCCCCCTAGAAAAGAGACCGCGCCACCAGGTAGGCGATTACGACGCCCACCAGGGCTAGGAGCGACACCTGGACCCCTATCGGGCCTAGGGTCATGTTCAACACCAGTAAGTTAACATGAAAAGGGCCGATTGAGGGGCTGACGGTCCAAGTGAAGAAGTCCTTGGCAGGTCCCTGCCAGAGAAACCGCTCGAGCAGGGCCGATAGAAACCCCCCCAGGACGAACCCGATCGCGAGAACGGCGACATAGAAATTTGGGCGGCGCGGTCCTATGGCCACGTCAACTTCTCCGGTCTACGGCGTGGGACAGGCAGTCACGAAGACCTTGACAGGCGTGGCCGTCGGGCACCCCGTCGAGCTCGCTCTCGGCTTGGAGCGACAGTCGGAGCGCCTTTTCACGTGCCAATTCCACACCGCCCACGTGCCGCACGGTGGCGATCACATCCGCAATCAGGTCATCGGATGGCTCCGGCTCGGCCATCAAATGCTCCACCCGCTCGAGTTCCGCCGCCGACATGCGGGACCTCGCCGCGATGAGTGGAAGCGTAATCTTGTGCTCGCGCAGGTCTTGTCCGCTTGGCTTGCCGGTAACCGACTGGGACTGCGTATAGTCCAGCACGTCGTCCGTGATCTGGAAGGCGCACCCGAGCAGCAGTCCGAAGCGGCGCAGGTGATCACGGACTTTCGTGTCAGCTCGTCTCGCTCCGATGTCACACGCGCCGGACATGAGGGACGCGGTTTTTGACCGGATCAAGGCATCGTAGTCGTCCTCGGAATAGTCGAGCGCATCGTAGGCCTTGAGCTCTTGCATCTCACCTACGGTCATCTCGTTGGTCACTCGACTCATGACCCGGAGCGGGATCGGGTCGTCGAGTTCAACTAACTCGATGAT
>JADFPO010000130.1:3608-9716 GCA_022562295.1 Gemmatimonadota bacterium
TCGACTGCCACTAGCTCCTGCGGCACGGTCAACCCCCTGCCTTGGCTAGAGCATCGACCCGTTGACCAACGTCCTGGAAGTTGATATCGACGGCGAACACTCTCTGGTAATACCCGAGGGCGTCAGCCGATTTCGACTGCTCCTCGTCACAACGTCCCAACAGATACAGCAATCCGATCTTTTCTTGGTCGCTCCCACCATCCGCATCGACGGCCCGCCGCAACACGGTGGCAGCCACCTGAAATTGACCTTTTTCGAAGAAGCAGTTTCCCAGCGCTTCGGACGACTGCAGACGCATATCCTCGCCACGGTGCGCCTTCTGAAATTCGCCAATGGCCTCGTCCAGCAATCCCATTTCCTTGAACGCGACGCCGAGGTCGTAGTGCGCCTGAGCGTCGGCATCATCGATACTCTCCTCGATCCCTCTCTTGAACTGGGAGAGCATGTTGGCGAAGTCCCCTTGCTCATCCCCGGTCTGCATGTCCTCGCCGACCATGCGCGTATCCTTCAACTCCGGCTCGTCGTCGAGTATGAGGGCACCCAAGTCCACGAACCCCTCGCCTGCGATCGACACCTTGGACGCGCGGGACTTGCGGGCCGTTTCCTCGACCGGCGCCCCCGGCTCCGTCACCTCGAGTTCGACGGGACTGACGGTCTGCAAGGCCTGCTGAGCATCCTGGTTTTCGGGATCGAGCTCCAAGACGCGCTCGAACACCGCCGCGGCCTGGTCCAGCGACCCGGATCGGAACAGGGCGTTACCCAAACCGAGGTAGGCGCCCACAAGCAGCGATTGCTCGCCGTTTCGGTAGGAGTACTCGACCCGTTTCTGATGGTGATCCACGCTATTCGGATCGAGGTGCAGGATTTCATCGACAACACCGCGGGCCCGTTCCCACGCCTCGGCTCTCTCGAACGAGGCGAGCGCTTCGTCGAATTCGCGTATTCCACGCTCGCGCTCTCCCTGCTCGAGTAGCAGCTCGGCCAACTCTCGGTGAAGCGACCCGTCGTCGGGGTTGTCCGCAAGCTGAGCCTCGAGCGCCTCCACCGTCCGCTCCGGCGCGGCGGGCACTTCTGCCACTTCCCCGAGCCCAGCCGTATCCAGCTCGGGGATCTCCAACTCCGGAATGTCCAGCGATTCAGCCGCAGCGGGCGCCTCGGAGTCGTCCAGCGACGTGGTCTCGATCTCGAGTGGCTCGATCGTTCCCGTCTCGATCTCCCGCGCCGATTCCAATCCGTCGAGCCCCGCAACCGCAGGTGCCTCGGCGTCTGCTTCCAGCGAGGCCGGCTCGCTCAGTTCCACCTCCGGCGCCGCAGCCTCGATCTCGGGATCTTCTGGCGGCGCCTCCTGGACGGCTTCTTCCGCCGGCGCGGTCTCGTCTTCGGCATCCAGATCGATGAAAACCAGACCCGACTTCGCGGCCGGCTTCTCCTTGATCGCCTCGTGGATCTCAGATTGACGTACGGCACGCGATGCCCGCACGCGCACCTCTCCGGCAAAATCCTCGAACAGCTGCACCAGCTGTTCATTCTCCGGATCTTCTTTTACCGCGGCCTCCAACTGCTCGGTCAGCATCGCGCGGACTTGTTGGTCGTCTGGCGACGCGTCCGCGAATTTCTTCAGCGCCCCAAAAGCCTCTTCGACCCGCCCTGCCTTCGACATCCGCCGGGCATACTCGATCAAGTACTGCTTGGCCTCTCCACCGAAGCCGCGCTGCAGCATGAGCTCGCCCAGCATCAGATAGGTCCCGGTTCGTCCGGGAGCGGTCCGGAGAATCTTGTTGCACAGCGCGATGGCGTTGTTGGGAAGTCCTGACTCCGCGTAACGCTCCGCGGCGCGCTCGTACATTTCGACAGCGGCGTTCACGTCGTTGGTCTTGAGATACAGATCCCCAATCTTGTTGTAGAGATTTAGTTCGGTGTCCATCTCGGACGAACCCTCGAGCCCCTCAACAACCTGGAGATAGACGCCGATCGCCTTCTCCGGTTGGTCTTTGAGCTCGAACTTTCGGGCCTTGTCCTTCAGCCTGTTGACGTTCAGCGCCACCTTCAAACTCTTTTCTACTGAGTGGATTCTGGTGAAGACTTCGAATTTATAGGACCCAAACGAGGGTGACAAGCGGCCCCGGCGATCCACACGCGAGACACGAGGTTGGCCCCATACCAGTAGGGCAACTCACGCCAATCGGCGAGCGCGACAAGCACCACATCGGCGGCGAAACCCGGGGCGAGTTGCCCACGACGGCTCGCTTCCCCAACGGAAGCCGCAGCGTTGACGGTGATCGCCGTGACGGCCTCGGCCGGAAGCATCCCGAGCTGCGACACACCCATCATCGCCATGAGTGGGAGGCTCATACCGGGAGAGCTGCCGGGGTTGAAGTCGGTCGCCAGGGCTACGGCGGCTCCGGCGTCTATCAGCTGACGGGCGGGAGCCCGTGCGGATCGGCCCAAGAACAACATCGTCCCGGGCAACAGGACAGCCAGGGTGGCGGGCGCCCTCCCCAGGGCTTCGATGCCCCGCGGGGAGATCGCGGCAAGGTGGTCGGCGCTCACGGCACCGAGCTCCACGGCCAGTTCCGCCCCCCCCGAGCCGTCCAACTCGTCCGCATGCAATTTGAGCGCCAAGCCATGGCGTCGCGCCGCCGACAGTATCACGCGGGACTGGGCCGGAGTGAACACGCCGGGCTCGCAAAAAACGTCGCAGAACCGTGCCAGCCCACGGCGCTCAACCTCGGGCAACATTTCGTTCACCACGAGTTCGACATACCCATCGGGGTTGTCGCGGTAGTCGGGGGGAACCTCGTGGGCGCCGAGGAATGTCGGCACGAGCGTGGGACGCCCGGATCCAAGTGAGCGTATCACGTCGAGTTGCTTCAGCTCGGCATCGAGCGATAGGCCGTAACCCGATTTCACCTCGACGGTGGTCGTCCCAGCCGCCAGCAGTCTCTCCAGACGCGCCCCCATCAGGGCCTTCAACTCATCGCTGCCCCGCTCCCGCACGTCGCGCACGGAGGCGAGAATCCCACCGCCGGCCGCGGCGATTTCCTTGTAGCCGACCCCCCGAGCCCGTCGCTCGTGGTCGGCCAGCCGCGCGGCCCCAAACACCGCGTGGGTATGGCAGTCGACGAACCCCGGAAACAGCACGCCCTCGACCTCCTCGACCGTTGCCCCGGGAAACGCCTGACGCAGCTCGGGCTCCGGACCGACCGCCGCGATCGTTCCGTCGTCAGCCATCACCACACCACCACCATCGATCACATCCAGATCGGCCATCTCACCGCCACGGCGGGCACGGGCCGGGCCGCGGCAGGTCACCACCTGCGTGGCGCCCGCCAGGAGAGTCGTCACGCCGTGGCGTCGCTCATGGGGACAACCAGGTTGTGCTGCTTCGCGGTGGCCAGCGCCTCCGGATACCCGGCATCGGCGTGTCTGATCACGCCGATGCCCGGGTCGTTCGTGAGCACCCGTCGCAACCGGCCCGCCGCGCCCTCAGTTCCGTCGGCTACGACGACCTGCCCCGCATGCAGCGCATTGCCGATCCCGACTCCTCCCCCATGATGGAAAGAGACCCAGGAAGCCCCCGACGCCGTATTGAGCAATGCGTTCAGGATCGGCCAATCGGCGATGGCGTCGGACCCGTCGCGCATGCCCTCCGTCTCACGAAACGGAGACGCGACCGAGCCCGTATCGAGGTGGTCCCGACCGATCACGATCGGCGCCGAGATCTCTCCGCGCGAGACGAGATCGTTGATGGCAAGCCCAAACCGCGCCCGCTCGCCCTGCCCCAACCAGCAGATCCGCGCCGGGAGACCCTGGAACGCCACCCGTTCCCGGACCAGGCGAATCCAGCGCACGAGATGCTCGTTTTCGGGAAACAGCTCGAGCACCAGCTCATCCGTGCGATAGATGTCCGATGGCTCGCCAGAAAGCGCAACCCAACGGAACGGTCCGCGCCCTTGGCAAAACAGCGGACGCACGTACTCGGGCACGAACCCCGGCATGTCGAAAGCGTCTGCTACACCTCCGTCCCGGGCTTCCGTCCGAATGTTGTTGCCGTAGTCGAACGCGATTGCTCCATCACTCCGCAAGGCCAGCATCGCGCGAACGTGCTCGGCAATCGAGCGGCGCGCACGGCGAACGTATTCCTCAGGGTCCGCTATGCGCAGCTCGGCCGCCGCGGTGAGGCTCAGGCCGGCCGGTACGTATCCTTGGAGCAGATCGTGGGCGGAGGTTTGATCGGTGACCACATCGGGCGTCCACCCGCGACGAACCATCTCGGGCAGAACTTCGGCGCAGTTGCCCAACAGCCCTACTGACAGCGCTCGCCCCTGCCCCTTCGCTTCTTCGACACGAGCCCAGGCCTCGTCCAGCGAGTGGGTCATGACGTCGAGATAGCGGGTTTCGAGCCGTCGCCGGATCCGAGCGGCATCCACCTCTACCACGAGACAGACTGCCCCGTTCATAGTGGCCGCGAGGGGCTGCGCTCCACCCATCCCACCCAACCCGCCGGTCACGATGAGACGGCCCTGCAAACTGCCACCAAAATGGGCTCGCGCGACGGCGCCAAACGTCTCGTACGTCCCTTGGAGGATTCCCTGCGTTCCGATGTAGATCCAACTCCCCGCCGTCATCTGCCCGTACATCGTCAGCCCCAGCGCCTCGAGCTCGCGAAACTTGTCCCAATTAGCCCACCGCCCCACCAGGTTCGCGTTGGCAATCAGGACGCGCGGAGCATGTTCGAACGTGGTAAATATTCCCACTGGCTTTCCCGACTGCACCAGCAACGTCTCGTCGTTGCCAAGTTTTCGCAACGCCGCGACGATAGCTTCGAACGCCTCCCAGCTTCGAGCTGCGCGCCCAGTGCCCCCGTACACAATCAGCTCTTCGGGACGCTCGGCAACTTCGGGATCCAAGTTGTTCATGAGCATCCGCAGTGCGGCTTCCTGAATCCAACCTCGACAAGAGATCTGGTTGCCGCGTGGGGCCCTGACGACGTGACTCATCATGCCAAGACTTCCTCACGCACGAGCTGCGTCAGGTTTTCGATGTCGGCGGTGAGCGACCGATCCCCCGTGAGTGGACTCACGATCGCTCGTACTCGCTCATACAACTTCTCGACCGCGGGACTCGACTCCAGTGGACGGTGGTGCTCGAGACCCTGCGCACCACACAACAGTTCGCAAGCGATGATTCGCTGCGCATTCTCGTGCACTCGGCGCGCCTTGAGCGCAGCGGTCATGCCCATCGGTACCACGTCTTCCTGGTTGGCATCCGTCGGGATGGATTGCACGCTGGCCGGTGTGCTCAGGACCCGACATTCGCCGGCTATGGCGGCCGCCGTGATCTGTACCATCATGAAGCCCGATTCCAGGCCGGGGTTGGTGGCCAAGAACGGCGGCAGACCCGGCGATAGATCCGGGTTGACCAGTCGCTCGATTCGGCGTTCGGCCATGCCGGCCAGGCTGGTGAGGGCGATTGCGAGGAAATCAGACGCCATGGCAACGGGCTGCCCGTGAAAATTCCCCCCCGACACTAGGTCGTTATCGAACACCAGAGGATTGTCCGTTGCCGCGTTGAGTTCTACCGCTACCACGGCTGCCGCATGCTCGATCGTGTCGCCCACCGCACCCATGATCTGTGGCACGCAACGAATGCTATACGCGTCCTGTACACGGACATCCCCGTGCCGATGGGACTCTCGAATGGCGCTGCCGGCCAGCAGTTCCCGCATGATGGCAGCCGACTTCAGCTGTCCCGGGTGCGGGCGAGCCTGATGGATCCGCTCGTCAAAGGCTTCCGGCGTTCCCTTGAGCGCCTCCAAAGTCATGGCCGCGGCCCCATGTCCCCACCGCCAGAGGTTGCGGGCGTCGTGCACAGCCAAGCTCAGCACCGCGGTTTGCGCCTGGGTACCGTTGATGAGCGCAAGCCCCTCCTTGGCTTCGTAGACGACGGGTTCGATGCCCGCCGCCCGCAGCGCATCCCCGGCCTGCTCTCGCCGAATGTCCCGGGCGGAGACCGAGGGGGAAGCGTCCGTGGCGACCACATCGACCGGCCCCTCACCCATCAAGGCCCAAGCTACGTGCGCCAGCGGTGCGAGATCCCCACTCGCCC
>JADFPO010000002.1:0-21694 GCA_022562295.1 Gemmatimonadota bacterium
ACGTCCACGACGCGCGAAGCCAAATCGTCGGCGTCCGCGCTGTCGAGATCGATACCGTCGGACACCTGGTTGATGTCGAACTGGATGCCACCGGCCGGCAACGTGAAGTCGAGCCCTACCGTCACGTCGAAACCCACCGCGACGTTGTCCCCGCGAGAGATGCTGCCTAAGGTGCCATCGCCAGCCACGACCCGCCCCGCCGTCACGAACGCAACGTCGATGTCGTCCAGCAACAGCTTCACCATCTTGTCCACCAACGGCGCCGCGTTGAGCGATACGGTCGCTTGGCCCTGCCGTGGAACCAACAGACTCGTCTGGCCCGCCGGGGCGACAAAAACGAGCAAGGGATTGCCGCTCGCATCCAACTCATAGGCCGGGGCGCCGGTCGTGGGGTCACGCTGAACCGCACCCGTCGCATCGAGCCGCGCGACTCCCAGCGTCAGACTGTCCAGCCGCAAGGGAATGTTCGCATCGTTGCGCACCGACAGGTCCACCAGCGCCAGATTCAGCGTCGACTGCTTTATCGCGTCGTCGAGATCCTCGAAATCGACATCCGAGGACGTGAGCTTCACGAACTCCTCGACGGTCACCGTCAACTCGCCCGTGCTGTCCGGGTCCAGAGTCCCGGCCAAGCGCTCCACCACCAGTGACATGTCCCCACCGACCACCGCCGCGCTGTCTGCGTTCGTGGGCGTGATTACGGCTGTGTCCGCCAAGGCCAGGCCCACCGCGCGCGCCTGCACCGCCCCCGGTATGATCGACGCACTGTCCAGAATGAACGTCAAGGTATCGCGCTCGTACGTCCCGTCGCCCAGCGCGGCGCGCACCAAGAGTGACTGCCTCAGTGGAGTGCCTGTTTGATCCAGAATGCCGTTGAGTGTGACGTCGACGCTGAGCTCGATCGGAAGTCTATTCTGGACAAACATCAAGAGTGTGCCGGTCGCCACGACGACCGTATCGACCGCTTGGATGTTGCCCTCTGAATCCAACGCCCCGTAGGTCTCGTCGAATCCCTCGCGGACGTTCGTCAACGTGACGGACGCCAGGATCATGGGCCGGAACGTGATGTCACTCGCCACATTGGAGCCAGGCAACGGTATGCAGATACCGAAAGTTGCGCTCGTTCGGATAGCGACGAACCCCGAAAGGACCGCTCCCGCCGCGTCGGCCGAGTCGACGATGGTGGCACCGGCCGTGATCGGCACATCCGCGAACCCAACTACCGTCCTCCCGGTGTCGTCCACCAAGGTTATGCTCACGGTGGCGTCGCAGTTCGAGTTGTTGACCATGGTTCGCACGACCCAACCGCTCTCGATGGTGGCCTCCGAGACGGCAGATCCGGCCGGTGTCGTGAACGAAACCGTGTCTGCCGAGAGGCCAGGAATCTGCCTAGCGGCGGGCCCGGTGTTGGGCCCCGGGAATGCTACGGATGTCGTCACGGTCTGCGTCTGCAACATCTGATCGAAACTGAACGTGAACTGATCGAACGTCAGGTTGTCGAAGCGCAGCTCCCCGCCAACGTCGACCACGACCGAATCCGACTGGACGCGAATGCCGAGAACGCCTCCCGCCAGGGTGACCGTATCCCCCGCCGGTAGGATCTTGCTGATGAAGAACGTGTCGCTCACAAGGGGGATCAGGAGCGAGAACGTGTCGTTGGACCCGCGTCCAAGCTGCTCTCGGGCTTCGGTGATCGAGCCGGGCTCGCAGCCCAGCGCGACCGCACCAAATAGGGCCGCTCCGATCATCGGAGCCAGGAGTCTTCGCTTCATGAATATTTCCAGGCAGCAGTGTGGACCGTCAAACCAGCCTTCAGGGCCGACGTGGCGGCCCATATTGCTAGGTTCAAATCCTGCACGAACTTACGAGGCTCCGAACCCGCCGCAAAATGCCGGTGTCGTTCCATATCCGTCAAGGGCAAAATCACAGTTTCTCAGGTTACGGCTCCCCGCGTGGTGGTTGACCCCCGGCCAAGCCGATCGGTCCGGTGGTCGTTTACTCCTCCTCCATGAAGGGGTATCGGTAGTTTATCGGCGAAACTGATAATTCCTTAATGGTTCTGGCGGACACCCAGCGTACCAGATTCAGCATCGACCCCGCCTTGTCGTTGGTTCCGCTGGCTCGCCCTCCACCGAACGGCTGCTGACCGACGACGGCCCCGGTGGGCTTGTCATTGATGTAAAAATTACCAGCGGCATACCGTAGCGCACGCATGGCCTGCCGCACCGCCGCCCGTTCGGTAGCGAAGACGGCTCCGGTGAGGGCATACGGCGACGTGGTATCGACCAGCCTCAGCGTCTCTTCCCATTTGGCGTCGTCATACACGTACACGGAGACCACGGGGCCGAATATCTCGTCACACATGGTGCGGTAATCGGGCTTCTTGGCCACCACGATGGTCGGTCGGATGAAGTACCCCTCAGAGTCGTCGGACTCGCCCCCAACGAGAATCTCCGCGTCGTCGGACGCCCGCACCTCATCGAGATAACCCACGATCTTGTCATATGCCGGCCGGTCGATGACCGCCCCCATGAAGTTGGAGAAATCGGCCGGATCGCCCATGGCGATCTCCTTCACCGTATCGGCTAGACGGTCCCTGAGACCCGCCCACACGCTCTTGGGAATGTAGACGCGCGAGACCGCGCTGCACTTTTGCCCCTGATACTCGAAACCGCCCCGCACCATGGCCGTGAGCAGGGCTTGCGGCTCGGCACTGGGGTGCGCGATGATGAAATTCTTGCCGCCGGTCTCGCCGACCACCCTCGGGTACGCGCGGTAGTTCGAGATATTCTGGCCCACCGTGCGCCACATCGTTTGGAACACTTTGGTGGATCCCGTGAAATGAATCCCGGCCAAGTCGGGGTGGTTCAGCGCGACTTCACTCACCGTCGCCGCGTCGCCGGGAACGAAGTTGACCACGCCGGGCGGTAGTCCGGCCTCCTCCAGCAAGCGTGCGACGTAGTAACCACTAAACACCGTCGAGCTCGCCGGTTTCCACACGACGGTATTGCCCATCAGGACGGGTGCCCCGGGCAGGTTGCCGGCGATCGAGGTGAAATTGAACGGGGTGACGACGTAGATGAAGCCTTCGAGGGGGCGATATTCGACGCGGTTCCACATCCCGGCTGCGGAGATCGGCTGCTCCCCATACAGCCTTTCGGCGAAGTGAACGTTGAACCTGAAGAAATCGATCAACTCTGCGGCGGCATCGATTTCGGCCTGATGGGCGGTCTTGCTCTGACAAAGCATGGTCGACGCGTTGAGCGTTTGCCGCCACGTGGTGGCAAGCAAGTCCGCCGCCCGAAGGAATACTGCAGCACGGTCTTCCCACGGCCACTCCGACCAGTCCCGGTGCGCCTCAACAGCCGCCGCGATCGCGGCTTCGACTTCGCTGCGTCCGGCCCGATGGCCACGTGCTAACAGATGCGCGTGGCGATGAGGCATAACCGCGTTGTTGGTCTCGCCGGTGCGGACATCCTTGCCACCGATGATCAGCGGTATCTCGATCTCCTCCGACGACATCGTCCGGAGTTTCTCCTTCAATTCCTCTTTCTCGGAGGTTCCCGACGTGTAGGCGAGAACCGGTTCGTTCACAGGAATCGGCACTTTGATATCACCGCTCATGTGCATGAACTCCTAGTCACACGAGCCGACCAACGAGCCGGCACGGCACCGAAAAATGGTTGTCGGAAAAATCGAGTCCGTAAGATGTAGCGGTGTGCGCGCGGAAGCTACTGCGACACTCCGTCGTTGCGAGCGGTCTGCGCGGTCAGCCTGAGGGCGGCATCAGAAGAACAGATGCAGCTCCAGGATCACCTGATCCTGCTGCGGTAACGCGAGCGAGAGGCTCGCGGGTATGTCGTCGCGCACGACGTAGAATCCGGACAGTTGGAAATAGGGAAATGGGAATACTTCGAGCCCCAATCGCGCGCGAATCCGCTCGTCCTCCGCGCGGTCCACGTTGCGGTCGTGGAACCCGTATGTGATCTTCGCGTTGATCCCCTGACGAACGAGCACGTTACCCTCGCCATACGCCACGACCTGGTCGACATTGGCACCCTCGGCACTGGCCCCACTGACAAAGTCGACCTCGCCCAAGAGCGACACCCGCCCGAAACTCAGTCCTCCGAACCCACCCACCACATCTGTGTTCATCCCGGATTGTGTATTGCGAGACGCGGACGCCCCAAGCCGAAATCGTCGCTGCACCCACGCCGCCGTCCCCGTCACGCGTTTGCCGCTGTTGTTCTCCGCCGCACCGCTATTGCCGTTTGTGAGCGCCACGACAACGGAAAAGGGCCCAGGCTCTAACCCCAGTTCGATCCCCTGGTCGGGGGCGAGCATCGTGAATCCTGTCTCCCGGCGAATGAACTCCCGGTCGTCCAGAATACGCAGTCCCGACGGAAGAAAGAACGTCCCCGCTTTCACGTACCCGGTAATAGAGGGAACCTCCAGCAACGCAAAAAACTCCCTTGAGTTTGCTCCACCGGGGGCCAACGTCTCGTCCACGTAAAGCGTCAACTTGCCCTCGATCAGCTTGGCTTCCAGGTACAGGTTCGCGCGATTGATGTCCAAGGCGGTCTGTGGCGTGGCGTCCGAAAGGTTGGCCGTCCCCGCAATCCGAAAATTCCCACCCATCTTGAGCCAATCGTTGAGCGCGCGGTTCTGAAACTGAAATCCGGTGTTCCGACTGGGCAGATTGGTGCCGGCAAAAACTGCGCCGAAGTCGTTGCGCATCCCGCCGCCGGTGCGGTTCACGTGACAACTCGAGCACTTGAGTCCCAAGCGAACCGCCAGGTATGGTTCCGATTCGGCGGCGACTGAAACGGGAGCCAGCACGGCCGCCACAAGCCCCACCCACCTTATCGCCTGCAGCATCGTTGGCTGTTCCAGCGGCTCTCGGGACCTCAATTGGACATCGCTCCTGCCTGTATCCACGCTCGAATCACGTCGATTTCAGCTTGCGACAACGGCGATCGCGCGAGTGGCATGCGGTCTCCGGACCCACCCACCTGCAAATGGGTTCCTTGAATCTTGTGCACGAGGTAGCTGCTGTCCGGCTGACCTGGCTCCACCCGGTCCATCGTGGGAAGCTCGTTGGACGCGACGTTCACCACATTCGAAAAGGTCTGTCCGGCACTCAAGTTTTGCCCTTCCTGCGGATCGCTGCCGACATGACAACCGCTCAGTGCGCAATTCGCCGTCAAGATGGGCTGCACGTCGGCCGACAACGTCGTCCCGGCGTTCACTCCACCTCCACCGTCCACGCCGGTACCGTCGCCGGCGCATGCCGTGCCCACCAACGAGAGCAAAGCGATCCTACCCAACCAAGGTGATCTCATGTTCAAGGTCCTTTGCGACGACTGAATACGGGATAGGTTGAAGAGCGCAGATTCGATGTAACAACACCCGGTCAGCGCGGTGGTTCCCAAAGCTGTTCCGGACTGAGCCAATAATGGCAACCCATCCGAGCCCCGTAAAGAAGCGGGAACGGCAGCGGCCCCGGGACCGGCTGGAGCCGAACCGTGGGGCCGCGGGAGGGGATCGAGTCGCTAATGAGGTAGGCAGCGACTTTTTACATGCCACTTCGAGACGACGTACCGCGCCTCGATCCTGCGCTGGTGTCAGCAGCACTAGGTCACTCCAACACTGGCAAACTCGGTGCCAGCGGCTCGCGATGGTGATAACTATCTATGTAATAATAGTTTACACTGTTCCGAGTCATCGCGAGTGACGCCCATATGTCACCCTGAGAGGACGAACGCCCCAGGAGATGCGGCGGGATGACCGTTTCACGAGGCAAGGTTTAGTTGGCTGGGCGCCCGACAGCGGCACCCGATCTTCATCGGGTGGTCATCGTCGGCGGCGGGTTCGGAGGACTCTACGCAGCGCAATCGCTCCGGCGGGCGCGCGTCGACGTCACATTGCTCGACCGCCGGAATTTTCACCTGTTCCAACCGCTGCTGTATCAGGTGGCAACCGGGGGCCTCTCGCCAGGCGACATCTCGTCGCCGCTGCGCAGGGTGCTACGCCGCCAACGCAACACGAGAGTGTTATTGGCCGATGTGGTGGGGCTCGACGTTGCGGGACACAGCGTGGTACTCGCCGGCGGCCGGACTCTTCCCTACGACACCGTGATCGTGGCAGCCGGCGCGAGTCATGACTATTTCGGCAACGACGGATGGCGACCGCACGCGCCGGGCTTGAAGACCCTGGAAGATGCCACGGCGATGCGAGCGCGTATTCTCTATTCGTTCGAGGCAGCAGAGCAAGAGGCTGATCCTGAGCGGCGACGAGCCTGGTTGAACTTCGTGGTGGTCGGTGCGGGGCCGACCGGTGTCGAGTTGGCCGGCGCGCTCGGCGAACTTGCCAACGACACACTCCGACAAGATTTTCGCGCGATCGATCCGGCCGACGCGCAAATCGTCCTGGTCGAGGGCACCGATCGGGTGCTGCCGAGCTATCCTGAATCCCTCTCGGCGAAGGCACTCAAGTCCCTCCAGCGCCTTGGCGTCACGACGCGACTGAACTCATTCGTCACCGATGTGACGCCCGACAGTGTGAAGATCCAATTCGCGGGAAACAGCGAGCGAATTCCGACCCGCTGCGTCTTGTGGGCTGCAGGCGTCGCCGCATCGAGCCTAGCCCACGTCATCGCCAGCCAGACGAGCGCCGAGCTCGACCGAGCCGGCCGAGTCGTGGTGGACGCCGATCTCACCGTCCCGGGACATCCGGAGATTCTCGTGATCGGCGATATGGCAAACTTCTCGCACCAGACGGGGGCACCGCTCCCGGGAGTCGCACCTGTTGCGATGCAGCAGGGGCGCTACGCGGCCCGCCGAATCATGAAGCTGCTCGCCGGAGAAAAACCTGCGGCGTTCCGGTACGTCGACAAAGGGAGCCTGGCCACCATCGGGCGGAGCGCCGCCGTCGCAAAATTCGGCAGGTTTGGCTTTGCAGGGTTTCCCGCTTGGCTTCTATGGCTCTTCGTGCACATACTGGCTCTGATCGAATTCGAGAACCGCGTACTCGTCGCCGTTCAGTGGGCATGGAACTACTTCACCCGCAACCGTGGCGCCCGGTTGATCGTCGGGCGGGATGGCATCGGCTCGCGCGAACCGTGACAACCTTCTAGCGACAGGCAACGGCAATGCAGACTCGGCCGCTGGGGCAAGGCGCCCCGGACGTTTCGCTCATCGGCTTCGGAGGAATGCCGCTCTCGACCTCGGCACGCCCACCGGAGGAGGTGGGTTGCGAGGTAGTTCATGCCGCGCTGGACGCAGGGGTGACATGGTTGGACACCGCGAACGTGTACTGTTTGGGCGATGACGACCTGGGACACAACGAGCGGCTGTTCTCCAAGGCTCTCAAGACATGGTCGGGGCCTGCCGAGTCGATCGTCGTCGCCACCAAGGGCGGGATGACGCGGCCGAACGGCCGCTGGGATCACGGTGGACGCCCGGACCAGCTCAAGAAAGCCTGTGACGGTTCGCTGCGCGCCCTCGGCGTCGAGCGGATAGACCTCTACCAACTCCACACACCGGATCCCCAGGTGCCGCTCGCCGACAGCGTGGGAGCGCTCTCCGATCTTCAGGCAGCAGGCAAGATCCGTTGGGTAGGACTCTCCAACGTGTCCGTGGCAGAGATCGAGGAGGCAAGTTCGATCGTCACCGTCGTAACGGTGCAGAACCGGCTCAGCCCCTTCTTTCGTGAAGCGCTCAAAACGGGTGTGGTGGTGCATTGCGCCGAACACGGTATCGGATTCATAGCCTACAGTCCCGTGGGCGGTGGACGTCTCAACAAGAAACTCCCGACGCACCCCGTAGTCGCGCCAATGGCAGAACGCCTCGGCGCATCGACTCACGCGGTGGTCACGGCTTGGGTGCTGGCACAGGGTCCCAACGTGCTTGCGATTCCAGCAGCCCGAACGGTCGAGCACGCTGTGGACGCCATCAGTTCAGCCGCGATCGAGTTGACCGAAGCCGACCTCGCCGCCATCGACGCCGCGGAATTTTCGATCGCGTAACAGTCCGTTGCCCCATACCCAAATGTCCTAGCTGTGCCACACGCCAATCGAACACGACCGAATCGAATCCATTAGCACATGAAGATCGCCACCTGGAACCTCAACTCCATCCGTGCTCGGGAAGAGAGACTGTATCGATGGCTCGATGCGGAGCAGCCTGACGTGCTGTGTCTGCAAGAATTGAAAGCGCAGGACGACGACTTCCCGTTCTCAGGCGTCGAGGCTGCGGGCTACAACGCTGCCGTGTACGGCCAAAAGACCTACAACGGCGTCGCCATCCTGAGCAATAAGACCATCACCAACGTCGTGCGTGGAATGGCTGACGATGATCCGCAGGCACGCCTCATTCAAGCCGACATCGAGGGGATCAGAATCATCAGCGCGTATTTCCCGAACGGACAGCAAGTCGGGACCGAGAAATACCAATACAAGCTCGCTTGGATGAAACGTTTGAAAGCGTTCTTCGAACGCGAGGCATCACCCGACGATCCCCTCGTCCTCTGCGGCGATTTCAACGTCGCGGTGGACGAGGCCGACGTGGCCAATCCGGAGAAGTGGAGCGAGAGCGTGCTCTGTCACGCCGACGCCCGTAAAGCGCTCGAAGAAATCCGGGCTTGGGGATTCGTGGACGTGTTTCGCCGTCACCATCCCGACGGCGGTGTGTATTCGTGGTGGGATTACAGGATGCTGGCCTTCCCCAAGGGGGATGGAGTGCGCATCGACCACATTTACGCCACCAGCGCCGTGGCCGAACGGAGCACGGCCGCGTCCGTGGACCGTAACGAACGAAAAGGGAAAAAACCGTCGGACCACGCGCCGCTCATCGTGGAATTCGATTAACTATTCCATGAAGATGGCGTGACACTCCCGTATGTTTCTCCAGCCACTTGAAAAGAAAACCGCCACGGCACAAGATGGCGACTGTCGGGTGAAGGCAACAACAGTGGCCAGGGGCAGAATTGAACTGCCGACACACGGATTTTCAGTCCGCTGCTCTACCAACTGAGCTACCTGGCCCGGGGGAGGAGAATTATAAGCGGCCCGGCATCTCGCGCAAATGCCTCGCGCGCCCCATCTTGTACCGGTTGGCCGACGACAGATCCGACATCGTTCTGAAACTACCGTTCGGAGGATTTCCCATGTTTCGCAAATACCTGCGCCGTTACTCACCCTTCCGTTTGGGTTTGGCGCTGAGTTTTGTGGTCGCGTCGCTCTTTGCCGGACCGCTCTCGGCTCGCCAGACCGGTCGCGTGGAAGGAACCGTGGTCAAGGCCGTCGACGGTGAACCCCTCCAGGGAGTGAGCATCATCGTCGTCGGAACGGGAATCACCACCGTTACGGACACGGACGGGCGGTTTGTGCTGCCGCGTGTGCCGGCGGGCGATCATGTGATTCTCGTGCGCTGGCTCGGCTTCCGACCGCAGCAGGCCGCCGTCACGGTCGTTTTGGGAAGCACTCAGAGCGTTAACGTGCGTCTGGAGGCTCAGGTGGTGATGCTCGGTGAGATCATCGTCACGACTGCCTCGCGCGTTCCGGAGCGGATCGTCGAGGCGCCTGCCGCGATCTCCATCGTCAACCCAATCACCCTGCGCGACCGATCCGTCACCGGACAGGCCCCGAGGGCATTGGAACACATACCTGGGGTCGATGTGGTCCAGAGCGGTGTGAACGACTTCAACGTGAACGCACGCGGATTCAACTCGTCGCTCAACCGGCGAGTGCTGGTGTTGCAGGACGGCCGCGACCTGGCGATCGCCTTCCTGGGGTCTCAGGAGTGGAACGGGATGTCCATTTCGCTCGAGGACATGGGCACTCTGGAGATGGTACGCGGCCCAGGATCGGCCCTGTACGGTGCGAACGCATATTCCGGCGTCATCAACATCACCACGCCGCCGGCTCGTGACGTCGTGGGAACCAAGGTGACGCTCGCCGGCGGGGAACTCGGCACGATGCGGGGAGACCTGCGTCACGCGGGAACCAGTTCCGACGGCCGTCTCGGATACCGCTTCAACTTCGGGTACAACCGGAGCGATTCGTGGACCCGGTCGCGCACGGCCGTGGACGGCTCAGACACCGCCGCGGAATACGCCCGGGCTACCAGCGACCCGGTGAGTCTCGGCGTGGAGTTGATTCCATTGAGCGGACAAACGCGAGATGCCACCACGGGAATCGCGAGCGGCGACCGCGATGACCTTCAGAACGTGTACGGTGGCAGCCGGTTCGACTACTACCTCGACAACGGGTCGGTGTTTACCGTGGAGGGCGGCGCGGCCCAGGTGGAAAACGAGGTGTTCGTGACCGGCATCGGACGAGTTCAAGTGAACAAGGCCATCAAGCCGTGGGCTCGCACTTCGTGGAACAGCTCCGATTATAGTCTCATGGGGTGGTACACCGGACGAAACACGATAGACCCGCAAGTCTCGCTCGCGAGCGGCTTGGGCTTGGAAGAAACATCGTCGATCTTCCACTTCGAGGGTCAGTACAACCGCTCCACCGACGACGGCAAGGCCCGCGTGGTGCTTGGCGCCTCTTATCGCAAATACAACGTCGATACGCAAGGAACGCTCATGCTGCCCGCGGACGACGACCGCAGCGACGATTACTACTCGGGCTACGGCCAACTCGAGTTCCGGCCGACCCAGCAGCTGCGCGTCGTGGGGGCGGCACGCGTCGACAACGGTACGTTGTTCGATACCCAGTTTTCGCCCAAGGGCGCCATCGTCTACAGCCCAAGCGACCGGCACTCCATTCGCGTGACCGTCAACCGCGCCTTCCAAACGCCGAACTACTCCGAGTTCTTCCTGCGCGTCCCCGCGGCCGCACCATCGCCGTTACCCGCGTTGCTCGAAGGAAGCCTCGAGGCGTACTACGCCACCCTGCAGGACGCCGCCACCGTGGGTCCGGCGTTGGCCGCACTCATGAGCACACTGGGCCTGCCCGCCGACCTCCCGTGGAACTTCGCCACGGAGACACCCGTCTTGGCCCTCGGCAACCGCAATCTCGAAGTCGAGAAAGTGACCGGGTGGGAGGTCGGATATAAGGGCACGCTGGCAGACAACGTCTACGTGACCGTCGACCTCTATCTCAACCGTCTCAGCAACTTCGTCACCGATCTGCTACCCGCCGTCAACCAGGCCCAATACCCGACCTATTTACTCACCGATGGCGGAACCGACGTGCTCGCCGATCTCGCAGCGATCGACGCCGTGCTCGCGGCGCTCGGGTTGCCCGCAGCCCATCCGCTCCGGGCCGGCAATGCGCAACTCGCCGCCGGATATAGCGGGCTGGCGGCCAGTCCCATCGGGTCGGCCGCGCTCTCAACCTTCAATGGAACGCGCGCGATCGTGGTCTCCTATGCGAATGCGGGCAAGGTGGAGGAGAAAGGGATCGAGGTGGGTATCGGGTACGGCTTCACTCCCGAGGTTCGGGTGGACGTTTCGTACACGTTCTTCGATTTCGATGTGAAGGACACCGGGTTACAAGCCTTCGGCCAGGACATCATTCCGAACACCCCGAAACACAAGTTCGGGTTCTCGCTGAATTACACGGGGCTTCAGGGATTCGACGCCGCGATCAGTGCGAAGTTCAACGACAGTTTCGACTGGGCGGCCGGTGTGTTCGCCGGTCGGATACGCTCCAGGCAAGCCGTCGACGTGAACCTGGGCTATCGATTCAACAACAACGCGCGCGTGTTTGCCACGGCGACCAACGTCCTGGACCAGGAACGCTTCCAGCTGTACGGCGGATCCGTAATTGGACGGCGGATTCTGGCCGGGGTAACCGCTACGTTCTGAGAGCCGGGGACCAGCAGGCCCACGACACTCACCGGCCAGAGACTACCCACGCCCATGATCGACCA
Source organism: Gemmatimonadota bacterium (assembly GCA_022562295.1). Taxonomy (GTDB): domain Bacteria; phylum Gemmatimonadota; class Gemmatimonadetes; order Gemmatimonadales; family GWC2-71-9; genus B3T1B10. Next base: position 11,886 of record JADFPO010000002.1, read on the forward strand.
GCCCGGGGCCACCCACGTCACCACCCGCACGGCGTACGCCGGCCGCCTCCTCAAGGTGGAGGTGGAGACCATCCAGAACCCCGCCGGACAGACCATAGAGCTCGAGATGGTGCGCCACCCGGGGGCTGCAGCCATAGTCCCTTTGGTGTCCGAGATAGACAGCCCCGACCCGCAGGTGCTTCTGATCCGTCAATATCGATATGCCGCTGGTGGCGTCATCTGGGAAATCCCAGCCGGAGTGTTGGAACCTGGAGAAGAGCCGGAGGCCTGCGCGAGACGGGAGTTGCTCGAGGAGACCGGGGCCTCGGCGAGCGAAATCCGCCACCTCACCACGATTTACACCACGCCGGGATTTACCGACGAGCGAATCCACCTCTTTCTGGCCACCGGACTTGAGATCGCCCAGCCCCACCACCAGCCCGATGAGCGCATCGAGGTGGCCACTCGTGCGATGTCGTCAGCACTCGAGATGATCCGGGACGGGGAAATAGTCGATTCCAAAACCATTTCGGGGCTGCTCTACGTGGCGGGTTTCACGCTCAATCGGTAGGCGACGTCCCAGTTGGGGGACAGAGATTCCTCGATCTGGGACATGGGCCCGTCTATTGCCACCGCCACATCGTGTTGATTAACAACAACTTAGCCGTCCCATGCGGGCGGTATGGTTCCTGCGACAGACAGCGTTGGTGATGTAGCACACACCCGCCCTGGAAACGGTTCTGGGGCGCGTGCTTGGTGTTTCTGGAGGGACACACCGAGGAGGTCTAGCAATGACAGCTGTCGCGCAACACACGCAAGCCCCGTTGGCCACTGCGGTTCCAGCCCGATCCGCTCCGCACCGCACCCAGTTGACCGACCCGCAGGTGGTCGCGGCTCACCTGGCAGGCGACCCATGGGCATTCGAGGAGCTGGTCGGACGGTATCAGCGGCGTTTGCTGAACTTCGTGTACCGAACCATCGGTGACCGCGAGCGCGGAGAAGATCTGGTGCAGGAGGTCTTCATCCGTGTGCACCGCCACCTGCACCGATTCGATCAGAGCAAGAAGTTCTCGACGTGGATCTACACGATCGCCTCGAACCTCGCCAAGAACGAGCTCCGCAACCGCAGTCGCAACCCCCTCGTTCTCTTCCAAACGATCAAGAAACACTGGGAGGATGACCATCGTCCACTTCAGTTCGAAGATCACCGCAATCGACCAGACGACCTCTATCGGAAGCGCCACCTACGCAACTTGGTGGAGTGGACGGTAAGCCAGCTACCAGAGCACCATCGTGTGGTGTTTGTCTTGCGCGAGTTGGAAGGCAAGACCTACGAAGAAATCGCCGAGATCACTGCCTGTAATTTGGGCACGGTCAAGAGCCGGCTGAATCGCGCTCGGAACCGTTTCGCGCAGGTCATCGAGCCGCTGCTCGACTGATTCACCTGGCGGCCAGTTTATAAAACTGGCCGCCACCCAATCCTCTACACTTCCCTGCACCGCCCGGAACATCACGGCAGCGCCACGGTAGTATTGATGCACCAGCGACTACCAGCTAATGCGCTGTTCTGATTTCTTAGACCACTACTCTGATTTCCGCGACGGGACAGTCGAAAACCCGGTCCTGCGGCGACTCCTGCTCGCGCACGTAGAGGCGTGCCACCGCTGCACGCGCTACCACGAGGTCATCGAACGAGGGTTGGCCAAACTGCGTGCTGCCGAACCCGTCGAGCCGTCTCGGCGGTTCCGTACCGCGCTGCGGGGTCGATTGGCGGTCTCGGCTCAGGAACCCGCGGCGCTCTTCCCGGTCCCAATGCGGTTCGTCGGATCCCTGGTTGTCGCGGCCGCCGTGGCAACGCTGGTGATCGACGGACTGAGCAGGAATGAGCAAGAGATCGATCCTCTCACCCCACCGGCCCGTCCCATGCCCGTGGTCCGGGCGAACCCGAGCCCGCCGTTCGTAACGTTTGCCGACCTATCGTCGCCGACGTCGCTCCAGCGCCCGGTATCCTTCGTGATGGGAGAGGCGGAGTACACCTTCCAGCCGCACTTTGCGACGAGCGACACGGTAGATCGCGACTAGGGGGGCGGGGGTCACCCCACTTACCTCGCAAACACGACGTTGGTAACTTCCGCTCAGTATGTCGGCGGCTTCCCTTGGCACCGTCCGCCACGCTATCGAGCGTGGGGATATCGCTCCCGTTTACTACCTCACCGGTGAAGAGGAAATCCTCAAGGACGAACTCGTGAAGTCCATCGTCAGCGCGGCCGTCGACGCCCAGTCGCGGGATTTCGATCTGGACATCCGAATGGCGGGCGATCTGAACGCAGAGAGCCTGCACGCGCTCGTCGAGACCCCCCCAATGCTGGCTGACCGCCGCGTGGCCGTGGTTCGAGGACCGGAGCAGTGGAGAAGGAACTCGAAAGTCTGGCAAACATTGGTAGAGTATTTGGACCGTCCTTCATCGGGTACGATCCTTGTGCTCGTGGGCGGTTCCGGGCACCAACCCGACAAAACCATAGCCCAGCGCGCGTTGCACGTCTCCGCTGATACCCCGAGCCCGGACCAGGCTCGCGCGTGGGTTACGGAGCGTGCCGCAAACATGGAGCTTGCCCTGTCGCCCGAAGCGGCGAGCCATCTCCTGAGCACGGTGGACGGCAACTTATCCCACGCCGCAATGGAGTTGGAAAAACTGGCCGCCGCCTTGCCAAATAACGGCGCCGTAGACGTAGCGGATATCGAGCGATTTGTGGGCGTGCGGCACGGAGAAACCCTTTCGGACTGGCTCGATGCGGTTTCCCAACGCAAGATGCGGCGTGCTATGGAACTGCTCGACATTGTAATGGCTCAGCCCGGGACGAGCGCCGTCAAGATGCTGAACGCGCTCGGAACGTCCTTCGTTGCCACTCGCTTCACCCAAGCGTTGATGCGCAAACAACGAAAGAGCGCTCGGCAGTTACGGGACGCCGTGTGGCGGTTCCTCAAGAGCGCCCGCATTCGAAGCACGCCGGCCGAGGTCGACCGATGGATTGCCGCGGCCGGGCGATGGCGCGCTGACGAATTGGATGCGGTGGTCGGACTGATACACCATGCCGACGATAAGTTGAAGTCAACGACGATCGGCGACTCGCGGGCCACTCTCGCCAACATGTTGCTGCGGATTCCGACTGGAGAAGCTCAGTGAAAAGGTGGGTCTTGACCGCTCTGCTCGGTGCGACACCGCTCTCGGCTCAGCAAGACTCCCTGCTGCTCGAAGCCGTGCGCTTGGCAACCGAGGGACAATCGGATTCGGCGCGCGCGGTGGTTCAAGCGAAGCTGCGCGCCGCATCACCCAGTGACTCGGGATACGCCGAGATCCTGTTCACCGCGGGTCTGGTGAGCGATACAGCGGCGATTGCCGCGAGATTCTTTCGACAGGTGAGCATCGAGTACTCCGAGTCAACCTGGGCGGACCGCGCGCTTCTCCGTTTGGCGCAGCTCGCGTATGCCCAGGGAGATCTCGATGGAGTGCGACGGTCGGCGGAACGTATCCTTCTCGATTACCCGTTCAGTCCCGTGCGCGCCCAAGCAGCCTTTTGGGCGGGCCGCACGGAACTGGACCGCGGCAACCCTCGGGAGGGCTGTCGGTTGATGGCGCAAGCTAACGAGGAGGCCGGAGAGAACGTCGAGCTGGCAAACCGTGCAGCCTTTTATCTGCAGCGGTGCTCGGTCGTATTGAGCGCGTTGGCGGATTCGACAGGGACAGCTGGCACGGAGGCCAGCGGCCAGGCGCCCACCCGGACGGGGACCAGAGTCTTCGCCGTCCAGGTGGCCGCCGTGAGCGACCCCGGAGCGGCGGACCGTGTGATGCGTGCGCTCAGCGCAGCCGGTCACGAGGCTCGAGTGTTTCGTGACGAAGATGGTTTGCTGAAGGTGCGTGTCGGCGCGTTCCGTCGACGCCGCGACGCCGAAGCGTTGTTGCGCGAGCTGCGAGAGCTGGTCCCCGCCGATCCATTCATTGTGGAAGAGCGTCGGTGAGCAAACCGCGCAAGGGGGGCACCCCATCCGAGACGCCCTTGATCCGGCAATACCGAGAGATCAAGTCGCAGCATACCGACGCGATTCTTTTCTTCCGCATGGGCGACTTCTACGAAATGTTTTACGAGGACGCCGAGATCGCCTCGCGAGAACTTGGCCTCACCCTCACCGCGCGAAACAATGGTGGTGCCGGCAACGTCCCGCTGGCGGGGTTCCCCGTCAAAGCCGAATCCGATTACACGCGCCGCCTGGTAGAGCGAGGCTATCGCGTAGCGATCTGCGAACAGGTCGAGGACCCGCGCACTGCCAAAGGCATCGTTCGGCGAGCGGTGGTTGAAACACTCACGCCGGGCGCGGTCCTCTCGGAAGATCTCCTCGACGGCAGTCGCAACAATTTCCTGGTAGCAGTGCGCCCGGGCGACGTGTCGGGTCTCGCTGCGCTGGACGTATCTACGGGTCAGTTCATCCTCGAAACGTGCCCCGAGCGTGACCTGGCGGACAGTGTCAGGCGATTGGGAGCCAAGGAAATCGTGTATCCCGAAGGAGTCACCCTGCCCGACTTCGGTGACTCCGTCATGCTCACCCGACGTGACGCGTGGGAGTTCGACCCGCAACTCGGCGCCGAAGATCTCACCAAGCGCTTCGAGCTGGCCAGCCTGGATGGGTTGGGGATCGAAGCCTGTGATTCGCCCGCCGTCGCGGCTTCTGGCGCGCTGCTGCGCTACGTGGCGGAACTCCAACCCAACGGTCTCCCCCAGATCGCACGGCCGTCGTTGCAGCGGCCCGGTGCGACGATGTGCTTGGACGAGATGACGAGACGTAACCTCGAGTTGGTGGAGCCGCTGCGTGCCGGATCTACCGGATCGACTCTGTACGACATACTGAACGAGACGAAGACCCCCATGGGTGGCAGGCTGCTGCGACACTGGCTGCTGGCACCACTCGTCGATATCGAAGCCATTCGGGCCCGACACGACGCCGTCTCGGTGCTGTGCGGCGATCAGCGAGCCCGAAACCGATTGTCAGACGCGCTCGACGGCGTCCGCGACATCGAACGCATCGCCGCGCGAATCACCTCCCGACGCGCCTCCCCCCGTGATTTTGGAGGACTGCGAACATCGCTTTCCCGACTGCCCGACGTTCAGAACGCCATGGACACACTGACCGACCGGGGGAACAGTGTAGAACTCGAGCGCATAGCCACAGAATTCGACAATCTAGCTGACCTTTACGAGTTGCTGGACCGATCGATCGTAGATCGCCCGCCCGCCGCCATCGGCGACGCCGATTCGGTGCGGCCCGGTGCCGATGCACGGTTGGACGAAGTTCGAGAGTTGCGGGATGGAGGAAAGCGATTCATTGCCAGCCTCCAAGCCCGGGAGCGGGAGAGAACCGGCATCGCCTCGCTCAAGGTCGGGTTCAACCGCGTGTTCGGATACTACATCGAGGTCACCAAGACGCACCGCGATGCGGTGCCGGACAATTACGACCGGCGCCAAACCCTCACCGGCGCCGAACGGTTCGTCACCCCCGAGCTCAAGGAATACGAAGCTCGAGTGCTGGGCGCAGAGGAGCAGGCACTGATTCTAGAGCGGGAGATACTGGACGGCCTGGGGGACGCGGTCCGTCAAGGATTGCATCGGATTCAGTATACGGCGAATCAACTCGCTCAACTCGACGTGCTGAAGAGCTTTGCGGATGTGGCCACAACTCACGGATATGCGCGTCCCGTGATGACCGACGAGATGTCCCTCACGCTGAAGAGCTGCCGGCACCCCGTAGTGGAGCGCACGCTTCCGCCGGGCAAGTTCATCCCCAACGACATCCGCCTCGACGACGCATCGCGCATCATGTTGCTGACCGGCCCAAACATGGCCGGCAAGTCGACCGTCTTGAGACAAGTGGGTCATTGCGTCATTCTCGCCCAAATCGGGGCATTCGTACCGGCCGCCTCCGCGACCATGGGCGTGGTGGATCGGGTGTTCACACGGGTCGGGGCGAGCGACAACTTGGGGAAGGGGCAATCGACCTTCATGGTCGAGATGAGCGAGACGAGCGCGATCCTGCACTGTGCCACCGCCCGCAGTCTCGCGTTGCTCGACGAGATCGGCCGTGGGACCTCAACCTACGACGGCGTGGCGATCGCTTGGGCCGTGACCGAGTATCTACACGGCCAGGTGGGTTGTAAGACGATCTTCGCCACGCATTATCACGAACTCACTCAACTCACCGAGGAGCTGGAACACGCGTGCAACTTCACCGTGGCTGTGCGCGAGGTGGGTGAGGACATCGTTTTTCTGCACCAACTAGTTCCCGGTGGCGCCGACCGGTCATACGGAATCCACGTGGGCCGGCTCGCGGGCCTGCCGGACACCGTGGTGCACCGCGCGTGGGAGATCCTCGCGTTGCTGGAGTCGGGGCACCACGTGGTGGGCGCGACGCCGATTCCGACACCGGACTCGCGGCAACTCGCATTTTTCGAAACGCAGGACCCGATCCTGCAGGAGCTGAAGGGCTTGAATCTCGACGAGATGACCCCCCTGGAGGCGCTGAGCCGTCTAGCAGAGTTCAAACGCCGCGCGGAGACACCGTGAGGCGGGCGTGCTTGTGGGCGATGGTGCCATGGTGGTTGGTATCTTGCACCAACGATCCGGGCACAGAGGGCGAGGCCCGCGGATTCGAGCCGCCGGTGGTGACAAACCCCTCCGTGCCAATGGAATATCCCGTGGCCCTGTTCGAGCTACGCGTAGAGGGTGTCGTTCGGCTGCACCTCTACATCACGGAGTCGGGCAACATCGTTCCGGAGTCCACCCGAATAGCCGATGGTAGTGGCTACCCCGAACTGGATTCGGCTGCCCTCAGAGGGGTCAACGCCCTGAGGTTCGCGCCCGCTAGGCGGGACGGGACTCCGGTTGCCACGTCGTTCGTTCAGCCCGTGTACTTCCGGCATCCGGAGCTGGCGGCGGTAGGAGAGAGCAGATGAACACCTCGTACGACAGCGTTGCGGGGACGATAGGGAACACCCCGCTGATCCGCCTCACCAAAGTGACCCGCGGAATCCGCGTCCCGGTTTACGCCAAAGCGGAGTTCTTCAATCCGGGAGGCTCGCTGAAGGATCGGATCGGACTTGCCATCATAGAGGCTGCCGAGTCGAAGGGCGAGCTGAAGCCGGGTGGTGTCGTGGTCGAAGGGACAGCGGGAAACACGGGTGTGGGGCTTGCCATAGGAGCGGCTCTCAAGGGCTACCGCTGCATCTTCACGATGCCAGACAAGATGTCGGATGAAAAAGTGCGACTCCTTCGAGCGTACGGCGCGGAGGTGATCATCACGCCCACCGCGGTGCCGGCCGATCACCCTGACAACTACGTGATGAAGGCCAAGTCGATCGCAAAGACGACACCCAACGCAATGTTCGCAAATCAGTTCTACAATCAGGCGAACCCGGAGGCGCACTACCGCACCACGGGTCCGGAAATCTGGGATCAGACGGAAGGAAAGATCACACACTTTGTGGCGTCGGCCGGCACCGGTGGCACCGTGAGCGGCGTCGGCCGTTACCTCAAGGAAAAGAACCCCGACATCCAAGTCATATCGGGCGACCCAGAGGGGTCGATTTACGCGGAGTACAGCCGCACTCAGCAAATCGGGAGTTCACATCCGTACAAGGTCGAGGGTATCGGCGGAGACAAGATTCCGGATGCGCTCCACTTCGAGTACATCGATGAATGGGTCACCGTATCTGATCCGGCGGCGTTCAGGATGGCCCGCCGGCTGGCGCGCGAAGAGGGATTGTTCGTCGGGGGCTCCACGGGCCTGAACGTCCACGTGGCGTTGGAGGTGGCCAGACGGCTGGGAGACACTGAGGCGCTGATCGTGACCATTGCCGCCGACACCGGAGAGCGATACCTGTCGAAGGTGTTCAACGACGACTGGCTTCGGGAGAATCAGATGCTCGAGGCCGAGCGCGTCTTGGCGGGCTCGCTGTTGGAGCAGAAGTCGAGCGATGCGCCGGACCTGGTTACGGTCGCCCCCTCGGCCACCGTACGCCAGGCGCTGAATCTGATGACCACATACAACGTATCCCAGTTACCTATCGTCGAGGGTGACGAAAACGTCGGCTCGATCGCGGATTCGTCGCTGATGGCGCTCGCCGTGGCCGAACCGTCGTCGTTGACCCGGGCGATACGCGAAGTGATGGAGGATCCATTTCCCGTGGTGGACGCGGATACACCTCTGGACCATCTCGCGACACTCCTGTCGAAAGGCAACGCGGCCGCGTTGGTACGACGCAACGGCACCCTCGTCGGCATCGTCACGCGCTACGACGTGTTGCGCAAAGTCGCGGGCATGATGTAACGATGGTCAGGCTCCCTACCTAGCCAATGGCCGTGTATCTCCTGTCGGCAGAGGCAACCTTCTCGGCGGCGCATACGCTACCGGGAGTGGAAGTGTGTGACCGGCTGCACGGTCACGACTGGCGCATGCGTCTCACCGTGCGAGTCGAGGAGAGTCATATGGGAGAGGACGCGATGGGAATCGATTTCCGGGTGATCGAGGACATCGCGAAGCACGCGGTGGCCGATTTCGACCATCGCTACCTCAACGATCTCGAGCCGTTCAAGAATCACTCGCCGACGGCTGAGCGCCTCGCGCAGGTGATCTGCACGGCGGCCAGTCGACAGTTGGCGGCCGACGCACCCCACGCGTCCGTGGAACAGGTGGAGTTGTGGGAGCTTCCGCAGTATAGGGTGGTTTACAAGCCGTGACCCGCGTGGCTGTCCTGACGGGCGGCTCGACGCCCGAGCGGGACGTCGCGCTGGCTGGTGCAACCCAAGTCGTCTCGGCCCTTCGCGCAGCAGGCTTCGACGTCACGGTGGTCGACACCGTCACGGGAGTGCTCACCCCCGAGCAAGAAGCCGAGTTGCTCACCGGCGTGGTCGAACGCGAGGCCCCGACTACGGCACAGCTCGCCGCATTGAGACACCGAGAACTCGGCCCTCTGCTCACCCAACTGCCCGAGGTGCGAGCGGCTGATGTCGTGTTTCCCGTCCTGCACGGCCGCGATGGAGAGGGTGGCGAGCTCCAGGATCTCCTGGGGCAGGCGGGTTTGCCATTCACCGGCAGTGACGCGGTGGGTAGCCGGATGGCCATGGCCAAGGACCTGGCCAAAGAGCGATTCCGCAGCGTTGGGCTGGCCACTCCTGATTGGGCGATGTGGCCGGTTTCCGAAGGGCGGCTGGAACAACTCGGTCTTCCACTGATCGTTAAGCCGTCGCGAGTTGGCTCCACTATCGGACTCAGCCTCGTGGAATCGTTGGACGAAATGGAGGCGGCGGTCGAGCGGGCAGCCCGCTACGACGACGACGTTATGGTGGAACGGTTCGTGCGAGGAAAGGAGCTAACAGTTGGCGTGCTGGGGGACACACCTCTGGCCGTCGGTGAGATCATACCCGAACACGTCGTGTTCGACTACGAGTGCAAGTATACGCCGGGAATGAGCAAGGAGATCTTTCCGGCAGATCTTTCTGAAGTGGAAACGGCCAGACTCCAGAACGACGCCCTCAGGGCGCATCGGGTGTTGAGCTTGCGTGACATGTCCCGGGTGGATTTCATACTGACACCAGATCAGACGGCATATTGCCTGGAGGTCAACACACTGCCCGGTCTCGCCCCGACCAGTCTCCTGCCGCAGTCCGCGGCGGCGGCCGGTATCGGATTCGGTGAACTCTGTACCAGACTGTGTGAAATGGCGCTACGACGCTCTGAAGGAACAAAGGCAACGTCCAAGGGATCTTAGAACAAAGAATGCTAAC
>JADFPO010000002.1:21794-66372 GCA_022562295.1 Gemmatimonadota bacterium
CCGCAGTCCGCGGCGGCGGCCGGTATCGGATTCGGTGAACTCTGTACCAGACTGTGTGAAATGGCGCTACGACGCTCTGAAGGAACAAAGGCAACGTCCAAGGGATCTTAGAACAAAGAATGCTAACCCGATCTCCGCTCACTCCCTGGGTGCGCCGCCTGCTCGTTGCAAACGCGGTCGTTTATCTCCTGACCATCACGGTGTTTACCGGGCCCTGGTTCTTCGACTGGTTTGCCTTCAGCCCGGCGCTGGTCCTGCAGCAACCGTGGACGCTAGGCACTTATATGTTCGTCCACGGCGGATTCTTCCATCTCGCCTTCAACATGTTGATGTTGTTTTTCTTCGGGACGGCGCTCGAGGGCCGCATGGGCGGAACGGAGTTCGCGCGCTATTACTTTTTCTGCGGACTCGGCGGGGCGGCATTGTCGTACGTATTCATGGCGTTCTCTGCCGCGACCATGGTCGTAGGCGCGAGTGCGGCCATCTTCGGGGTAGCTCTTGCGTTCGCCCTGTACTGGCCGGACCAGGAGATCTACATCTTCCCGCTGCCGGTGCCGATAAAGGTCAAATGGTTGGTAATGGGGCTGGCGGCCCTCGACCTGCTGTCAGCAATGGTAGGAGCTAACGACGGCGTCGCCCATTTCGCCCACCTCGGCGGCTTCGCATTTGGTTTCGGGTACCTTCGGTGGGGTCCGACTCGGTCCCAGCGCGAGACGCCGGCCGTCTACCAACAACCCGTCCGCGTGTTGGCGCACCCAACCTCGCTCTCCGCAGAGCATTCCGAACGCCAGCCCAGGCCACAGGCCGGGTCAAGCCGGCCGGCGTATGATGAGGTGGACAGGGTGTTGGACAAGATCTCGGAGACTGGACTCGGCAGCCTGACGAAGGAGGAGCGTCGCCTGTTGGATGACATGAGCCAGCGCCTTCGCGGGAGTTGAGCGGGGTCGCCCCCGCGACCTTCCCCCCTCCCCGTAGCACCCAAAACACACCTGCCACCAAGCCGTCGTTGCCGCACGCAGCGCCGCCCGGCACATTACACGGCAGGCCATGCTCATCGATTTAGTTCCCAGCTTCCTCGAAGCGACCGCCGCGTCGGATCCGATCGAAGGGTACCACCGGTATTTCGAGGACCATCGTCCCATTTTGACCGCCCTGTGGCACAACTATATCCTGGATCTGGACAGCCCGGCTGTCGATGAGGTCGTGCACCGCGTCGCCCGAGCCCGCCGGGATGACCTTCGAGGGTTGTTGGAGCGAGTCGATGTCAGGCAGATCGCGGAAGAGAGCCTCGCGCGTTGTGAGGAGTCGTTTCAAGCCGACTGCTCGGTCGACCTGTACCTCCTCGTCGGGGTTGGCGGCCCCAGGTCGGGAGAGCTGGTCATCGGCGGTCGCGGAAAAGCCTTCGTCTGCATGGAGCACTTCACGGCACGCCCCAATCCCGAGACTTTCGGTCTCGGACTCGCCCCGCAACTTCTGCCCGTCAGCATCGCGCACGCGGTGGCACACGCCGTGAGGTACACCTCGCCAACCAGCCGAAGCGAGATGGCGCGGTTGGTCCGGGAGGCCGGTGGGACCTACGACCCATGGGACGCCGGGAGTCGAGCCACGGTCGCGGAACTGCTGATCAACGAGGGTCTCGCGGTGGCCGCCTCCCGGGACGTTGCCCCGGGGTTCGAGCTACGCACATACCTGGGGTATGGAAGTCGGCAGTACCGCAGGATGCGTGAACTCGAAACCTTTCTCCGCCGAGTGGCCGGGCGGGAAATGCAGCGGTCAGGGATGGGATTGCGGCTGCGGTACCTCGCCGAAGGCTTCGGCGCGGCAGCCCGGCGTGTGGGAGATAAATCGATTCCTGAGCGCGCGGGCTACTACCTGGGATATCGCATGGCGGAGCCGTACGTCGCCGAGAATGGCATCGCCGCCGCCCTCCGCGCCAGTGCCGACGAGTGCCTCGCCGCCGATCGCCGGACGGCGGGTGCCCAATCGGTATGAAGCCGATCTGAACGAGCGGTTTTCATTTTCCAACGCAGAACGAGGCGAACAATCGGTCCAGCACGTCCTGGTGCGTGACGGCCCCAATGATATCCTCGAGCGACGCCACCGCAGCGCGCAGATGCACAGCCGCCACGGCCCCTTCTAGGCCCGAATCCCGCGCTTCTCGAAACGCGTCGACTTCGTCCGACGCGACCGCCAAGGCCGCGCGATGCCTCTCACGAGTCACCAGCGGTTCCATCTCCGACTGGGCCGAAAGGTTCGCGAACGCAAATCTCGCAAGCTCGGTTCGCAACTCTGAGAGTCCGACTCCCGACACCGCCGACGTTCGGAGCACCGGAGCGCCTGCCGCGCCGGCGCCCAGGTCCGCCTTTGTCTCCACTACCAAGGTCGGAGCTTCGAGGTCGTCGAGAAACTCCCGCTCCGCAGCGCTCAATTTCTGTCCGCTCTCGACACAGAACACCACAACGTCCGCACTACTCAAGTAACGCCGGCTCACCTCGATGCCCAACCGTTCTATCCGATCTTCCGTCGGCTCTTCCGTCGGACGCAGCCCCGCGGTGTCTATCAGTCGGAACGGAAAACCATCACAGGATACCGCTGCTTCGATGGCGTCCCGCGTGGTACCGGGCGCCTCGGTCACGATCGCTCGATCCGTTCCCAGGAGCGCGTTGAACAACGAAGACTTCCCCGCGTTGGGCCGACCGGCGATCACGGCCAGCGCTCCGTCCCGCAACCGCTCGCCTTCCGCGGCGGTGCGCGACAACAGACGCAGCGAATCGGCAAGCCGGCGTAGGGCGGCGTCGATGCGCTCGGGCGGCACTGGACCGCTGTCCTCCTCGGGGAAGTCGATCTCGTAGCAGATCAGGGCCTCCAACTCCAGTACCTGACTGCGCAGGGCTTCGATGCGCTTTGACAAGCCGCGGTCGAGCTGGCTGATCGCGGCCCGACGCTGCGATGGCGAGGTGGCATCGATCAAATCGCCGACCGCCTCTGCCTGCAGCACGTCCATCTTTCCGTTGATTACGGCCCGTCTGGTGAATTCGCCGGGCGTTGCCAGCCTGGCGCCGGCCTGAAACAGAGCGCCCAAGGTTTCGGACGGAACGAGCACACCCCCGTGGGTCGAGATCTCCACGGTGTCTTCACCCGTGTACGAACCTGGCGCCTGGTATACCACGTACAGCGCCTGGTCGATGATCTCCTTTGTCGTGGGATGGACCACCGACACACGCGATGCGCGACGCTGCGGCTCTCGCTGGAAGGGCCGAAGCACCCGGCCCGCAACGTCGAAAGCCCCGGACCCCGACAGTCGCACCACGGCGATCGCCGAACGGCCGGGCGGGGTCGAGAGCGCGGCGATGACATCACTCAGCATACCGGGAAAACTACGGCCTGGCGCGGGGCGATGACCCTTCGTACGGTCCGTTCATGCCCCTCGGTACACGCTCACTTCTTTTTGGCAGCGCGTCGCAATCGCTCCTGAGCGACCATCCACTGCTGCGGAAGGCTGGCGAGGTTGCTCGTCGCATAATACAGGTTCAGCCCCGAAGAGAATCTCAGGAAGAGCACCGTAAACATGACCGGCATGACATACAGCATCATCTTGGCCTGGGGATTCGGCGGCACCCCGATCTGCCCGATCTTGGAGAGCGCGAACATCGACGCTCCCATCAGGATGGGGATGATGTACAGAGGATCGGCCAGGGACAGATCGGGCAACCACAGGAACGGCGCCCCCCGAAATTCAATCGTATTGAGGAACACGAAAAACAGTGTGAAGAGTATCGGCATCTGGAAGAGAATCGGAAGACAGCCGCCCAGAGGGCTTGCTCCGTGTTCCTTGTACAACTTCATCATTTCCTGCTGGAGCTTGGCTTTATCGTCTTTATACCGTTCCTGTAGCGCCTTCATCTCCGGCTGCAGCGCCTGCATGGCCATCGTCGAGCGCATGGCCTTCTGGTTGAGTGGCCAGAGCGCCAGGCGTATCGCGATGCCGAAGAGCACGAGCACCCAGCCGTACGCCAGGTTCAGCTCTTCGTGCATCCAGAGCAAGAGCTTCACGACGATGATTGACAGCGGAGTGATGATCGGCTGCAGGATCCATCCATAGGGATTCACTTCGGGGAGCTCGTGGCCGATCCGTGAGAGCCGCCGATACTCCTGCGGGCCGATATAGACCGAATAACTGAACGCCCCCGCGGGAACGGGCAGCGATGCCACCACGTGCACGCGCGTTGCGGGCCCTCCCCGGCGCAGCATCCCCCCCGGGCCGGTTCGCTCTCCCCCAATCACCAAGGCGCCGCCGAATCTCGTCTGCCCCTCGTCGATAGCCAGGATCACGGCCAGGAAATACTTCGATTTGATGGCGACCCACTCGAACGGGCCCTCGAGGCTCTCCCGCTCTCCCGGGCTGAGGGAGCTGAACTTGAGATTGTCGGTCGAGCGATTCTTCGTGACGATGCCGTACGACCGGAAGTCGACCACCGAATCGGATTCGACTGACCGCAGCCGCGGACCCATCCCCACGAGCAACAGTCCGGTGCTCGATGTTATGCCCTCGAATTCACCTCGCACGTGGAACAGATATTCATCCGGCCGGAACGAATAGACGAGGCGGACGGTGGCGGGACCGCGGCGCGCCACCCAGGAGAGCTCCGAACCTCGATCCGCCACTTGCAGCGAACGGCGTGACGGCTCGAACTCCCACTCGTCCAGGAAGACCGTGTCGTTGCCAAAGACCAAGCGATGCGTAAGAAATTCGGACAGTTCGGGAATCAACTGCGCAGCTCCCGAGTCACCCAACGCAAAGGATTGGTAGTCCAGCAACTCTGCCCCCACGAGCTTGGCCCCTCGTCGCGAGAACGCGAAGCTGTAGAGCGGGGACGAAACGATAACAGGCTCGCCGTCCGGCTCCGTTAACGCCGCCGGAGCCGGCTGTACATCGGCGGGCACCGGTGGCCGAGCGGATGGCTCAACGAGGCTGGGGGCTATCCTCTGCGGTGTGGAGTCAGGCGGCCCAACGCCTCCGTCGGCAGGGGGCACGGGACGGGGCGGAAACAAGATCGACGGCAAGATCAACACGATCAGAATGAGTGTGATCGCCAGGAGAGTTCGTTGATCCATCAGTGATTTTTCGTCACGGGACGGGGTCGTAACCGCCGCGGGAGAACGGTTGGCACCGGCCGATCCGAAGGATACCGAGCCACGTCCCTTTCACCGCCCCGTACCGGTTCACGGCTTCCAGCGCGTACGCCGAGCAGGAGGGAACGTGGCGGCAGGGCGAAGGGAATGGCGACGCCAGAATCTGGTACAGCCGAATCAACCCGCCAGCGGCTAGCCTCGGGACGCGTGTTAGGCGGAAAACGACGCTAGCCATTGCTCCAGTTCATCGGTCAGATCCCTTGGATGGGCCCGGTACGCAGACGGACGGGCCCGGATCACCAGATCTATGTCAGCGAGCTGCGGCAAGATTCGTCGGCGCGAACACTCCCGCAATCGGCGTCGGAGATTGTTCCGCGACACCGCCGTCGCGCCGTAGCGCGGCACCACGACCCCGAGCCGCGGATGGCCCAGGTCATTGGGCCGCCAGGAAATGTCCAACTTGGAAGTTCGACGGGAATTGCCGGTGCGTCGCACCGCCTTGAGATCTGACTCGCGCAAAATCCGCCAACTCCGTGGCAGCGCCTCGGACGTCAGCGTCCTCCATGCTTCGACGGCAGCAAAACCGCAAGTTTCTTGCGGCCCTTCTTGCGCCGTCGATTCAAAACATCACGTCCCCAGCGCGTTTTCATACGCGCCCGGAAGCCGTGCTTGTTCACTCGCCGCCTGTTCCGCGGCCGATACGTCGGTCCCATTTCACACCTTAAATCGAGCCGGGAAAGCTAGTCGTGCATGGGACACGTGGTCAAGGTTGACTTTTCAACACCCGAGAAATACAATCGTGCGCCCCCTCTAACGCCATCGATCCTCTGTGCTATGCCAATAGAGTTATCAGCCGTCGAAACCTGGGCGCGAGTGCTCGAAGAGGCGCGCCAGAAGCTTCCCGAAGCCACGATGCGGACGTGGCTGGAACCGACCGAACCGACTTTGTTGGAGAACGGGCGGTTGGTCGTGAGCGCTCCGGATCAATTTTCGGTGGAGTGGAACGAGTCGAAGCATGCCGGCCTGCTTTCGCGCCTCGCATCGGAGATCGCCGGTACTCCCATCGATATCGTGTTCCGGGTGCAGGCCGAGCGCACCGAGCGCCCGCAGATGGATTTCTTTGTCGCCCCGCCGCGGCAAGACGACGGCGGTACAGCGATGGACATGGCCACGCCGCTAAATCACCGCTACACATTCGACACGTTCGTTATCGGCAAATCCAACGAGCTCGCGGCCGCGGCCGCGCACGCCACCGCCGAGGCTCCCGGCAAGACTTACAACCCCCTTTTCATCTACGGAGCGACCGGTCTCGGCAAGACACACTTGATGCAGGCGATTGCTCACGCACTTATTCAGCGCAATCCCTCGTATCGAGTGGTTTACATGGGTGCGGAGCAATTCATCAACGAAGTGATCGAGAGCATCCACGGCCGCTCGATGCCTGAGTTCCGCCGCCGTTACCGAACCGAACCGGATGTGTTCCTTATTGACGACGTCCATTTCCTCGAGGGCAAGGAAATGACGCAGGAGGAGTTCTTTCACACGTTTAATGCCCTACATGAGGCCGGCAGACAGATTGTCGTCACGTCCGACCGACCTCCGAAGGAGATTCCGGGGTTGGAGTCGCGTTTGGTGAGTCGATTTGAGTGGGGCATGGTGGCAGATATCGGTCAACCCGACCTCGAACACCGGACGGCCATTCTACGTAAGAAGGCCGAGCAGGAGCACCTCGAGCTCACGATCCCGGATGAGGTTCTACGCTTCATAGCCGAAAACGTCCGTACCTCAGTGCGTGAACTCGAGGGCTCCATCATCAAACTGCTATTGTTTGCGTCCCTCAAGCACCGAGAAGTCACGATCGAGTTGGCTCGGGATGCTCTCGCAGACAAGATCCACCAGGACGATACGCCGAACATCGGCTCGCTAGCCGGGAGCCCTTCCGTAGATCGAGTCCAAGAAGTGGTTGCGCGCCGGTGGGGTGTAACTCCCGAGGGATTACGCTCCAAATCGCGCACGAAATCCCTCACTGTACCGCGTCACATTGCGATGTTTCTCGCGCGGGATCTGCTAGGTATGCAGCTCGTCGAGATCGGTCAAGCATTCGGGGGGCGAGACCACTCTACCGTAATACACAGCGTTGGAAAGGTAGAAAACGACTTGCGACGCGACCGCCAACTGCGCGAGCGGATCGAGTTGGCAAGACGCGAATTATCCGCACCGTAATACACATGCGTACTGGTCCAACTGTTTGAAAGTTATGGGAAACATGGGAAACGCTGAGATGCTATGACGCTTATCCATTTGAGTCCACACTCGCCAACAGAGAACCAACAGCGCCATATAGTCTGTAATGCTGTAGTAGCATTGGGTTAGACAACTTCTCCATATTTCCCGAACCACTACTACTACTACTACTAACTGGTTATCTAGTATCTGAAGTAGGCTCTTATCCACGCGGGGAACGGTATGAAGTTTACAATAACGAGAGAGCGTCTTCAGGAGGGTCTTGTGGCAGTCGCTGCAAGCGTTCCAACCCGGACCACACTGCCAGTCCTCTCAAACATTCTCGTTGAGGCAACGAAAAACGGACTACGGCTAGCCGGAACAGATCTCGATATCGCTGTGAGTACTGTTGTAGCTGCCGAAGTCGTAGAGGAAGGTGCTGTCACGCTTCCGGCGAAGAAGCTGCTGGAGATTGTGCGAGAACTGCCCAGCTCGTCCATCAACATCGCAAGTGCGGGTGAGCAGCGCGTGACCATCGAATGTGGGCAGTCGCGCTTCAAGCTGCTGGGTATACCGCGGGACGAGTTTCCTACATTTCCGTCAGTGTCATTCGATGACGCGTGGAAGATGACGTCTGGGGATATCCAGAAGCTGATCAACCACGTTGCGTTTGCGGCGTCCACAGAGGAGAGCCGACCCATTCTCAACGGCGTGTTGTGGGAGATGCGGGAGGATAGAATGCGTATGGTGGCGACGAACGGACACCGGCTAGCGAAGATGGACGTCCCCGTGTCCGGTGGGTCTGTCAATGCCGACTTAATAGTGCCGCCGAAGGCGCTGGAGCAGATCCGGAAGCTTTTTGGCCCTGCCGACGAAATCGACGTTGCCCAGAGCGACAACCACCTTGGGTTCCGGTCGGGTGACACGATGGTGTTTACACGCCTAGTCGAGGGACCCTATCCGAATTACGACCAGGTCATCCCACGTGATAACGACAAGGCTGCTATCATCGATAAGCAGACGCTCGCCGCCGCCATCCGACGCGTTGGCGTCGTGGCGAGCGACCAGACGCATCGAGTACGCCTCTCGTTTAGTGCCAGCACCCTGAAGTTCTCTGTAAACACGCCGGACCTAGGCGAAGCGCAGGATGAAATTCAAGTTAGTTACGAGGGCGAACCGGTCGAGATCGGCTTCAACGCGACCTACTTGTTGGAATTGCTGAAGCACATGCCGACCGACGAAGTGCGGTTTACACTAAAAGCCCCGGAACGCGCCGCCACGATCGAGCCCATTGCCTGGGACGACCCTGCCTCTTACCTCTGCCTCGTCATGCCACTTCGGCTGGTTGACTAGGGAAAAACCCGAGAATCTGCCGGCTCAACGTGATAACAGGGAGTTAGTGGCGACGAACGTCGCGCTGAACTGCTCGAAGACCGGGTTGTTGTCGCGGGTAAAGGCCGAGGCAACTGATGTGACCTGGCGTGCTAGACCAACGGCGAGCCCAACGCTGAACCCGCGAATACGACCGGTGGAACCTAGGTTGGCTGCGGCGACCGTTATGAGGGGAAAGCCGGTTGACAGCACAATCCGCGTACCGACGCGGTAGGTGAAATCGTAGCCCGACGTCGGTGTGCCTAGGGCTGACCGTTCCTCCGTTGCCAGCACTTCAGAGGAAAACTGTACCCGCGCGGCACTCCACTGGAATCCGGCGACCGCCGTGATGGGAAGCTCCACACCCTCGACGGTTGGCCGACCGATATGCCGAACAACAGCCCCCAACTGGATAGAGGTAGCGGGCAGGAAAACAATACCGAAGTCAGCCTCTTTGCTGCTAGTGCTGTCTTGGCTGTACCGAGCGCCCGAAAACCCAATGGCTCCGTGCCGCAGCGGGATGGCCAGCCCGGCTCGAAGAACGCCCACAGCCGAGGCGCCCAACGGGCGATTCCGCTGATATCCTAGCGATAGGCCGCGCGAGTGGACTCCAACTGTGTACTGCTCCAGCCGTATGTCGCTTTGCGTGCGCCTCAGCGTGAACTCAGCGAGAACCGAAGCCTGCGGCACGAGGTTGAGCCCGGCAGGATTGACCCATAGCGCCCGTGCGTCCAGCGCATTCGTCACGAATAGGTAGTCGCCTGACCTCGGTGGCAGAGTTTGGGCCGCGAGCGGTGGTCCAGCCACCGACAAACCGACAACCAAAGCACGACCGATGTTCGTCATCGGGTTAGGATCCTCACCGTGTCGCTTTGGGTTTGCCGGAGCTGGATCGTGGTTCCCATCGACTCAAGTAGCACTTTGCTGTGGAGCTCGTCCCGCCTGATAGAACCCAAAAATGTTCCCTCGGCGGAGAACGAAGACACTCCCGACGTGCTTCCGGTACCGCGCACCGAGAACGGCTGGCTCATCTGCTCGCCGATGCCGGTAACAGTATACTCGCGTTCCCAATCGATGCGGATCGTAGCACCTGGACCCTGACCCTCCCACTCGCGGGCGCCGTATCTCGTAATGGCCATGACCCTCAACTGGGCACCCCCCTGTTCGCGGGGTGCTTCGGTCGTGTCGACCCACACGAGCCCTGGGCGTATGCCGCCTGGCGGCAGGTGGGGAAAGAAATCGCGAAGCTGGTTCACCAGTTGATCGAGAAGGGGTGATCGTGCGCCCCGCAGCCTACGGACCTCGAGTTGACCGGTGGGGGCCATCCGCCCGACAAACGTCGCGCCTGAGGCGTCGGCTATTTCGCGCGCATCGATATTCGAAGCCGTTGCCTGGGTCACCGTGTCGACGACGAAGGTGACGTCGAAGGCCGAATCGGCTCGGGCTATTTCGGCGGTGACGCGATACCGCAAAATCGTGCCCTCCGTACGCGCTTGTCCCTCGATGCCGCGATCGATGGTTCGGTGGGACACGGAAACGTATGATGCGATCGTGGGATGGAAGGTGAGTGCAAGGGGGAGAGGGGGGGGCTGGTCCTCCGCCGACCGGCCCCCAAAACCAACACACGCCGTCACGAAGCATGTCACGACGGCTAATCCCCTTGGGGAGGCATGCATGCACTATTTGTCCTTGAGGTCTGTTCTCGTGCGACCGAATACCGCAACCATCTCCCGCCGGTCGGTCTGAACACGGAGCAGCTTCCAGCCCCGCCGCAGCATCTCCCGCCGCCAGCCGATGAGGCGACTCCATTGCTCCTGGCTCGTCCGGAAGACCCTTACTTCCGCAACGTCCTCCCACTCTTGGGGGTAAGGAAGAGATTCTTCCTTGGTAGGGTTCATGGATCCGAAGGTCGTGTCTCAACCACCTGCTGCCCCGGGGTGGACATGGGGGTGGCGGAGTCGTAAGCCGAGTCCTGTTCGCCGTGCTGGCGGATGGTCATCTATCTGGGACGGCAGTCGCCTGTCGCCTCTAGCGGCCTACCCGCGGTTCAAACGGTCCGGGCAGGACCTCACCGCCTATTTGGCCTTGCTCCGACTGGGGGTTACCCTGCCACGGCTGTTGCCAACCGCGCGGTGGGCTCTTACCCCACCATTTCACCCTTACCCGAAAAATCGGGCGGTTTGTTTTCTGTGGCCCTGTCCGTCGTCTTTCGACGCCCAGGCGTTACCTGGCAATCTGCCCTATGGAGCTCGGACTTTCCTCGACCCGGCCGTAGCACGGGCCGCGACCATCTCACTCCACCAACCCCTTGTCCGGTAGAAAGATAGCGGTTGGTTGCCTCCCGCTCCAGAGTCCAGATTGCCGCGACACCAGCAACGTTGAAGGCGCGCTCCTCGCGTTTGAGGACGCGTTGAGCTACCACCTCCAATATTCGTCCGCCCCCGCTGGTGAGGCATGCGAAATGGTATCAAGGATTGGGATGGTGGCGACTGTTTTGGACGACGTCGAGCGCTCGCGCCTCGACGCGGCCGCTGGTGAATATGTCTCCGCGGTGCATACCAAGGACATGGATGAAGCCATTCGCGCCGTGCGGGAGCAGCCTATCAACGCGGTGCTCGTCTCGCCCGGCTACGTTTCCCGCCGCGACTTGATGGGTGTGGCTCGCCTGGTACGCGAGTTCCCTGGCGTCCCGACCATCGCCATCGTGTCCCGACCAGATGCTCAGTCCAGCGAACGGCTTCTCGAGCTGGGCAAGTCCGGGGTTCAATCGTTGGTCGACTTGAGCCGGAAGGATGGATGGCGCCGCTTGCGATCGGTTGTTGGTCAGAATGGAGCGGCGACCGCGTCCCGTATTCTGGCAGCGGTATGGCCTGCACTCGCGGGCGCAGCGGAGGGCACGGTGCGGTTTTTTGAGACTTTGGTGATCGTCGCCCCCCGAACTCCAACCGCCAAATCCTTGACCACGCATCTCGCGGTCCGTCCGAGCACGTTCACTTCCCGCTTCTTTCGCGCTCGCCTGCCGTCCCCCAAGCGATACCTCTCCGCCGTCCGGCTCGTCCACGCAGCGGGTATGCTCGAGATTCCCGGCATGTCGCTGAGCGACGTCGCTTACCGGCTCGAGTACTCGTCACCGCAGAGCTTCAGTCGTCACGTGAAGACCTCGACCGGGATGACCGCCGGTGAGTTTCGCGAACGTGTGGGATTTGCCTCAGCCCTGGACGATTTTTCTGCCCGCTTGATCCTGCCCTTCCGGGCCACGTTCCGCACCTTCCATCCGTTTGAACATGGGGTGGGAAACCCGGAATGCAGTTAGTGCGAACGGAGTTCGGTTGGGTAGGATCAAGATGGACCCGGAGCTGTGCAGCCCCGTCGTGTTAGTTGCCGGAGTCCGGCCGTGATTCCACCACCCCCAGATCTCGGACGGTAACCATAGTTAGCACGGGGTAGCCGGCTGCCTCGATGGCCTCGCGACCCCCTTCCATCCGATCAACAACCGCGAGCACCCCTACCACCCGCCCGCCCTCTTCCTCGACGGCCTGGGCCGCTGTCAGCGCTGATTTGCCGGTCGTGATGACGTCCTCGACCACGATCACTTGCGAAGCAGCCATGAAGCACCCCTCGATTCGGCGGCCGGTGCCATGGCCCTTTGGTTGCTTGCGCACGGTGAAGGCGTCCATAACCGGCGGATTGTTGCGGCTGGCCATGGCAATCGCGTAGGCCACGGGGTCGGCACCGAGCGTGAGTCCGCCCACCGATGCGGCATGCCAACCGGCCTCGGCAATCATGGTCACCCCGAGCGGCCCGATCATCTGTAACCCCTCAGCCGACATCGTGGTGGGCCGGGCATCGACGTAATAGTGTGAGATTTGGCCCGAGGCCAGCGTGAACTCGCCGATTTGCAGCGAGCGCCGCTTGAGCAGGCCGACCAGGGTGCTGCGGCTGGCCTCGTCGGGAGATTCGGACATCAAATTCTATAGTAGTAGTAAATACTACTACCTTCCAAGCATCGACTTGAACGCCCCGAGCAACCCCGACTTCTTGGTACCGTCGCCTCCCTGCTCCGCCGCCGCCGCTAGGCCGGCCGCGAACAGCTCCACGGTTTCGGGTCGTTTGCTGGGTTCTCGAGCAAGGCCCTTCATGACAGCCTGCTCCAACTCGTTGGAGAATTTCAGCCCCTTTCCGGCTTGATTGAGTGGGCGAGGATCAGCGGTGAGCAGTTGCTGAAACAACTCGCGGGGCGATCGGCCGTCGTACGGATGGGCGTCGGTCAGCAGGAAATAGGCGATGGTTGCCAGGCTGTAAATATCGGCGGGGGCTCCGACCAACTCTCCCGAGAGGGCTTCTGGGGCCACGTACTGGAGCGTCCCGACGAAGAACCCGGTGCGAGTGAGCCGCTGAGCGGGATCGGCCTGTTCGTCGCGCGCGATCCCGAAATCGAGCAGCATCACTCGTCGGGTTTCCGGGTCGTACACCATGTTTTCGGGCTTCAAGTCACGGTGAATGATCCCCGACGCATGGGCTGCTCGGAGCGCACCGGCCAATTGTGTTACGATGTGGGAGACCAGGGAAGGTGACAATTTCCCGGTACGATGGACAAAATCAGACAATGGCTCGCCCTCGGCCCATTCGAGAGCCAGGTAATACAACCCATCGGTCTCACCGTAATCGTACGTTTGTACCACGCTCGGGTGAACCACGCGGGCGCCGTACTCTGACTCACGGAGAAATCGCTTGCGCGCGTTATCATCGTTGCGAAGACGAGGCTTCAGGATCTTCACGGCGCACTTGCCCCGCTCGGGGTGCTCCGCTCGATAGACCATGGCCGTACCACCCTCCCCCACTCGTTCGAGGAGTTGGTATTCAGCTACCGTCCGTCCTGCAAGGTTTTCTTGGGCCATGAGAGGTGGGCGAAAGTATAATCGGTTCTCGGCTTCGGCAAGCTCGCCGGAGCGGCGGATGCTACCTCGACGTAAAGAGTTGGTCTTCGGTAATTCGATGATAGGGTTGGTGTGACCAAAGCGCCGAAACGAAACCGAGACTACGAATCGCCGCGCCGGCGGTGGGCGGCACTGCTTGCTGCCTGGACGTGTGTCGGTAGCAGCCTCGGTGCCCAGGAGATAGCCGGCGAGCGCGAGATGGGCGAACGGCCTTGGCACACCGCCGTGGCGTTTAGCGACGGGGTGAGCCAACGGAGGCCGAATCCGATAGAGATCCTACGGGCCGCGGAGGCCGAGGTTGCTCTTGGCAACGGTGATAGGGCGCTCTCGATACTTTCCCGCCACTCTTTGCCCGATTCGCTCGTCGGTGGAGCCCCCCTCAGCGCGCTGGCCGGAGCCCAGTACTTGGGCGGCGATTTCGAAAACGCCGGCAAGACCTTTTTGCAGGCGGCGACGTACGCGACTGGAACCAAGCGTGCCATCCTGCTCGCGCGCGCAGCGGACGCGTACGAGCGAGCCGGTTTGCCGGCTCCGGCGGGTGAACTGTACCAGCAGGCTGGCGAGGAGATGCCCGAAGTACGCCGGTGGCTCGCACTAAGGAGGGCCAGTGTAGCTGAGGATCCCGTCATGGCCCTGAAGCTTCTGCACTCGGCTCCATTGGCCGGTCGCACTATAGCCGCGGAGATACGGGCCGCCGCTTTCGAAGCAATGGGTGATTCGGGGGCCGCGATTCGGACGCTAGCCGAAGCGCAGCGCTATGCCGCGGCAGGAAGAGTGGCGCTCGCGGCGGGCGATTCGGCGCGCGCCCGCGAGCTGGTGTACCGTGCGGTCGCGACCAGCCGAGAAAACGAGGCCACGGCGGGAATCGAGGCGGCACTGGCCGACTTCCCTCCAAGCACCGCACGGGAGCACTTGATGTTGGCTCGTGCCCTGAGGCGGTTCGGCACGACCGCGGGAGCCTTGGCGCAGGCGCTCGCGGCGTTTGAGGCAGGCGATTCATCGATGGCGACGCGGCTGTTTCTGGGCGAACTCATGGAGGCCCGTAGGGACAGGCGGGGAGCAATTCGGGTTTATGACGCCGCCGTGCGGGCGGCTGGGGACGACACCGGGGAGGCCGAATATCGCAGTGCACGTGCCCACCTCCGCCTGGGCGAACGCAATGTGGCCTATGTGGCATTTCGGGCATTTCTCGAGAACCGACCCCACCATGAGAGAGCTCCGGCTGCATTGTTTCTGATGGGTGACCTTCGTCAGGACGAAGGCCGGCTGCGGGAAGCCGACAGCTTGTTTTGGGCGTTGCACGAAGCGTGGCCAGGGGATGCGTTCGCGTCGCGTGCCCGCACGCGTCTTGCTGCCCGGGCCCTGCTCGACAAGGACAGCACGGCCGCGATGGAGATCCTCCGTGCCGAAGTCGAGCACGGAGGGTCGAGAGCGCGCGCCGCCCATTTCCAGCTTGCGCGGATTGCGCGAAACGGCGGCGACTCGGCGACGGCGATTCGAGAGTGGACCGCCTTGGCGCACCGGGACTCCATTGGCTACTACGGGACCGCGGCTCGCCAGGAAGCGGGCCTCCCCGAGCCTACATTCGCCGATGCCGCGCGCCCAGCGGTTTCTCGCGGGGTAGCGCGCGAGCTGGCGGCGTTGGATTTCCTGGACGCTGCGGCAATGGAGCCGGAGTCGGAGGCCCTTCTCGCCTTCTTGACCGACCCGACCCATTGGGAGGTCGGTCAAATCATGGACATAGCGGAAGGATTGATTGCGCGGGGCCGGGCTCGATTGGCGATCGACCTGGGCTGGCGGGTGGCGTCGCTGCACCGCTTGAACGATCCGCGCGTGCTGCGAATCATCTTCCCATGGCCCAATCGCGCGTTGGTGGAGCAGGAAGCCAAGGAATTCGATCTCGATCCCTACCTCATCGCGGCGCTCATCCGCCAAGAATCGGCGTTCGACGCGGCTGCGATGTCGCGAGCGGGAGCACGAGGTATGATGCAGTTGATGCCCGCGACGGCCCGCGGCTTGGCGCGACAGCTCAAAGTTGAGTGGAGCGACCGCCTCCTCGGAGTAGCTGACGCGAACGTGCACTTCGGGTCGGCGCACCTCGCGACGATGTTGCGGCAGTACGACGGCGAGGTGGTACCCGCGCTCGCGGCCTATAACGCGGGGGGGTCTCGCGTGAGAAGGTGGCTTCGGTTCCCGGAGGCTGGAGATTGGTTCTCGTTCATCGAAAGAATCCCGTTCCCCGAAACCCGCGGATACATCCAGACCCTGCTGCGGAACCGGGCTCTCTACGCGGGCCTCTACGGCGAGTGGAAGGCACCGTGAACAGAGCCGCCCTGCGGCGCTTCCTTCACGCAGGTACGTCGTCGATTCTGCTCATAGGGTTGTTGGGCGATTGGCAAACGTTCAGGCTCGCCGTTCACGTACTTCTCGGCGTGGCGGTTGTCGGTGAGGGCCTGAGGCTGGGGCACGCCGGATTTCGTAGCGCGCTCGCGCGGGCATTCCCTGTGTTCCGGCCGGAGGAATCCGTCAGACTCAGCGGAGCCTTTTGGTTGGTGGTCGGGTACACGGTCGCGTCCTGGGTGCCCTTCCCAGGTCCGCCCGCCGGTGTTCTCGCGGCGGCGTTCGCGGACCCCGCTGCCTCGATTGTCGGAACGCGATGGGGCGGGGGTGGTGGTACGGAGGCCGGGCGGAAGAGTTGGGTGGGCACTGTGGCAGCGTGGGCAGCGGCAGCTGCCGTGCTGATGAGCCTCAGGCTCCCGCTGCATGCTGCCCTGGCCGGGGCCTTCGCCGCTGCGGTGGCCGAAAGGGTTCCGCGGCCCTTCGATGACAATCTCGTTGTAGCGCCGGCTGTTGCGGCCGTCACGTGGCTGCTGGTCTGACGGAAGCGGTCGGAAATACGCCTCCCCTTGCCGGCCTCACTCCCGCCTGTTCGGGTTCCCCACCAGGCCATCTTGACACATCCGACGCTCTTGCTACAGAATAGCCAGTGCCGGTTAGGATCGACCGGCGTTCAACCCCGTACGAGTCACTTGCAGGAGGAGCATTACGATGTCTAAAGGGAAGGTGAAGTGGTTCAACGACGCGAAGGGCTATGGATTCATCGAACAAGAAGGAGACGGTGAGGATGTCTTCGTCCATTTCTCAGCGATTCAAATGGACGGCTTCAAGACTCTTGCCGAGGGACAGGAAGTGGAGTACGAGGTAGAGTCGGGCGACAAGGGCCTGCACGCCTCCACCGTGGTGCGACCCTCCGCGTAGCGAGTACGCCGGCCATCCCTTGAAAACCCCGCCGGCCTCCCGGTGGGGTTTTTCATACCATGCTACTTTGTGTTTATGGAGCAACTGCCGAGACCTAGGATCTTCTTGATCGACGGGTACGCGGTCATCTATCGCGCGTTCTTCGCCATGATCGCCCGCCCCCTCACCACCGCACACGGAGAGAACACATCGGCTCCTTGGGGTGTTGCGAACTTCTTACTCCGCCTGCGCGACCGATACAAGCCGGAGTATGTCGTGTGGGTCAACGATGCGGGGTCGTCATTTCGCAAGGACAGGTATCCAGAGTATAAAGCCACCCGCGAAAAGCTGGACGACCAGTTGCAGGACGTGCTCGACCGTTCGATGGAGCGCATCGATCAGCTGCTCGAGGCGTTCGAGATGTGCACCGTCGCAGTTCAGGGGTACGAAGCTGACGACGTGATCGGGACGCTGGTCGCCCAGGCCGAGACAGCCGGTGTGCACTCCGTCATTGTTTCGGGCGACAAGGATTTCTATCAACTCATCACACCAAACGTTTCCCTGCTGAATCCGGGTCGCGGCGGGCCCGCGGCCGTGCAGGAGGAGGTTGTGACGGTAGACAACGCAGCCGACCGGCTGGGGGTGCAGCCCGACAGGGTTGTCGACTACTTGGCGATGGTCGGAGATTCATCGGATAACGTGCCGGGGGTGAAGGGAGTCGGCGCCAAGACGGCGGTGCAGCTGTTGGAGCAGTTTGGGGATCTCGACACGATCTTGCAGCGGGCGGATGAGGTGAAGGGCAAGCGGGCCCGCGAAGCGTTGCTGGCCGAGAGCGCTATGGCGCTGTTGAGCCGCGAGTTGGTCACGATTCTCCGTGACGTGCCGATCGATCTGGATCTGGATTCCATGCGCCTCGGTGCGGGCGACGCGGCCGCGATCCGATCTCTCTTCAACGAACTCGAATTCCACTCATTGGTCGATCGAGTCAGCGTCGAAGCAGAGCCGGTGGCTCTGCAGTTCAGTGTGGTCGGATCCCCCGCCGAACTCGACGACTTGGTCACAGCGTGTCGTGCGTCGCCGATTGTCGCGATCGGGACGTACGGTCCGTTCGGTGACGCACGTGCGGCGGGTCTCGACGGAGTGGCCATTGCGGCAAGCGCCGACCGCGCGTGGTACATCCCGCTACAGCATCGGTTGCCCGACGGCGAACTCCTGAACGACGACCCACCGGCGAATCTTCCGCCGCTGTCGGACGATGCGATGCGTCCGATTACCCAACTGCTGGAAGATGTTGACGTGCGCAAAGCAGGACACGATCTGAAGAACGATTGGCTTCGGCTACGCACAGCTGGCGTCGAATTGCGCGGTGTCGTCTACGACACGATGATCGCGAGCTTCTTGCTCGATCCGGGAAAGCGCGGCCACGCGCTCGGTGGGATCGTGCTCGAGCACATCGGGACGCGGTTGCCGCCCTACGCAGGGATCGTGGGAAAGGGCAAGTCTCAGCGCCCGTTCGCGGAAGTCTCCGTCGAGCGAGCAAGCGAGTATGGCTGCTCCCACACAGCGGCGACGCTCGCGCTGCGCGATCACTTTGCCGCGCAGCTCGAGTCGGCCGGGCTGCATGAACTCCTCGTGAATGTGGAGATCCCGCTCATTGGCGTTCTGGTCGAGATGCAATGGAACGGCATCGCCCTCGATACCGATCGGTTGGCCGCGATGTCAGGAGATTTTCGCGCCGAACTGCAGACCCTGGAGCAATCGATCTACAGTGCGGCGGGCACGGAATTCAACATCAACAGCACGCCTCAGGTCAGACACGTCCTGTTCGAAAAGCTGCAGCTGCCGGTTATCAAACGCACCAAGACCGGACCGTCCACCGATGCGGACGTGTTGGTACAGTTGGCCTCCTCAGGGTTCGATGTTCCGAAGTTGCTGCTTCAATACCGGGAGTTAGCCAAGCTACGTTCGACATATGTCGACGCGTTGCCACGCAGCGTGAATCCCAACACTCGGCGAGTGCACACCAGTTTTCACCAAACGGGTGCTGCAACGGGCAGGCTCTCGTCGTCCGACCCTAATCTCCAAAACATTCCGGTGCGTACGCAGCGCGGTGGTGAGATCAGGCGCTGCTTCGTCCCCCAAGCCGGGTGGCAATTCGTCACGGCTGATTATTCGCAGATCGAATTGCGCGTGCTCGCACACCTGTCCGACGACGCCGCGTTCATCGACGCGTTTGAGCGCGGTGGCGATGTGCATCGTGAAACGGCGGCGCTCATTTTCGACGTTGCCGCCGCCGACGTGACGCCCGAGATGCGTAGCCGCGCGAAGACGATCAACTTCGCGACCATCTACGGGCAGGGGCCTTTCGCCTTGGCACGCCAACTTGCGGTCAGCCAGGAGGAAGCCAAGGACTTCATCACACGCTATTTCGAGCGCTTCTCCGGCGTGCGTGCGTATTTGGATGCGACCGTGGAGAAGGCCCGTGAGGTCGGGTTTGTTGAGACTTTGTTTGGGCGGCGGCGCTACATTCCGGAGTTGAAAGAAAGGAACTTCAACATTCGGTCGTTCGGGGAGCGGACGGCGATGAATTCGCCGATACAGGGCTCGGCGGCCGATCTCATCAAGATAGCCATGATCAAGGTAGATAACGCCCTGAGGCAAGCGGATACCGGCGCCGTGATCTTGCTCCAGGTGCATGACGAGCTGGTGCTGGAGGCTCCGGAGGCGAACGTGGACGCGGTAAAAGAGATCGTGCGTGACGAAATGTCCTCTGCGGCGCAGCTCAAAGTGCCACTCGTCGTGGATGTTGGCGCGGGTCCGAACTGGCTGGACGCCAAACGATGAGCGTGAAATCTCGTTTGCTTGATCTCACCCCACTGGAGACGGCGGTGATCGTCGTCGGCGTCGCGTTGCTCTTTGCCGTCTCGATGCCGCTTCGTAGCATCCTCAGGAACCGTAGATACGCGGACGAACTGAGCGTTTACCTGACGGCGGTCGCGACGCAGCAGGAATCCTATCTCTACGACCACGCGGCATACGCCGGTACGCATGGTCAGCTGGTGGCTCTCATTGCGAACCCGAACCTCACCGTGACGGTCCAAGAGGCGACATCAACAGGTTGGTCGGCCATCGCGGCTCATCGGTCGGCGCCGGTGCAATGCAGCCTCTTCGTTGGGAACGCTGCGCCCGTGGGAGCGGCGACAGACGAAGGAGATATCGAGTGTGGCTGATTCGAGGCCTCTCGAGTTCGCGATGCGCCGTGAGGGGATGGAGCACGCGCTCGACGGTGGATTGTGGTTCCACCGCCACCTGCACAGTGGCGAGCCGATGGCTCACATCGTGTCTTCAGACAAGCAACTCCTGCTGCGGGTGGGGCGGGTGCTTGGTATGCGGCCCCAGTGGTTGCAATACAAACCCCTGAAGCAGCCGCGAAGCGGCCGGCGTGTGCCGGCGTGGCACTGGGATCTCCGGGGGCTGTATCTGGCTGCGGGATTGGAGCTGGTGGGCGCCGAAGTTGAAACGGGTGATGAGGTGGGTGTGGGTCCGCCGTCCTAGACCGGTCCCTCGGGCTCAGCCGGGATGCGAACACCGGGCCACCAGTTCCACCGACCGGCAATGTGCATGAAAGCCGGCACCAGCACCATCCGAATCAGCGTGGCGTCCAGCAGCACGGCGACCGCCAATCCGAACCCCATCATCTTCGCGGCCAAGACGCGAGAAAAGGCAAACGTACCGAACACGATGATCATGATGGCCGCGGCGCTGGTGATCACCGACGCCGTGACACTCAGGCCCTCCATGGTCGCCAAGTCGTTCTTGTGGGTTCGGTCGAACGCTTCTTTCATGCGTGACAACAGGAACACCTCGTAGTCCATGCTGAGCCCGAATGCCACGGCGAACACCAGCACCGGGATCACGACGTGAATCGCCTGCGTTGGTCCCTCCAGCCCCAGGATCCCGCTGCCGATCCCGTCTTGGAACACGAGCACGAGCATGCCAAAAGCCCCCAATACCGAGAGGGAGTTCATCACCACGGCCTTCAGCGGCACCAGGACCGACCGAAACGCCACCAACAGCATCGCCGCCGTAATCGCCAAGACCAAACCGATCACGGTGGGGAATCTTTTCAACAGGTCTTCCTGGAGGTCGAGACTGGCCGCAGCAAATCCGCCCACGTGAATCTCCACCAAATCCAGACCGCGCAAATCGCCTGCCGCCATTTCTCGAACCCGCTTGACTACCTCCATCGCACCGGGAAGGGACGTCGTATCGGCCAACGTTACGTCCATAAGCGTGGTTCGGCCGTCCGGGGCGATGTACGATTGGAAGAATTCCGGATAACGGTCGCGGGCCCGTTCGAGGTTGCCGTACAGGCTCAAAAGCCCGAGCCGGGACATGCCAGTGCCGAGATTCACCGGACCGCGCACACTCGAGATCCGGGGCTCTGCCAGCAAGGAGTTGGAGAAACGGATGAGCCCACCGATATAGCGCGAGCTGACGATGCGCTGTCCCTCGGGTGCCCGGAACGTGATTTGCACCGGCAGTAATGCTCCTCGCGAGCCGGTGCGCTCGATGACGGTTGCCCCGATGCTCGATTCCGTACCGGAGGGGAACCATCCGCTGGTTGGAAGGCCGATCTCAATGTGCAGCAGAGGCCATGTCAGGAGCCCGGTGATGGCCAGCCCGATTACCAATGCCCGTCCTGGGTGGTGCGACAACCACCGGGCCCAACGCTCCCACGCCGTTGGTCTGTGATACCATGCGAGCCGGCGCGCGAGCCAATGGGGCCAATCGATCGACCTTCCCGCGATCGCGAGTACCGCCGGCAGCAGCGTGACGGAGAGAAGCACCGCTGCGGTCACGACGAGCATACCTCCGATGCCCACCGATCTCGTCTCGATGAGCGGTGTGAGCAGTAGCGAAGCAAAGCCGACGATGACGGTGAGCCCACTCGTGATTACTGCACGCCCCGCCGTGAGTAAGGTCCGCACCGCGGATTCCTTGGGCCCCATGCCACGGTTCATCTCTTCGCGGAACCGGGTCACGATCAGCAGCGAGTAGTCGATCCCCACCGCCAGGCCGACCATCGTCACGATCGTGAGGACGAATATCGACATCCCATGAAATGCCGCGGCCACATACACGGCCGCTAAGGCGCAGGAAATGGCGAACATGCCGATGATGATCGGAAGCACGGCCGCCGCCAGCGCCCCAAAGGCGAGCACCAGCACGATGCCGGCGGGAATCAACGATCGTCGCTCTCCCCGTCTGGCATCCTCGGCGGTAACGGCGCGGCTGTCGAAGTCGAGAGCCGGCCCTCCCGTCACCAGAATCTCGTATTCCTCTGCCCCGGGAGTCCGGGCTGCGCGCCGATTCATGGCGTCCCGCAACCACGGGGTCACTTGGCCTGCGTTCGTGGCATACGGCTCGGCAACCGTTGCGATGAAGAACGTGGTCATGCGGTCGTCGCTGACGAACCCGGGGTCGGGCCGGGTGAGATAAGATACGACTTGATCGATGTAGGGTTCCTGGAGGGCTGCGGCGGAAAGATTTTCGAGCACCAGGTGGTAAGCTTGGCTGTCTATCGGGACGGGTCCCGTCACCACAACCGCCATAAAGCTCACGATTGGCCGCTCGAAGCTTTCCAGAATGATGTCTCTTGTGAGTTGCGCCTCGGTGGAACGGAGTGATTGGCCTCCCGTTTCGAGCACGTCGGTTACCCGTGCCGCTCTCGGGATGGCGAGGGCGGCGACGATCAACCAAAACGCGATGATGTAGTACCGGAAACGAACGACGGCGCGCGAGAGCGCTGTCAAGCTCCAACCTCCAAAGTGCCGGGTGTGATGACCGAGCCGCGTCGGGCGTTCGTGATGGGAACGAGAGCCGAGACGGCAAAAAGCTCAGAATCATAGGCGCGACCGCTCTCTCGCGCTACCCAAAGGCTGGCGCCAATCGAGGGCGTCGTGAAATATTTGCCCGATGCGGCGCGTTCTGATGTTGGCGTTTTTCGTTGCCGGGGCCACGTTGGCGTTCAACCTCGGCCGCCGAGTGCCGGGGCAACCGGCGTCGGACGAGGCGGCACCCCCGGCAGGCGTGGATTTGGGTGGCAGCGTGGAGCCATCAGACTCCGCAGCGAACGCCGCGCGCGAGGCCCGGCTGCGCCGCATAGCCCAGAGCAACACATACATGGCGGCGACGCTAACCGAGGCCGACTCAATAGTGCGGCGCTGGGTGGACCGAGAGGGCCGACCGTTACGCGTCTATTACGAGCCGACCACGGTTTCTGGCGTCACGCCGGCCCTGGGCAGGGCGGTTCGCGATGCGTTTGCCCGGTGGAGTCGAGTTGGTGGAATCTCCATCGACTTCGTCGTGGTGCGCGCGCCCGAGGAAGCCGAAGTAGTGGTTCGGTGGATCGACAGGTTCGGGATGCGGCGGGCGGGTCAGGCCGATCTGGTGTGGCGGAGTGACGGAGTGCTGCAACGAGGCACGCTCACGTTGGCAACGTTGGGCCCGGCCGGACGCCCGCTCACGGTCAAAGAGGTGTCCACGGTCGCGTTGCACGAGATCGGCCATTTGATCGGACTGGGGCACTCCGATGAACCACGCGACGTCATGTATCCCACTACCTCGGTCCACGATCTCACAACTCGCGATCGGCGTACGGCGATGTTGCTTTATTCGTTGCCCATCGGTTCGCTGAAGGCGCCGGCCGGTCGCTGAGCCAGTCCCACTCGCACCAATATTGCAGCGGGCATGCGAGTCAATCCCGGCCCTCGCGCGAGCGCCCGCTACTTCCCTAAGCCCGCCGTTCGCTTTCACGGCGTCGAGGGCCCGACTAAGATTCAAGAGTTATGGGACGAGCATGCAGGTGATTCGGCAATGAACCTGACGGTTGTCCTCGCGGTGCTCGCGCAGGTGCACCCCGTGGCCGAGATTGACGCCACCATTCGGGACGGGATTCGGGAGGGAGTGTACCCCGGGGCGGTCATTGTGGTCGGCACGGGAGATTCCGTGTTGTTCGAGCGGGGGTATGGGCACCTGACATGGTCGGCGGAGACGGCCGTACCCTCTCCGAACAGGACCCTCTACGACTTGGCGTCGCTCACGAAGGTCGTGGCGACGACGCCGGCGGCGATGCTACTAGTGGATCGAGGCTCCCTCGATCTCGATGCGCCGGTTCAAGACCTTCTACCCGAGTTCTCCGGTGATGGCAAAGAGACCGTGACCGTGAGAGACCTGCTCGGCCATACGTCGGGCTTGAGGGCGTTCCTACCTCTCCATACGCTGACCGAAACCCTCGAGGAGGCCCGCGCGCGCGTGATGTCCGAACCGCTGCGATGGCCGAGGGGCAGCCGCGTCCAGTACAGCGACCTCAACGCGATGTTGTTGGGTTGGGCCGTGGAGGCTGCGGCGGGGGAGCCGCTTGACGAGTTCGTGAGAAGCAATCTTTTCGAACAGCTTGGGATGATGGAGACCCGATTCAATCTGCCGCCATCGCTCCGCCCTCGAGCGGCTCCAATCAACGTTTGGCGGGGCCACGTGATTCAGGGAGTCATCCACGATCAAAATGCGGCCCGTCTGAATGGAGTTGCCGGACACGCCGGTCTCTACAGCACCGGGTCGGATCTGGCGCGTTACGCGCAGTGGTACCTCACAAAAGGCGTAACCGGCAGCGGTTTGGCGCTGGTACGGCCAGCCACGATGGATCTTTTTACCGCTGACGGTCGCGGCGGACGCGCCCTGGGATGGGAGATACGCGATACGACGAGTACCGACAACTCAGGTGCGCTTCTATCGCCTGAGGCTTTCGGACATGGCGGGTTTACGGGAACGTCGATTTGGATCGATCCCACGACGGATCTATTCGTCGTCTTGCTGACGAATCGCGTCTATGCACCTCGCGCCGCGCGATCGATTGCCCGGCTCAAAGCCACGCGGGGAAAGCTCGCCGACGCCGCCGTGCGATTGAAAGAGCATTCGTGCCGGCTGCTGGCTGGGATTGGGAGGAGTGGCTCTTGCTGACGACCGCCCCCAGATCGGATTCCGTGCTGATCTACGACGACCACTGCCCGTTTTGTCGCAGGTGGGTGGCTCGATTCGAGCGGTGGAACCGGCACCAAACGGTGAGAGCCATACCGCTGCATGACGCATGGGCTGGCACCGTGTCGGGGAAAACGCGGGCCGAACTCGAACGGGCGATGCATTTCGTGGCGGCCGACGGGAGGGTGTTCGCGGGCGCCGGCGCGGTGCAAGAGCTGCTGCGATTCGTGCCATGGGGATGGTTGCCTCGAGCCGCGTTTAGCCTACCCGGCGCCATGTCGGTCGCCGAACGAATCTATGGTTTGGTGGCGGCCCGTCGCTCGCGGATCGGATGTGGGGGGAAGCACTGTGAGACGGGAATGGCACAGTCGGCTGAGCACGGCTAAGTTTGGACCGACACCAGCGGAGTGGTTCATGGTCGATGCAGAGGCAGTACGAAAGGTCTTACGACAGGTGAAAGACCCCGAAGTCGGGCTCAACATCATCGATCTCGGTTTGGTATATGACGTAGAGGTCGAGGAGGGCGAAGTCCACATCAAGATGACCCTGACCTCGCCGGGGTGTCCGGTTGGTCCGGAGATCTTGGCGGAGGTCGATCAGGTCAGCCGCATGCTCGACGGCGTGACGGGCGTGGATGTCGAACTGGTGTGGGAGCCCTTTTGGACGCCGGAGCGTATCAACCCCAAGGTGAGGTCGTTTCTCGGTCACTGATGTGAATTCGGGCGAGGTCTAGCGCTTGGCTGCGCCGTCCGATTTTCCGTTCAACAATTCGATGATTTGCGGGACGCCCATCGCGTCGACCTGCCATCGCTTGGTGTCGTCGATCTTGCGGAGTTCTGTTGCGGTGGTCGGCGCGGCGCGGACGATGGCTTGGAGCGTGGCGTTTGGACACAGCACGCCGATCTCGATTCCCAACTCCTGGGCTCGGCGCCGTCGCAGCGCCTTGAGCCGATCCAATCGTTCCATCGCCGGTCGATTCATCTTGGGCCTCGGCGGTTTTTCCAATCTCGGGTAATCCTTCGCCGGCGTGCGGAGGCCCGCCCGTACCGCCTTCAGTAACTCGGTGCCGTAGCGCTGCACCGACGCCGCGGGCAGGCCGCTCAACCCCTGGAGGTCGGCCTCCGTCTTGGGTGCCGCGCGGGCTAGCACCGAAAGAGATTCGTTTCCCAAGATCCTGAAGGGAGCGCGGTCGAGACGCGCGGCGCGCTTTTCACGCCATTCGTACACCGCCCGCAGCACGGCGAGCGATTTGGGAGGGAGCGACTTTGCTCCCTTCAGCCTCAGAAACCCGTTTCCATTGGCTGAGTGCGGAGACCACCGAATCGACTCCAATCGTTTGAACTCTTCATCCGCCCACGAGAGCCGATCGTGGGCTTCGAGCTGCCGGCGCAGCTCGTTCCGGAGGGACAACAAATAGGCAGTGTCGGTCGCCGCATACGAGATCATTTCGGGCGTCAGGGGGCGCTGCGACCAATCGGCGCGCTGGTACTTCTTGTTGACGCGGACGCCGAAATATTTTTCTAGCAACGGTCCTAGCCCGATGGCGGGTTCCCCCAACAACTGCGCCGCGATTCTCGTGTCGAAAAGCCGCTTGCCACGGAATCCATAGTCCCGATCCAGCACCCGCAGATCGTAATCGGCATCATGAAAAACGACCTCGACCGATGAATCAGCGAGTAGCCGACCAAGTGGTTTGAGATTCTTGATCGACAGTGGATCGATGATTGCCGTCTCGGAGTCCGAGCTAAGCTGGAGAAGATAGATTCGGTCGACGTAACGATGGAACGACGCCGCCTCGGTGTCCAAGGCGACGCAACTTTGCTTCCGCAGTTTCCCGACGAATGACTGCAACGCGTCGTCGTCGGCTAACAGAACGGGTGGGCTTGGTGCTGCAGTTCGCCGCGCCATCACCCTGGTAACATCGCACACGGTCCCACTCAGCGGGAGGGGTGGTATCAAGGGCGAACGAATTATCTACATCGCTTGCTAACATTTGTGGAAATTCCTCTATCATGTTTAATAACAATGGTTTATGTGTCTGTATGTAAAGTACAGTGTCTTTACATCATCGCGACATTATCTAGTCATCGCAGCCGTTCGAGTGGATTCTAGGTCGCTCGCTGGGCCCGCGGGCCCGACTATTCTGACTCGCGGCTTGCTGGGTGTCTTGGGCGTCGCCGCGCGATACGCAATACGAGGTGACGGGCTCGGCAGCTGGCACACAACCAGCGGCGCGCCAGCAGTTACCAACGCTCCCGTTGTTTGACGAAGGACTTGAGTGAGACGGGCCGAGGGTGTGGTACGCGTCGGCCCTACTCGGCAGCGATTTCCTGGCCCGGTTCGTATTCGGCGGCAAATTCCGCCAGCATGTCTTCGATGGACCGGCTGTGGTGCATCGAACAGAACTTGGGGCCGCACATGGCACAGAACTCGGCGCTCTTGAAGTATTCGGCCGGGAGCGCCTCGTCGTGGTATTCCCGAGCGCGTTCCGGATCCAGCGAGAGGCGGAACTGCTCGTTCCAGTCGAACTCATAGCGGGCCTTCGAAACAGCGTCGTCCCGATCTTGGACGTTGGGCCTGCCGCGCGCGATGTCTGCGGAGTGGGCGGCAATTTTGTAGGCTATCACCCCTTGTCGCACGTCCTCGGCGTTGGGGAGACCTAGGTGCTCTTTGGGGGTCACGTAGCACAACATGTCGGCGCCGTACCAGCCGATCATGGCTGCCCCAATTGCGCTGCTGATGTGGTCGTAGCCCGCCGCGATGTCGGTAACGAGTGGTCCCAAAGTATAGAATGGCGCCTCGTGACAGATCTCCTTCTGCTTCCGGACATTCATCTCGATTTGGTGCATGGGAATGTGTCCGGGCCCTTCGACCATTACCTGCACGTCTCTTTCCCAGGCGCGTGTGGTGAGCTCGCCGAGCGTCTCCAGTTCTGCGAACTGAGCTTTGTCGCTCGCGTCGGCGATGCTACCGGGTCGTAGGGAGTCGCCGAGGGAGATGGTCACGTCGTACTGGCGAAGGATCTCGAGTAGCTCGTCGTAGTGTTCGTACAGTGGGTTCTGTTTGCGGTGGGTCATCATCCACACCGCGTGCAGGGATCCACCGCGACTCACGATGCCCGTAACGCGGCCGTGAATGAGCGGCAAGTGTTCTAGCAGGATCCCCGCATGGATGGTCATGTAGTCGACACCCTGCTTGGCCTGATGCTCTATCATGTCGAGCAAGTCCTGGGCGGTTAGGTCGGCGACCTCCTCGACGTCGAGCACGGCTTGATACAGGGGCACCGTCCCCACCGGCACTGGGGAGGCGGCGATGATCGCCTCCCGCGTCGCATCGATGTCGGCGCCCGTGGACAGATCCATGACCGTGTCCGCGCCGTACTTGACGGCCATCTCGAGCTTTGCGAGTTCTTCGGGAATGCTCGACGAGACGGCTGAGTTGCCAATGTTCGCGTTGACCTTTACACGCGCCACTTTTCCGATGGCCATCGGCTCGAGCTTGCCGGCGAGGTGGTGGATGTTCGCCGGTACCGTCAACCGACCGCGGGCTATCTCGTCGCGCACGACTTGAGGCGCAACGTCTTCCCGCTCCGCGACGAACTGCATGGTGTCGGTGATATCACCCTGTCGGGCGTGGTACATCTGGGTAGGGCAGGCGCGCTGAATCATAGAGCTTCCTCCGCCGGTACCAACCGGATCAGGTTCAAAGGGTGTGTTCTCAGCCCGTCAACACCGGGCACCCCCGTCTGCTAGGAATCTAAGATGGAGCGCTTGGCTTGGCTACGGCCCAAGACCGTGGTGCGCTTGCGGATGGGGGATCGGGCGGGAAACTTAGACACCCTGCCCACGACTCTGTGAGTGACATGATGACAATGGGATGTCCCACAGCGGCGAGTCCGTTGCTCTTGATGGCAGGCCTCGTACCGGCCGGTCACGCTCAGACGCTCGGGCCGCGGCGGCCTGACGAACGAGATGCGTGGATGCCCAGGAAGAGAGGTAGGAACTAACAAGTGGCGCTTCCGCCTGGCGAGTTCATCCGGGCAATCCTGTTCAGGGGTTTGGTTATCTGGTTCGGCATGAAGCTGGTGGTGACGGCCGGAGCTGCGGCCCTGCGCCAATCCGGCGAAACTGAGTCCTGGTTACGAGTATTGCAGCTAACGCCATCTGCGGTCTTGCTTCTCACCGGCTTCGTCACGTGGCTAGTCATCATCGATGCTGGTCGTCGCAACGAGCTGTTGTTTCTTGCCAATCTTGGCGTAGCGCGGTACGTGATTGGGAGTCTGGCCGCGGTCCCGTCGATAACCTGTGAAATCATCATCGGACTGATGTGACCGCCGCTCCCCTGCTCGTGGCCGAGTCGATCGGCAAGACGTTCGGAACCCGACGTGTGTTGAACAGCGCGTCGCTCTGGGTGCGTTCGGGCGTCATCACCGTGGTGGTCGGCCGGAACGGAGAAGGTAAGTCTACCCTTCTCAAGATTGCCGCCGGCGTTTTGCGGCCCGATTTCGGCACGGTGCGGTATCGTGAGGAACACTTTGGGCGGGCCCGCCTCGCGAATCTGGCCTCAAAGGGGGTGTTCTTTCTACCAGAGCATCCTCTCCTTTGCACCTCGTTCACCGTGCGCGACCATCTGATGATGATTCAACGACGGTTCGGTGGTGGTGGTGCTGCCGACACCGCCGTCGAGTCGCTCGAAATCGGTGAATTGCTGGATCGCTCTCCTCAATCCCTGTCGCTCGGAGAGCGGCGACGCGCGGACATTGCGCTTGCGGTGGCCAGACGGCCTGATTGCTTGCTAGCCGACGAGCCGTTTCTGCGGATCACGCCCAAAGATGCTGAAGCCGTCGCGGATGTATTCCGCGCACTCGCCACTGCGGGCTGCGCGATCGCGCTCACCGGCCATGAAGTTCCGATGCTGTTCGACGTCGCCGACGAGGTGTCTTGGATGACAGCGGGAACCACTCACCCGCTCGGCAGTCCCGACAACGCCCGAGAACATCACCAGTTTGGTCGTGAATATCTTGGCATCGGACTGTGAGCGGATACGGAGGCCTGCCATGTGGCGCGAGCTTGGTCTCGAGGCAGAGAAGCCAAAGGGGGCCGTTGTCATGCTTCGTGTAACTACTTTACCCGCCGCGTTGATGACCGGCGTGGCGATCTTGGCCGGCTGTGCTCGCGACGGTGCCGCGGACGACGCCGCGGCTTTACAGGAGTTGCCAACCATCGACCGTTCTGAGCTCTTGGCAGATCTCGCGGCATTGGCTGACGATTCACTCCAGGGTCGGCTGGTCGGATCCCGCGGCAATAGCGTGGCCCGCGGGATGATTGTCGAGAGATTCACCCGACTCGGTCTCAGTTCATTCGGTGACGATTTCACGACGTCGTTTGCTGTGCAACGAAACGGCGTCTCGCTCACTGGCGTGAACGCGGTCGGATACATCGAGGGAAGCTCCGATCCGGATCGATACATCGTCATAACAGCCCACTACGATCATCTCGGGATCCGAGCCGGTGAGATCTACAACGGGGCGGATGACAACGGGTCCGGCACGGCGGCTCTGTTGGCGTTGGCCGCGTACTTTACCGAACACCGGCCGCGAAATTCGATCATCTTCCTGGCCGTTGACGCGGAGGAAGGAGGGGGGGGGTTAACGGGCGCGCGTGCGTTTGTTTCGACTCCCCCACCCGCCGTTTCGTTGGAGCACATCGCCGCCAACGTCAACATGGACATGATCAGCCACAGCGATGATGAACTCTACGTGGCAGGCACCTATCACTACCCCTTCTTGAAGTCCTATGTCGATCGCATCGGTAAGGCCGCGGGGATCACGCTCGTGTTCGGCCATGACAGTCCCGATTTAGGAGACAATGACTGGACGCACGCGTCGGACCATGCGCCGTTTCACGAGGCCGGCATTCCGTTCTTGTATTTCGGCGTCGAGGACCACGTGGATTATCACCAGCCGACTGACGAGTTCGACCGCATCAACCAAGACTTCTACGTCAAGGCCGTTACCGCCATACTGCGGGTCGTCCTGGAGCTGGACCGAGACCTCGACCCGGTCGCGCTCGAGCGAGAGCGTCGCTAGTAGCCTGGGGGTTCGGACTTAGCGGTCGCCGTAACCTCGGACTGAGTAGCCTACCAGCCATAGTTGAGAGGAGTGACGTACGTTGAGCCTGAAGCGATGCGGGTGGCCTGGCAACGACGAATTGATGATCGCGTATCACGACGAGGAATGGGGCGTCCCGGTCCATGACGATCGAAAGCTCTTCGAGTTCCTCGTGCTCGACGCTTTTCAGGCCGGATTGAGTTGGTCGACGATTCTCAACAAACGGGAGAATTTCCGGCAGGCGTTCGACAACTTTGATGCCACTCGAATCGCCGGCTATAAGAAGAGAAAAATTTCGCAGCTGCTGGCCGATGCCGGGATCGTGCGCAACCGACTCAAGGTGCACGCCACGATTTCGAATGCGGCTGCCTTTCTCCAGGTGCAGAAGGAATTCGGCGCGTTTGACGCCTATGTCTGGGGGTTGGTAGGTGGCGAGCCCAGACAGAACTCATGGAAAACACTGAAGCAGATTCCTGCCAATACGCCGGACTCGGATCGCATGAGCCAGGATCTCAAAGACCGAGGCTTCAAGTTCGTCGGCAGCACGATTTGCTACGCGTTCATGCAGGCAGCCGGCATGGTAAACGACCACGAAGTCGGGTGCTACCGCCACAGACAAATCACATCGCTGTCCCAGTGAATCGCCGCGACTCCAGGTTCGACGTCCCCGAGGCTAAGTGTTCGGTTTCGGCGCTGCTCCTGCTGCCCGCGGACGCTCGTGTCGTGTATGTCTTGGGTCACGGTGCCGGTGCAGGCATGCATCACGTGTTTCTAGAGACGATCGCGGTGATGCTCGCCGAGCTGGATGTCGGCACGTTTCGATATCAGTTCCCCTATATGGAGTTGGGTAAGAAACGCCCCGATTATCATCGAGTGCTGCACGGAACGGTGCGCGCGGCGCTGAGGGCGGCTGCGGCTGCTGCACCGGGGCTACCTATTGTGGCGGGTGGTAAGTCCATGGGTGGGCGCATGACCTCGCTGGTTCAATCCGTAGCGCCGCAGCCGGGAGTGGCGGGACTGGTTTTCTTGGGGTTCCCGCTGCACGCACCCAACCAGCCGAGTGCCGAGCGCGGCGACCACCTTCGCGATGTGAAGGTGCCGATGCTTTTCCTTCAGGGTACGCGTGACAAGTTGGCTGACCTGTCCTTGCTCGCGCCCCTGATCGACAAGTTGGGATCCAACGCCACGTTGCACGCGGTAGCAGGGGGCGATCACTCCTTCAAGGTGCTAAAACGCTCGGGCCGCACCGAGAGCGACGTGTTCGAAGAGATGGCCGATACCATCCGGCGTTGGACGGCTAGAGCGTTCCTTTTGGATTTTCCCATGCATCGAGCGTCTTCGGCCAGTCCCCTTTGAGGAGTCGGGAGAGGGCGCGGTCCGCAAGCATTTTGCCTCCGGTCTGGCACCGAGCGCAGTAGTTCGTTTCATTTTCAGCGAACACGATGCGTTGAATCGGAGCCCCGCACACTGGGCACGGCTGGCCGAATCGTCCGTGGGCCGCCATGCCCTCCCGAAACGCCGTGACCTTTTCCGGGAATCCGCTCCCCACCTCGTCCCGAATTCGGCGCGTCCACTCCTCTAGGGTGGCCAGCGTTTGCTCGTGCAAACGCGAAACCTCATCATCGGTCAGTTGGTTCGTGCGTTTGAGCGGGGACAGACGGGCCGCATGCAAGATCTCGTCGGAATACGCGTTACCGATGCCGCTGAACAAGCGAGGATCCGTCAGCGCGCGTTTGAGGGTATGGTTCTCGCGCGTCAACGCCTCGCGAAAGGCTTCCAACGCGCATCCCACGACCTCGATGCCCCCTGGATCGTGTTGGAGGAGATTATCATCGCCGCGCACAACGTGAATGGATGCGCGTTTCTTCGTTCCGGCTTCAGTGAGAAGCAGCGTCCCCCGAGGGAAATCAAACGCAGCCAATCCGAGTTTCTTAGGAATTTTTTGGTTGCGCCGACGCCATCGGAACCGGCCGGCAATCATGAGGTGTACGACCAAAAAGAATTCGTCTCCGAATCCGAACACGATGCGCTTGCCCAGGCGCCGGACCGCTTGGACGGTCTTCCCTTCCAACTCCTGAATGGGCGGATCGACCGATCGCAGGACGAACGGGCTCGAGAGGCGCACCGCCACGAGGGGTTGGCCCACGAGGTATCGCCGAAGCGACTCGACGTAGATGACGACATCAGGCAGTTCGGGCATGGTCTCGCGCTCTAGCAGTGCTGCGTGGGTGGCCCCCGCAAGGGGTGACGAAGGGGTTGTGTGGTATTGTGGGGTTCGAGGCCATGGAGGCGCAGTGTACTACAATCCTACGGGAGGTGGGGAGTGATATCGGCATCGGATGTTCGCCAGCGCTTGCGCAGCGCTGTCATTCAGTTTGGCGGAGGTCGAACTATGGACGAGCGTGATGCGCGCGGGGAGAAAGCGTTGGCCAGTTTGTTGGCGGGCCTGGAGGAGTTGAACCGTGCCCGAGAGCGTGGCGAGATTGAAGACCACCGCTCAGTCGAACGGATGTATCACCGTCCGTCGACACGTCTCGCCGTGTACGGCTCGCTGGCTCCGGGTGAGGTTAACCACCACGTCATCGAAACCGTTGCCGGCAATTGGGAGCGTGGCTTCGTCCGCGGCGAGGTCCAGATGAAGGGTTGGGGTAGTCATGTGGGCTTTCCGGGATTGACGTGGCTTCCGAGTCGGGGCGAGCAGGTTCCCGTGCGACTCTTAACTTCTCGGGAGCTACCCGCGCATTGGAGCCGCATCGACGAATTCGAAGGACGTGACTACGTGAGAATTCTTGTCCTGGTGGAGGGTGTGCGGGACGATCCCCTGGTCACCAATCTCTACCAGATCCGCTCCCCCACCCCGCGGCCGTGATGCGCGTGCCTCCGAGGCCGGCGCGCCGGGGATCTGTTAGGTCACAGCGTACCTACCTCGACGGGCGCGTATCGAAGTGCAGGATCGCCGTAGCGGCCCTTCTCCGAGTAGTGCTTGTTCCACTCTTCGTTGAGGCAAAACGGGTCCAGGTCCGTGGCGCGATCGACTGCAAGCACTCCATCGAGATGATCGATCTCGTGCTGGAGCAACTCGGCGAGCGGGCCTTCTGCCTCGACGGCGCGTTGTTCGCCGCGGCCGTCGAAATAGTTGACCTTGATCCGATAGGCTCGCTGCACCTTCACGTTCAGATCGGGGAAGCAGCAGCAGTCGTCCCATACCAGGAAGTCTTCGGTGCCGACGTCCACGATCTCCGGGTTGACCAACAACCAGGGCTCGTCCAATTCGATATAGATCATGCGCATGGGGGCCCCGATTTGGGGCGCGGCAATACCTCTGCCGATGCCGTGGCGGGCTTTCAGATCCCTCAGCGTCTCCTTGAGTTCGGTAGCGACCAGCCTCGCGGCCGGCGACCTTGGGTTGTCCACAG
Organism: Gemmatimonadota bacterium; assembly: GCA_022562295.1. GTDB lineage: Bacteria > Gemmatimonadota > Gemmatimonadetes > Gemmatimonadales > GWC2-71-9 > B3T1B10. Next base: position 56,261 of record JADFPO010000002.1, read on the forward strand.
GCTCGCTGCGGGTTCGCAGGATGGGATCACCCAACAAGCGGATTCGATGTATTGTCATGCTCGACCCCATGGTTTTTGTGGACCCCCAATCTAGGAAACTTGGATGATTGCGGCCACCGTGATTTCCGCCGGGACGTCGTCTCGAATGGGCTACCCCAAGGCCCTGCTAGAATTCCACGGACGCACTTTCCTCGAGACCATTCTGGACGCCATGCGGGCGGTTGGGGTGCAGCGTCGTGTCGTCGTGCTCGGGCCGGACGCCGATAAGATATTGAAACATATTGACTTACGTGACACGACCGTGGTGTCGACCGAACGCCTCGACGCAGGTCCGATCGGGTCCATCCGGGCTGCAATTCGGGAGGTGCAAGCCCATCCCGTGGACGGCCTGTTGGTGTGGCCGGTAGATATGCCGCAAGTGACGATCGCCACTGTCGAGACGCTGCTGGAGCGGTTCCTCACCTCCGATCGTGTCATCGCCGTGCCGGAGTTCGACGGCACCCGTGGCCACCCGGTGATCTTCGGCCGGGCTACGTTTCAGGAACTCCTCGACGCCCCCGACTCAGAGGGCGCGAGGTCGGTCGTGCGAGCGGATTCCGGTCGCGTGGTCACGGTTTCAGTGCCCGACCGGGGGGTCGTTGAGGACCACAACACGCCGTCAGAATATCGACGGCTGATTACACGGCATGACGCGGCGCGGGAGCGGGGCTCATCCACTTAGGCGCTGGTTCGGGGCCTCCCCCTCAGATGACGGCTCAGCCCCCCGCCCCAATCGGCACCGCGCCGGTATCGCCCCCGCCCCCCGCCCGCGGTACACCGATCACCCTCATCTTCATGACGTACTGCACGTCGAGTTCGTCGCGCCACACGCCGTACACCTGGTCTCCGACGAACCGTAGCGGCTGATATCGCTCCGGCATCGTGACGACCCCCAGGTACCGTCCCTCCGCGTCGAACACATCCCAGTCTGGAGCGCCCATACCGAATCCGAGTTGCGGGTTGAGGTTTTCCCTTTGCTCTTCGGTGAGGTTGCTGGGTGGATTCAAGTGTTGCACCCAGAGACTCTGAGCCGGGCCGCTCAGGAACTGGAGGTAAACCGGGAAAAACTGCTCGTAGCTGATGGCGGAACGAAGCTGGCTGAGGGCAGCCCGCGGCACGCCGGCGTTGGTCCAGGCTCGCTCGAGCGCCTCGGTGAAGACGTCTTCGTCGGTGCCGGTGACCTCTTGCCGCTCGAAGTCCTTGGCGATGACCCGTTCGAGCCGGCCGGCATGATCGTACATGCCGATTCGGTAATCATCGTTCACCCCGAACAGAATGTGCCCATCGGGGGCGAGTGCCCAGGCCGGCTCGGCCGAAAAGAAATGAAACTCCGGCCGTCCCCCGGCCACGGAAAAGGTTCTCCCGGCTGGAATGCTGAGCAGGGTGTCGAGGATGGTGCCATCCGAGTCACGCTCGACGATGGCGTCCATCGTATCCGGCTCCGCGACCTGGCCCGGGAGTGGAAAATGCCTGATATGCGAAACGAGCCTGCCAGAGTCGTTGACCTCCCACCGAAGGGGAATCCCCTGAGTCAGGTCGAGCCGGAAACTGCCGAGCGCCTCGCCCGCCGGAGAGAAACGAACCACGCGCTGGTTCGCCAGATCGGGCACGAAGATGGTGTCGCCCGCGCCAACCAACAGCGGGCCGGCCCCTTGAGCGCCCAACTCTCCGGGACCGCTGCCGGGCCTGCCGAACTTGTTCTCGAGCAGACCGTCCGGACTGAACACTCGAACCTCAGCTGCCTGCTGATCCAGCACGAAGATCCGACCGTCAGAGGCCACGCCGATGCCCGAGATTTGGCCGAACTGGTAATCGGGGTCCCCCTCGGTGGTTCCGATCCGCAGGTCCTCGACGACCGTCCACCGGCTGGACTGGGTCCAAGTGCCCTCTTGTGGGTTGGAGACGATCGCCACACCCGCACTGTCGATAACGGTCCCGACCCATTCCAGCGAGTCGCCCCCGCCCCCGCCCCCGCAGGCTCCGAGCACTGCCGTGCCCAAGGCCGCGAGTGCAATTCGTGCCGATGTCATGGTTTCTCTCCAAGGAAGACGCCTAGGTGTGGCCGCAATTAACGGACTCAGGTGTTTCGGAACAACGGCCGAGGCCGCGAGCGGTCATTTCCCATGTGTGGGCGGACGAGTTCCGGTGTGAGATCGCTAACTCGTTTATTAATAACCACTTAGAGTTGCTGCCTACTCGTACCGATGGAGCCGCGCGGTTTCGGGATACAATTCGCCAACAAAATCGTTAAATTAGTTGCGTTAACCACCACCAACCACACTTGGGAATGAGTGTCTATGGATGCCATTGCTCCCGGCCTCGCTGGCCAAAAGGGACTTCGCGGAGAGATCATCCTCGAGCTGAAGAAGGCGCAACCACTTACTGCCAAAGCGCTTGCACAGGTGTTCGAGGTATCGGCGAACGCCGTTCGGAGGCATTTGAAGGAACTCGAGGTGGAGGGGTTGGTTGGTTATGGGCGGGAGCAAAGGGGCGCCGGAGCCCCCGCCTTCGCCTATCGGCTGACCCGGGCGGGCGAAGCGCTGTTTCCCAACATCTACGAGGAAGCGGTGACGCGACTCATCGGGCATGTCATCGAAGCGGAGGGCCGGGAGGCCGCCCTCGGTGTAGTCGAGGAGCAGTTCTCGGATCTTCGAAGGCGTCTCGATAGCAACCTAGAGACATTCACGCCATTGGACCGGTTGAAAACGGTTGCCGACGTGATGGAAGAAGCGGGGTTCATGGCCGACTCATCGCACGTGGATGGCGAAATGCGGCTGTCGATCCACAACTGCGTCTTACACGCGGTGGCGACGTGTTTGCCGGAAGTGTGCGACACCGAGTTGCAGTTTCTGGAAGACGCGCTTGGCGCTCACGTGGAGCGGCGCAGTCACATCATGAGTGGATGTAACGCCTGCGAATACAGCATCGACTTCGGCGCCACCGCGCCGGCTAACCGGACAGGAGCCGCCGCATGACCTCGCTCGAAACCCAAGTCAACGAGCCGTACAAGTACGGCTGGGTCACGGATATCGATACCGATACGCTGCCGGCCGGACTCAACGAAGACACGGTTCGCAGCATTTCGCTCAAGAAGCAAGAACCCGATTTCATGTTGCAATGGCGGCTCAGGGCCTATCGCCACTGGTTAAAGATGACGGAGCCCAGTTGGTCCAACGTGCGGTATCCGCCGATCGACTACCAAGCGATCAGCTACTATGCGGCTCCCAAGCCGAAGAAGCAGTTGGACAGTCTCGACGAGGTAGACCCGGAGGTTCTCAAGACGTTCGAGAAGCTGGGGATCCCCCTCTCGGAGCAGAAGCGGTTGTCCGGGGTGGCGGTGGATGCCATCTTCGACAGCGTTTCGGTGGCGACGACCTTCAAGGACACACTGGCGGAGTACGGTGTGATTTTCTGCCCGTTTTCGGAAGCGGTTCGCGAGCACCCGGAGTTGGTCGAGAAGTATTTGGGTTCGGTAGTTCCGTACAACGACAATTTCTTCGCAGCGCTCAACTCAGCGGTCTTTTCCGACGGCTCGTTCTGTTACATCCCCAAGGGCGTTCGTTGCCCTCTGGAACTGTCGACGTATTTCCGCATGAACGCCGAGGGGTCAGGACAGTTCGAGCGGACGCTGATCGTGGCTGAAGAGTCTGCCTACGTCAGCTATCTGGAGGGGTGCTCGGCTCCGATGCGGGACGAGAACCAACTCCACGCGGCGGTGGTGGAGCTGATTACCATGGACAATGCCCAGATCAAGTACTCGACTGTGCAGAACTGGTATCCGGGTGACAAGGATGGAAAAGGCGGCGTGTTCAACTTCGTCACCAAGCGGGGAAAATGCCTCGGGGTGAATTCGAAGATCTCGTGGACGCAGGTGGAGACCGGTTCTGCTATCACGTGGAAATATCCGAGCTGCATCCTGCAGGGTGACGGTTCGGTGGGTGAGTTCTATTCGGTAGCGGTGACGAACAATCACCAGCAGGCCGACACCGGCACCAAAATGATACACATCGGTAACAACACCAAGAGCACCATCGTGTCAAAGGGAATCTCGGCCGGTTTCGGTCAGAACACGTACCGCGGCCAGGTGAAGATCATGAAGGGTGCGAAGAACGCGCGAAACTATTCCCAGTGCGACTCGATGCTCCTCGGGGACAAGTGCGGTGCGCACACGTTTCCCTACATTGACGTTCGCAACAGCACGGCGGTCATGGAACATGAGGCGACGACGTCCAAGGTTGGCGAGGAGCAGATTTTCTATTGCCAACAGCGCGGGCTGTCAGCCGAAGAAGCGGTTTCGCTCATCGTGAACGGGTTCTGCAAAGAGGTCTTTCGGGAACTGCCCATGGAGTTTGCCGTCGAGGCGCAGAAACTCCTGGGCGTCACGCTCGAGGGCAGCGTAGGCTGATCGATCGCACCAGAAAAGTCCAATCGGAGAACCAAACTGTGACATTGCTCGAAATAAAGAACCTGCACGCGTCGGTAGACGGTAAAGAGATCCTTCGCGGCATCGACCTGACGGTCAACGCGGGCGAGGTGCACGCCATCATGGGTCCCAACGGCTCCGGCAAGAGTACGCTCGCCCAAGTGCTCGCGGGGCATCCGGCCTTTGAGGTGACCGAAGGCTCGGTCACGTATTTGGGAAAGAATCTGATGGACCTCGCGCCCGAGGAGCGAGCGCGAGACGGTTTGTTTATCGCTTTTCAGTACCCCGTGGCCATTCGCGGCATCACCAACGCCTATTTCCTGAGGTCGGCGGTGAACGCGATCCGCAAGCAGCGAGGTGACGAAGAGCTGGATATGCTCGATTTCATCGAGATCCTCGAAGAAAAGCTGAAGGTGATCGGGTGGGACGATAGTCTCATGAACCGTCCTGTAAACGACGGCTTCTCGGGTGGCGAGAAGAAGCGCAACGAGATCCTGCAGATGGCCATCCTCGAACCGAAGCTCGCCATTCTCGATGAGACCGACTCCGGTCTCGATATTGACGCCTTGAAGATCGTGGCCGACGCGGTGAACAAGCTGCGGCGTCCAGACAACGCCACGGTTGTGGTGACGCACTACCAGCGGATACTGGCCTACATCGTGCCCGACCGGGTCCACGTGTTGGCTAACGGCAAGATAGTGAAATCCGGCGGCAAGGATCTGGCCCTGGAGCTGGAGCGAAGGGGCTACGATTGGCTCAAAGCGGAGGCGGCGTAACCGATGCCGTCCACACAAACCGCGGACGAGACCGCCCCGTACCTGGCTCAATTCGAAGCCGTTGCGGCGAATGGCGCCTCGGCTGTGCCGGCGTGGCTGAAGCAGCTGCGCGAGCAGGCCATACAGCAGTTTGTCGCACTCGGCTTTCCGACGACACGGGACGAGAGGTGGCGGTTCACCAGCTTGAAGTCGTTGGCGGCGGTGAACTTCACTCTGCCGAAACATCGCGATGACGTGACGCCCGAGTCACTCCAGCAGTATCTCCTTCCCGGCGATAAGGGCGTGCGCTTGGTGTTCGTGAACGGCGCTTTCGTCGAATCACTCTCTACGGTCCCGGAACTTCCCACCGGTTGTACGGTGGGGAGTCTGGCTGGCGCCTTCGACAGCGATGTGGTGCGCGAGCACCTCGGGCGTACCGCGCCCGACGGAGACAATCCGTTCACCGCTCTGAACACGGCGTTTGCCAACGACGGCGCGTTTGTCCATCTGCCGCCCGATGTCGTGTTGGAGCGGCCGGTGCAGATCCTGTTCGTTTCCACCCCCCAGGATCAACCGGCCATGTCCCACCCGCGGAACCTGTTTATCCTGGAGCGAGGTGCCAGTGCCGAGTTTGTGGAATCGTACGTGGGTCTAACCGACGGTTCTTATCTCACCAACACCGTTACGGAAATCATCGTGGCAGACGGTGCACGGGCCGATTGCTACCGTGTGCAGCGCGAGAGCAAGAGTGCGTATCACATCGCCACGACGAATTCGCAGCTGGGGAAAGACAGCCGATTTGGTCTCACGTCGGTGACGCTTGGCGCCGCCCTCTCGCGGCATGACATCTCGATGTCGATGCAGGGTGAAGGGGGAGACGGAACGCTAAACGGGCTGTACTTGGTGGATGAAAAACAACACGTGGACCACAGCACCGTGATAGAGCACGCGGTGCCGCACTGCGACAGCCACGAGTATTTCAATGGCATCCTGGACGGTCATTCCCGTGCGGTGTTCAGCGGCAAGATCATCGTACGTCCGGACGCGCAGAAAACCGACTCGAAACAAACCAACAACAACCTCCTGTTGTCCGAGTGGGCCCGGGCAGACAGTCAGCCGCAGCTCGAGATCTACGCCGACGACGTGCGGTGTACGCACGGTGCCACGCTGGGCCCGCTCGACGAGGACGCCATTTTCTACCTTCAGAGCCGCGGCCTGAACGCCCTGGCCGCGAGAGCTCTGCTCACTCGTGGATTTGGCGACGAGATCCTAAAACGCGTCGCCATTCCGGACCTTCGGGGGCAGCTAGAGGTCCTCCTGAAGAATTGGCTGGACCGCGGCGAACAGGGGCAGGGGCGCCTCTCCCCATGAGTGTCGCGCAGGTTTCGTCGACCCACGAGCGTCTGGAGCGAGCCGCGTCCGTATTCGATGTCCAGCGAGTGCGGCGTGACTTCCCGATTCTCGGTACGAGCGTCAACGGCAAGCCGCTGGTGTATCTCGATAACGCGGCCACGGCGCAAAAGCCGCAGGCCGTCATCGATGCCGTCAGTCGATACTACGCCAATGACAACGCTAACATCCATCGCGGTGTGCACTACCTCAGCGAGCGGGCGACTGCCGCCTATGAAGACGTGCGGAGGCGGGCGCAGGTGTTCCTTGGAGCCGGGGAGGCACGCGAAGTCGTCTTTGTGCGCGGGACGACCGATGCGATCAACCTCGTAGCGCACAGCTACGTGCGACCGCGGCTGGAAGCCGGCGACGAGGTAGTGATTTCTGCCATGGAGCATCACTCCAACATCGTCCCTTGGCAGCTGGCGTGTGGGGAGCGGGGGGCACGACTACGCGTGGTGCCGATGACCCAGGCCGGCGAATTGATGCTCGACGCGTATGAAGAGCTGTTGAACGACCGTACCAAGATGGTCGCACTCGGTCACATCTCGAACGCGCTCGGCACCGTGAATCCGATTAAGGAAATGGTTCGGACAGCGAAAGAGCGTGGAATTCCCGTTCTCGTCGATGGCGCCCAGGCGGCGCCGCACCTGACGATCGACGTGAGTGACCTGGGGTGCGACTTCTACGCCGTGTCGGGGCACAAGATGTTCGGACCCACCGGAACCGGGCTGCTGTACGGTCGGGCTGAGTTGCTCGAGGCGATGTCACCGTATCAGGGTGGAGGTGACATGATTGAAACCGTCAGCTTCGAGCGCAGTACGTACGCTCGGATCCCAGCGAAATTCGAGGCCGGCACCCCGAATATCGCCGGCGTCGTGGGTCTTGGTGCAGCCATCGACTACCTCCTGTCGATCGGCCGAGCGTCGATAGCGAAGTATGAAAGCGAGTTGTTGCAATACGCCGTCGAGGCAATCGGCGGTGTCGAAGGAATTCGCTTGGTCGGCACTCCGCGGGAACGCGCCGGAGTGGTCTCGTTCCTGATGGAAGGGATTCATCCGCACGACGTCGGCACGATCGTCGATCAGGAAGGTGTCGCGATTCGGACGGGGCATCACTGCGCGCAGCCGGTGATGGATTTTTACGGGATCGCCGCGACGGCCCGGGCATCCTTCGCCTTCTACAATACCAGAGAAGAGGTCGACTCGCTTGTGACGGCACTGGGCAAGACGCACGAGTTATTCGGGTGACGTTTGAGCTGAGGGAGCTGTATCAGCAAACCATTCTCGACCACAATCGAGCGCCCCGAAATTTCAGGGTAGTGGAGGGTGCGAATCGCGTGGCGGAGGGTTACAACCCGCTGTGCGGCGACAAGCTCAAAGTGTCCCTACGTGTCGATGACGCCGACGTGATCGAAGATGTCGGGTTTGTAGGGTCGGGATGTGCGATCTCCAAGGCTGCTGCCTCTCTCATGACCGAGGCAGTGAAAGGAAAAACGACAAAGCAGGCAGAGGACATTTTCGAGGACTTCCACCGCATGGTCACCGACGCCGGCTATGAACCAGACCGCAAGAAGTTGGGCAAACTGCTGGCCTTTTCCGGTGTAAAGCAGTTTCCGGCTCGTGTAAAGTGCGCCAGCCTTCCCTGGCATACGCTGAAGGCGGCTATCGAGAGCGCCAATGTCCCCGTTTCCACCGAGTGAGTACCGACATCGACTATCAGCGTGTCGCCGATGAGAGCAGTCTGGCTGACGGGGGCCTCTTGTCTGTCTCTCTAGATGGCGGTGAGCGCGTGTGCCTGGCCCGCGTCGGGGGAGAGGTTTTCGCGGTGCGCGACCGATGCACCCATGCCGAGTTTCCTCTGTCCGATGGTAGCCTCGATGACGAGTATCAGCTGGAGTGTTGCCTACACGGTGCGGTCTTCGATGTCCGCGACGGAAGCGTGACGGGTCCACCGGCGGAGGATCCGGTCACGACGTACGCGGTGAAGGTGGAGGATGGAGGTATATGGGTGGGGCCACCAAAGGGATGATGACCTAGGTCTCCGTGCGAGGGCTAGATCATCGTCCGGCGGCAGTGTTCGGCAATCTCCAGCAGTTCATTACGAGAAATGGGGGCAACGAGCGCTCGAGTGTCGCCGCCTTGACTCCACATCACGATTCGCTGGCCGCGCGCTGACCAGGTGACCATAGAATCTCCCGCCGCTGCGAACCTGCTCATCACGTCGTGCGGTATCGTCATGTACGTGAGGGGTGCGTCGTTTAGAATATATTCGATCGCTACTCCCCGGATTCCCCCGACGTAAGCCAGCCGCCCCCCCTTGAGTTCCGCGTTTGGAATCGCCGGAACATCGAGGTCGTGATTCACTCGGGCCTCCAGCCACGTGCGCAGTGCGGTTGGATCGTTGGTTTGGAGAGTTGCTTCTCCCGTCACGTTATTCAGCGCGATATCAAACCACGGCGTGTCGTCACGAACCGGAGCTAGATTCGGGGCAGCGAGCCAAATGGTCAGCGCCGCAGCAGCCGAAACCAGAGCACCGCCAAACCCAGCCGCAAGCAGATCCCACCGGAAACGGCGTCGTGTGTCGAGTTGCTCGGCGGCGAGGTCCGCGAAGACCTGGTCTCGGAGTCGCTGGGGTGCGCGTTGCGTCTCAGCGATCTTTCGGAGGCGGTCCGCTAGACGCCTGTCGAGCGGGTCCGCAAAATGGGATTCGGAGCCGGGATGTTTGGGCTTCATCATCGTTTATACGCTTGCTTACAAGAAACCGACTACTGCTCGTTCGCGTGAGAGCTTCCCGTTGATCCCAGAGTTTCCCGCCGTATCAGGCGAACCTCGTAGCAGCGGAAAAAGTTCCCAGCAACAGGGTGCCGCGTACGGCTAGCTGAGGCGCCGGTATTTCGGGCGATGTCAGGGCCGTTGGCCGAAAAGACAACCCCGCTGTACGAAGCACTATGGGGTTCGTGAGGGAGGATCTCGAATTCGGTGCAATCGCATCTTAGTAGTTAGTGCTACTACCATACGCCCGCCTATGATCGAACGATGTGAGAGCACGGTGGAGTTGTTTGCGAGGGCGCCGCGTCGCGCGCTCCGTGCTATGTTTTTGTTCCGTGGGCGAGCTGGCACGGAGAAGGTCCGAGAAGAATGACAGATTTCGATGTAATCGTGATCGGCGGCGGGCACGCTGGCGCGGAGGCTGCATGTGCCGCGTCACGCCTTGGTGCCGAGGTGCTTCTTTTGACATCGGCCCTCGAGACGGTGGGCCAGATGTCGTGCAACCCGGCCATTGGTGGGGTGGCCAAGGGCACGGTCGTGAGAGAAGTAGACGCCTTGGGCGGGATCATGGGCCGTGCTACGGATCGATCGACCATTCAGTTCCGCATGTTGAATCGATCGAAGGGACCGGCGGTCTGGTCGCCGCGGGCGCAATGTGATCGCGGTCTGTACCGCCGCGCGGTTCGTGCTCTTCTCGAGCAACACGAACATCTGTATCTCATGCAAGGCACCGCT
>JADFPO010000002.1:66470-68751 GCA_022562295.1 Gemmatimonadota bacterium
TCAATACCGCGCGCGCGGAGTGGTGATCACGGCCGGAACGTTTCTCAGGGGCCGCATTCATGTCGGCACCAAGACACGCGTGAGCGGTGGTCGGGCCGGGGATCCGGCAGCGATCGACATTGCGGAGCAGCTGGAATCGCTGGGCCTGGAGGTGGAGCGGTTCAAGACCGGGACGCCGCCCCGCGTGGACGGCCGGTCCGTCGATTTCGCCAAGCTAGAGCGCCAGGACGGTGAATCTCCGTCGTACCGGTTCGGCCAGTTCGAGAAGGCCGACCGTCCGGCTCAGGTGCCTTGCTGGATAACGTGGGCAGGCGAGGCCGTAAAGGACATTATCCGGCGACATCTGAGCGAATCAGCCCTGTACGGGGGAATGCTGGCCGGTCGGGGCCCTCGGTACTGCCCCTCGATCGAGGACAAGATCGTCAAGTTTCCGAATGCCGACCGACACCAAATTTTTCTCGAGCCAGAAGGACTCGACACCAGCGAGTTGTACGTGAACGGGTTGTCCACGTCGCTACCACCGGACGTGCAAATGGCCTTCCTCAGGGCGGTGCCTGGGCTCGAGAAAGTTCGCATGACGAGGGTTGGCTACGCCATTGAGTACGACTACTATCCGCCTCAGCAACTCACTGCGTGGCTTGAGGTTAAGGCCATCGAAGGTCTGTTCCTCGCCGGGCAGGTCAACGGCACGACGGGTTACGAGGAGGCAGCGGGCCAAGGGGTTCTCGCCGGCATCAACGTGGTACGGCGGATGCGCGATCAAGATCCCATCATCCTCGGCCGTGACGACGGCTACATCGGCGTCCTGATAGACGATCTCGTCACCCGCGGTGTAGATGAACCGTATCGTCTCTTCACCTCTCGTTCGGAGTATAGACTGCTACTCCGCCAGGACAACGCCCTCAAGAGGATGGGTCCGCTGGCAGCTGCGTTGGGAATGTTGCGTGATGAGGAGGTGAAAGTGCTGGAGCAGCGGGTCGCGGGAGAGGAGCAGATCCTTTCCGCCGCGTTGGAGTGCCGGCTCACGCCGGAAGATGTGAACCCATATCTTGCAACGCTTGGTGAGGCTCAAATTGATATGAGCCAACGAGTTAGCGAGCTTGCGAAGAGACCGCGCGCGAACCTAAAAGACCTGTTCGCGTGCTCCAAGCACGATTCCCCCAACGTGGATGAGGATTGTTGGCTGGGTGCCCAGGTTGAGCTGAAATACGAGGGATACCTTGTTCGCGAAAGGAAGGCGGCGAAAAGGCTCGCGGAGTTGGCCAGTTTTGAGCTGCCGGCGTCGTTTGATTACGGTAGCGCGAAGAGCCTCAGTACGGAAGCTCGCCAGAAGTTAGCCAGGGTGCGACCGGAGTCGCTCGCTCAGGCGGGGAGAATTCCTGGAGTATCGCCCAGCGATCTGCAGAACTTGGTTCTGGAGGTGTTGAAGCGCCGCCACGCGGCCTGAAAAATCGCCGAATGTGGACCGCGACCAGTCGGCGATCCGAACCGGCCGTCTCCCACTCTGCGATTCGCCGTTTTCGGTAACACCAGATGATCTCCGGCCGATGTTTCACGTGAAACATCGACGCGTCCCCATGACGTTTCACGTGGAACCCAGCTGACGCACCGGCTCACCGAACCAGTGCTACCGACGCCACAAGATTCTTTACTCCAGGGTGTTAGGCCGGTATATTGGTTCCATGCCTCGCAAAATCCTCACGGATCGTCGTTCGCGAAGTATTGCGTAACTTATTACGATTAAACAATTTAAAATTATATGGGACTGGTAGTAGCAATCGCGAACCAAAAGGGAGGCGTCGGCAAGACCACCACTGCGGTGAACCTGTCGGCGTCCCTGGCCGCCGCCGAACGCAAGACCCTGCTGATCGACGCGGATCCCCAAGCCAATGCCACGAGCGGTATCGGCATCGATCGCCACGCGCTCGACTGCTCGCTCTATGAAGCCCTCATGGGCGAGCGAAGTCTTGCCGACGTGATCAGACGGAGGGTGGCGTTGCCCGCGCTGGATGTTGCGCCGGCGACGCAAGATTTGGTCGGCGCGGAGATCGAGCTGGTGAACAAGCGCGGTCGTGAAACGGCCATGCGAGATGCACTGCGGTCGGTGCGTGATGAGTACGACTTTGTACTCATCGACTGCCCGCCGTCGCTCGGATTGCTCACGCTCAACATGCTCACCGCCGCCGACGCGGTGCTGATCCCGATTCAGTGCGAGTACTACGCACTGGAAGGCCTGTCTCAATTGCTCAACACGATCAAACTCGTGCAGCAGAACTTCAAT
>JADFPO010000002.1:68850-81495 GCA_022562295.1 Gemmatimonadota bacterium
CCGGCTTTGACCATCAAGGGCGTCCTCCTCACGATGTACGACGCACGACTCAACTTGTCGAAGCAGGTAGTGACGGAGGCAAAGGAATACTTTGGCGGCCAGGTGTTCCGTACCGTGGTGCCGCGCAACGTGCGCCTCGCAGAAGCGCCTAGTTTTGGGAAGCCGATTCTGATGTACGATGTGCAGTCTGTCGGAGCAAAGAGTTACTTGGCGTTGGCACAAGAGTTCATGCGCTCGTGTGATAGCGGCAGCGCCGCCGAGACAAGCGCCAAGACCTCTTCGAGAGTTCCAGCGTGACGGACAAACCCCGCAGTCGGCTCGGTCGCGGACTGGAAGCGCTGCTAGGACCCACGACTATCGCCGAGGCCAGAGCTGACGGCTCGATTACGCGCATACGGCTCGACGCCGTCCGTCCCAACCCCTATCAGCCTCGCCATGGCTTCGACGAGAAAGCACTGGAAGAACTGAAGAACTCCCTCGATCAATCGGGACTGTTACAACCGGTGATCGTTCGACGGGCCGGGGAAGACACGTTCGAACTCATTGCCGGCGAACGCCGCTGGCGTGCCGCGGGGCTTCTCGGTTGGGATGGGATCGACGCCGTGGTGCGCGATGTAGACGATCGGACGCTGTTGACCTTGTCGCTGGTCGAAAACCTGCAACGCGACGCGCTCTCACCGATCGATGAAGCCCGCGGGTACCAGCGCATGATCGAGGAGTTCGACGTTTTGCAATCGGATGTTGGGGAACTCGTTGGTCGGAACCGATCGACTGTGTCGAACGCCCTGCGCCTCTTACGTCTACCCGAAGGTGTCCAAGACCTCGTGCATACCGGCAGGTTGTCGTCCGGACACGCACGGGCGCTACTCCAAATAACCGACCAGCGCGCGATCCCGCTCTTGGCCGAACGTATCGTCACCGACCGGCTATCGGTACGAGAAGTCGAGGCGATCGCCCGTGGGAAGAAGACCGCGAAGCGGAGGCCACGCTATACCCGAAACGAATCGCCGCAGGATGCGCACATCCGCCGCGTCGAGGACGCCCTTCGCACGCGGCTCGGAACTGACGTGTTCGTCGCGATGCGGAGCAAAGGCAGCGGCAGGATCACGATGAACTTCTACTCCAACCACGATCTCGCTCGCATTCTGGAACTCGTGCTGGGAAGCCCGTTCGACGGATGAGTCTATACCGCCGCACGGTTACCATAGCCATCCACCGGGAGGGCGACCCCGAGTCTCAGCTGTATCGTCTCCCGGCCTGGTTATTCAAGACGTTGGTGGTCGGGGCGGTCGTGTTCGTCGTTCTCGTGGCGATAGCGGCGGCGTTATATACACCGATGGCCAGGTTGGCATCGCGGGTGCCCAGACTCAACCGACAGATCGAGCGTCTCACCGAGGAAAACACTCAGGTGGTTCAGCTCGCTACGACACTCAGGGAACTCGAAGCCAGGTACGCTCAAATCCGCACGGTGCTCGGTGCTGAGATCGTTCCCGAGCCGGTGACGGAACTCGAAGAGGAAACCGATCGGCTGGTCGTGGTGGCTCCGCTCGAGGCCCGCGTGCCCGGGGTGGCCCCGCCGTTCGGTCCCACGGGCCCATCGGATCCCACCTATTGGCCGCTGGATTCTCTGGAATTCGGGGTGGTGACGCGCGGCTTCGGGCTGCCCGGCAGCAGCCGCGAGCCCCATCCAGGGATCGACATCGCCGTTCCCCGCGGCACCCCGATCAGGGCGGCGGGCGGTGGCGGGGTCGCGGAGGCAGGATTCGATCCGGAGTACGGCTTATTTGTGCTCGTCGACCACCCCAACGGATTCCGCACGATGTACGGCCACGCATCACGCCTACTCGTAGCGGCGGGCGACCAGATCGACGCCGGGCAGGTGATCGCCCTCTCCGGTACCACGGGGAGATCCACCGCACCGCACTTGCATTTCGAAAAGCGTTTGGGCGACCTTTTGTTGGATCCGCGCGCAAGCTCACTGGAGGAGTAACGGGATGGCGAGGCACTCTGGGAACGATCGAAGCGACTCCGGGAAGGAAGCCGGACTTTCCGTTGTGTCCGCAGGCATGCGGATCACCGGTCAACTCGATACCACCGGCGTCGTGAAAGTGGAGGGCGTCGTGGTCGGGAGTATTCGGGCCGAGCGTCAGGTGTTGGTGGCAAAGGGGGGAGTGGTAGAGGGAGACATCCTGACGCGCGAAGCCGTCATCGGTGGCCAGGTGCGAGGAGCCATCTACGCCGACGAGCGGGTCGAGGTGCAAACGACCTCGCAAATTCACGGAGACATCACGACCAAGAGGATTCTGCTACAGGAAGGTGGGGAGGTGAACGGGCACCTCAAGATGGAGGACCCAAAGGCGCTAAGCCGCCAAGTGGCGGCAGTCAAATCGGAAGTGTCCGATGCCCAATCCGCCGACCAGCCGCAACCGGACATCGCGGAGGTGCGCGACGGAGAAGATGCCGTCGCGTTGGGGCAACAGGCAACGCCGCCCGGTGGTGACATCCCGCCGGAGCCTCGGCCCGAGCCGCCCATACGTCACATTGGGATGCCGCGCCGTTGATCGAATCGACACACGGGTGTGGGGCTTCCTAAGGTCGACGCATTCAACTCACTGTCAAACTACGCGATACGCCGGCGGTGGGCCTTCCGAACTCGCGCTTCCGATCGCAATCAATGACATGATGATGTCGGTATGATGTATCGTTGCTGGCCCCTGTTGTCGCCGTGGTGAACGGCGGCGCTCGGGCGACGAACCCCGCTCCGCTCCTCGACCTGGTCGCCTATCTCGACGAATACCTTTCCACCGCCGACGTTCAGGATGGTCCCGGTGCTCTGAACGGTCTGCAGGTTGAAAACTCCGGGTCGGTAGGGCGAATCGTCGCAGCAGTGGACGCGTGTCAAGCGACGATCGACGCCGCCGTCGTTTCCCAAGCCGACTTGTTGGTCGTTCACCACGGTCTTTTTTGGGGCGCACCGCAACCGGTGGCCGGGCGGCAGTGGAGGAGGATCAAACAGCTCATCACCAACGACATCGCCGTCTACAGCTCCCACTTGCCGCTGGACCGACACCCCGAGGTCGGCAACAACGCCGTGTTTGCCGAGGCACTGGGCCTCTCGGGGACGGAGCCATTCGGTGAATACGATGGTATCGTCGTAGGCGTTGCCGGTGAACTCGCCATGCCGCTCGATGCGCTCGTCAGCCGAATCCAGGACCTGCTTGGAGTCGTTCCTCAGGTCATCGCGGGCGGTCCCGCTCGAGTCCGGCGCGTCGGTATCGTGACCGGTGGAGCCGGGTCAATGATCGGGCAGGCCAGGGCTGCCGGGGTCGACACCTTCATTACGGGAGAAGGCGGACACCACACCTATTTCGATGCCGAAGAGGGCGGGGTGAATGTCATCTATGGTGGGCACTACGCCACGGAAACTTTCGGCGTCAAGGCGCTTGCGACCCACATCGAGGAAAGGTTCGGCATCCCTTGGGAGTTTGCAGACCATCCCACGGGATTGTGAGCCGAGGTCAGGAACGCGGACCCAGCGGAACCACGAATTTGACCGTCAGTGTTTCCGCCGTGCTCGGCGTGACTCCGCAGAAACAATCCTCACCGATCAAACGCTTGACTCCCAATACCTCGGCCTCGTCAATTTGAGGCACTTCCCTATAAACAATCTCCAGCGTCTGCCCCGCGATCACTTTGTGTGTCACGGGTCGGCCCACGAGCCGTCGGTGGGGATCGACCTTATACAGGTCGTGTTTCAACCGTTCCCTGATTTCTGACAAACGCTTTTGCAGGGTTGGGTCGGTGACGGTGTCAGACAATCTACTCCTCCAACGCGTTGCTCGCCGCGATGCGGGCATTTCGCCGCATCCCAGTGGCTCCGGGCCGCTCCAGAGCGGTCCACCCGTACGAGCGATCGAACTCGGCATCCGCAATATCGCTCATCTTGCGGAGATCGATCTCCGCGAGTGCCGCATCCCGCTCCAGCGCAGCATCGCCGATCTCAGTCGCGAATTTCTGGTTCCACGGGCATACGTCCTGACAGATGTCACAACCGAATACCCGGTGGCCCATCTGTGCCGCGAGTGAACTGGCGATCTCTCCGCGGTGCTCGATCGTTAGGTAAGAAATGCAAAGCCGGCTGTCCAACACACGCTCTTGCGGGAATGCGTCCGTCGGGCATGCGTCGAGGCACTTGCGACAGGTTCCGCATCGGTCGGCCTCGAAGGGAAGGTCGATAGCCAAATCGGCATCTGTAAAGATCGAGCCGATGAAACAGAAGGATCCAGCCTTGGGATCGATCAACATCGTGTTTTTTCCGATCCACCCCAGCCCCGCCCGCTGGGCGAGTTCTCTTTCGGGAACGGGGCCCGCGTCGATAAACACGCGCGCAATGGTTTCCGACTCCCCCAATCGCTCGATCTCCTGGGCAAGCTCTTGCAAGGGCGCCCGAAGTGCATCGTGGTAATCTTTCCCGCGCGCGTACTTGGCGACCAATCCCCTCCCTGACCTGTGGGGGGGTGGAGGATCGGGCACGTAGTGATTTCGGGTCACGACCACGACTCGGGTTGCTCCGGGCACTATTCGCTCCGGTTCTCGGCGGAGCCCCGCTTGACGATGCATGTAGGTCATCGTCCCAGCCATGCCCGTGGCGAGCCAGGTTGTCAATTGCTCCGCGTGAGGGGGTGGCGACAGGTCGGTTACCCCGCAGCTCTCGAAACCGAGGGCGCGAGCTCGGTCTTTCACGAGGGCCGCCCGACGCTCCGGGGTCACAAACGCATAACCTCGCGGCGCCAGCGTGCAAATCGGATGACATCACCCAGGGGCGGGACCGCGTCTTCGTCGCCGTAGGCCGTGTACATTCGCCACCGGACGTATTCTGAGGGCGGAATCGGGAGAAACGGGGGCTGCCGGTGCCAACCCCGGGCGCGGAACGCCCAAGCCAAGCGGACCAGGTCCATGGCCAGGCGAGGGTTGACGACGGCTCGGATGACCAAAGCCCCCGTAAGCCTCTTCCAACTGGCCCGTTCCATCGTTCCCGGATCAGTGCTGGGTTCGGGCCGGTTTTTCCTTGCCGCCCCGGGCTTCGAGCGATTCGGCTAGGCCTGGCACGGTCACCCTCCTTCTCCAAGCCCGTACAATCTAATGCTCCCGCCGGGGTGGAACCTCACTCCGCGGTCCCGGCCCCGGTGTGGTGCGGGGAAAGCCATTTTGCAGGTCGTCCCGGAACGCCATGGTGTCCTGGATTTCTTTGAGGTACGAGCTGAGTTCGCTCGCCTTGCGGCTTCCGTCCCATCCCAGCTCCTCCCCGACCAAATCGACGATTCCCGGCGTCTCCGGCACCGCGTGGCCCAACACCTCCCAGAAGATGTGTGTCCGTCTGATCAGAAGATCGGATAGGGTGACGGCCATCTCCCGTCGCATGGCGTGGATCAGTTCGGCTCGGATCGCCGGGTGACCTGGTACCACCGGTTCCGCGAGTGTGGGATCTGCCAGAGCGAGGTTGAGCACTGCCGCCGTCTCGGAGCCGTACGCCCGAACGAGGTGCTCGGCGGTCTGAACGGTGAGCCCCTCTCCCACCACGTGCTGCACGAGAACACTGAGGTCTTGGACATCCCCACCCGGCAGCGGCTCTGAATCGGTGCCCGCTTTGTTGGGTACGGAGCGGCCGTCGAGCTTGCGTAATTTTTCGGCCACGACGTCGACTACCTCGGCGGCCATGGCGCGAAAGGTGGTGAGTTTTCCACCTACGACCGAGATGATGCCCGAATCGCTCTCGATGATGCGGTGTTCTCGGGAAACCGCGCTTGGATCCGTGGCTTTCCGGGGAGCGATCAGAGGGCGAATTCCCGCCCAGGTAGAAATCACGTCATCCGGTTGGAGACGGGCATCGGGGTAATAGGCGTTGGCCGACCGGAGAAGGTATATCACGTCGTCGGCGGTGGCGTGCGCGTCCTCTGGGTCGACCAGATCGTCGGTGTCCGTGGTTCCGATATAGGTCAGGTCGCCCCATGGGATTACGAACATGACACGCCCATCGATCGGCGAGGTCAGTGCGACGGCCTCGTTGTTACCGAGCCGACGACGGTCTACGGTGACGTGCACTCCCTTGGTTCGTCGCAATACGGGGGCGGCGGCTGCGTTGTCCTTGGCGCGCAATTTGTCCGACCACGGCCCCGTAGCGTTGACAACGAATCGTGCGCGAATTGTGTAACTTGAATTGTTGACCAAGTCGGTGGCTCGGACGCGGTGAACGGTGCCGTCTGCTGGGTCGAAGTCGTTGACGAGTACGTAGTTCGCCGCGAGCGCCCCGTGAGCGTGCGCGCTCTTGATGTTGGCGAGCGTCAGTCGAGCATCGTCGCACTGAGCGTCATAATAGCGCGCGCCGCCAAGCAGACCGCGGCTGCGGAGGTTAGGTTCGGCGCGGAGGATTTGTTTCTTGCTGAGCATCCGGTGCCTACGCACATTGCGGAAGAGGGCAAGCAGGTCGTAGAGGGTCAGCCCTGCCGCGAGCTTCCACCGTGGAACCCGGCTGCCCTTATGAACCGGAAAAATGAAGGACCTGGGCCACACCAGATGAGGTGCGATACGCAAGAGGGTGCGCCGCTCGCGGCTCGATTCGAACACGAGGCGGAAGTGACCCATCTCCAGATATCGCAGACCGCCGTGAATGAGGCGAGAGGATCGGCTGCTCGTACCGCCACCGAAATCCCCCTTGTCGATGACGGCGGTGCGGATGCCGCGCATCGCCGCATCGCGGGCGATCCCGGCCCCGTTGATTCCGGCTCCGATGACTAGGAGATCCACCGGATCGGTGGCCATCGCGGCAAGGTTCTCGGTACGCGTAGCCTGAGAAAAGGGGGAGTCTACGGCCACGTCAGATCAGGGTTCTGCCCGACGTCCCAGCACCTGGTTCAGTTGGCATTCCGGGTTCATCAAGCCCGGTGACCAGGTGCTCGACATCGGTTGCGGGAAAGGGCGACACTCGATTGCCGCCTCCCAGCTGGGGGCGGACGTCGTGGCGATCGATTCCAATGAGGAAGCGATGGAAACCGGTCGGTTGATCGCCGCGGATAAGGGGCTTACGGTCGTGTGGAAGTGCGCGGATCTCAAGACCCTGCCCCTTCCCGAAGCATCCTTCGACGTCGTCATGGGATTCAACTACCTCGATCGGCAGCGGATGGAACATTTCAAGCGGGCGGTTAGACCGGGTGGTCACTTCCTGTACGAAACCTTTCTGGAGGATCAACGCGAGTTCGGATGGGGACCAAGCTCGGATGACCATCTGTTGAAGCGGGGTGAACTCATCGCGTTGGTCCAACCATTTGAGGTTCTGTTTGCCCGGGAGGTTGTCGAGGCGGTGGATTCGCGCTCGGCGGCGGTCTCCAGCGTCGTTGCGCTCCGTCGCGAATGATGCTTCCGTCAGGCCGTAGGCCACAAGTGCCGCCTCCGCTCCTTCGTGGGCCCTGCGGGTGAACAGCGCACGTCGCGTTGCGGTGATAGGAGGGTGCCGCACGCCCTTCTGTAAGGCCGGCACGCTGCTCAAGAACATAACGGCGGTCGATTTGGCCAGGCGTGCTACCGTCGAACTGGTTCATCGGATGAACCTGGACGGCGGGGTGGTCGATGAGATGTACTTCGGCCAGGTCGTCGCCAGTCCGCTGACGCCCAACCTCGCGCGAGAAGTCAGTTTGTTGCCGCAATTTCCGGCGTCCGTGCCGGCAGCGTCCGTCAATCGGGCGTGTGCCTCGGCCAACTCCGCCATTGCGCAGGGAGCGGACCAAATCAGCCAGGGCTACGCCGACGTGGTCATCGCCGGTGGGGCCGAGAGTTTGTCGCACGTTCCCATCCTCCATTCCCAGCGTTTAAGCGACACACTGGTCGGTCTCAACAAGGCAAAGAGTCTCACACAACGCGTAAAACTCATCGCCGGTGTGAGGCCGCGGGATCTGATACCCGTGTCACCGGCAATCGCAGAGCCCTCTACCGGCGAGACGATGGGGCAGTCCGCCGAGAAGATGGCGAAAGAGAACGCGATCAGCCGAGAGGATCAGGACGTCTTCGCGCTTCGCAGTCACCGGCTCGCCGCGGCCGGAACGGAAGATGGCCGCATCGTCGCAGAAATCGCACCCGTGTTTCAGACCGCCGGTTCTCCGATTGAGCAGGATAATGGTGTGCGGGCGGACAGCACCCTCGATCGATTGGCTCAACTCAGGCCCGCGTTCGATCGGCGTTACGGAACCGTCACCGCGGGAAACTCGTCCCCCCTCACCGACGGCGCCTCAGCGGTTCTCCTGATGAGTGAGGATGCGGCGACGGCGCTCGGGTACGAGGTGCTCGCCTATATCCGCTCGTACGCCGTCGCGGCGCTCGATCCGGGCGACCAACTCCTCATGGGTCCCGCTTACGCTGTTCCGAAAGCGTTGCATCGCGCCAACATAACTTGGAGCGAGTTGGGTCTGGTCGAGATGCACGAGGCGTTTGCGGCTCAGGTGCTCTCCAATATTCAGGCGTTCGAGTCCAAGCAGTGGGCTGAAGAGAAATTGGGAAGGCCGGAGGCGGTCGGTGAAGTCGATAGGGATACGCTGAATGTGATGGGCGGGTCCATCGCACTGGGACACCCCTTCGGTGCCACCGGTGGGCGCATCACTTTGACGCTGGCGAACGAGATGGTCCGACGCGATGTCCAATTCGGTCTCATCTCGGTGTGCGCTCAGGGTGGTATGGGGTTCGCCATGGTATTGGAACGCGGCTGATCTATGGCTGCGTTCACCCTGGACGTACAGGACGGGATCGCCAGGGTGGTGTTCGATCTGCCCGGGGAGCCGGTCAACAAGATCACGGCGGACGTCAGCCACGAGTTGCATCAACTTCTCGACCGCCTGCGCGGCGACCGCAAGGTACGCGGCGTGGTGTTCCTATCGGGCAAGCGAGACAACTTCATCGCCGGTGCTGACATCGATGCCTTCGTGGCTCTCGAATCGAGCGAGGAAGCCCTGGAATTGGTGCGGGGCGGGCAGGAGCTGGTCAACAAGTTCGGAGAGCTGGACAAACCCGTCGTAGCGGCCATTCACGGGTCGTGCCTGGGCGCGGGACTGGAAGCCGCTCTGGCCTGCGCGTATCGCGTGGCCACGGATCATCCCAAAACGACCATCGGTCTACCGGAAGTGCAGCTCGGTATCATCCCCGCGGCAGGTGGGTGTCAGCGCCTTCCGAGGCTGATCGGCGTTCGCGGTGCGCTGGACATCATCCTGGCGGGGAAGACGGTGCCGGCTACAAGAGCCTACCGTCTGGGGATCGTGGACGAGTTGGTGCACCCCGCTGTGCTCGAGGAAGTCGCGTTCAAGGCCGCGGCAAAACTGGCCGGCGGGTGGAAGCCGAGACGCAACCGCGGCGGTGTCTTCTCGCTGCTCTTGGACCGCACTCCTCTGGGCCGCAAGGTCGTGTTCTCGGCTGCCACAAAGCAGGTGATGAAGAAGACCGGGGGACACTACCCCGCCCCGCTCGCGGCCCTCGATGCTATAGCGTACGGGCTCAGGCGCGGCGTCGCGGCTGGACTCGCGCGTGAGGCTCAGCTCTTCGGCGAACTCGCTGTCGGCGACGTGTCGCGAAAGCTGGTCCAGATATTCTTCGCAACGACGGCGCTCAAGAAAGACCGCGGAGTCGACCGCGCAACCGTTTCGGCGCACGAGGTCAACAACGTTGGGCTCGTCGGGTCCGGTTTTATGGGTGCCGGCATTGGAGGGACGGCCGTGTTGCGTGCCGGTGTCGACGTGCGGTTCCGCGATACGGAGATCGCGCGCGTAAAAGCGGGGTTGGATGCCGCGCGTGCCATCCTCCGATCGCGCCTGAAGCGACGACGTCTCACCAAACACAAGCACGCTCGCCTCGACGCGCTGATCTCCGGCGGCACTGACTGGGCGGGGTTCCCGCGAGCCGATCTCGTGATCGAGGCCGTGTTCGAGGACCTGGATGTGAAGCGGCAAGTGTTCGGCGACCTCGAGGCACAAGTGCGAAGCGACTGTGTGCTCGCGTCGAATACCAGCACGATACCGATTGCACGGATTGCCGAAGGCCTACGTCGTCCCGAACGCGTGATCGGGATGCATTTCTTTTCGCCAGTGGAGAAAATGCCATTGCTCGAAGTGATCGTCACGGAGGACACGGCGCCCTGGGCAACGGTTACTGCGGTGGAGTTCGGCAGGCGGATGGGCAAGACCGTCATCGTGGTGCGTGACCAGCCTGGTTTTTGGGTGAACCGTATCCTGGCGCCGTACCTCAACGAGGCAGGCAGGTTGGTTCAGGACGGAGTGTCGGTCGAGGACATCGACGCAAGCATGAAGCGCTTCGGCTTTCCCGTGGGGCCCATCACGTTGTTGGATGAGGTGGGTCTCGACGTGGCGGTGAAGGGCTCGCGCGTGATGCACGCCGCCTTCGGTGACCGGTTGGCACCGATGGCGGGTCTGTTGCGATTAGTGGAGCGGGGGTGTCTTGGGCGAAAAAACGGGAGGGGTTTTTACCGCTATGAAAAAGGCAAGCGGCAGGGAGTCGACTCGACAGCGTACGACGTGTTCGACATTGAACCGCGGCCGGTGCCGAAGGCCGACATCGAGAAGCGCTTGGTGTTCTCGCTCCTGAATGAAGCGGCGCGGGCGGTGGACGAAGAGGTCGTCCGGATGCCGCGTGACGGGGACATCGGGGCGGTTTTCGGAATCGGTTATCCGCCGTTTCGCGGCGGGCCGTTACGGCAGCTCGACGACATCGGGGCTGGGCGCGCGGTGGGAACGCTGGAGCGACTCCAACAAGCGTACGGTGAGCGGTTCGTCCCGGCGCCGGTGCTGAGCCGGATGGCCGAATCGAACGCCCGGTTTTACCTCGACGGCTGACGGTCCGACGCTTCATGATTGGCAATACGCTTCTGTGGCTCAGCGAACGGCAGGGCGTGTTCGAATTCATCAAACGCCACGGCTTTTCGAAAAAGCTCGCCGCTCGGTTCGTGGCCGGAGAGACCCTCGACGGAGCGATCGCCGCGGTGCGTTCCCTCAACGCCCACGGAATCAGTGCCAGCTTGGATCTCCTCGGAGAGAGCGTCTGCGACGAGCGGCAAGCGGAGAGTGCGCGGGACGAGGTCATCGGGGTGCTTGACCGGATCGCGGCCGCACAGCTTGACGCGAATGTCTCCGTCAAGCTCACGCAGATGGGGCTCGACATCGATTCGGAGGTTTGTGTGCGCAACATGTGCGACGTGCTGTCCAGCGCCCGTCAGCACGGCATTTTCGTCCGCATCGACATGGAGGGATCCACGTACACCGAGCGCACCCTTCGATTGTTCTCAGAGCGCCTGCACCCCGAGTTCGGCGATGTCACCGGAGTCGTGATTCAGAGCTATATGCGGCGATCGGCCGGAGATGTAGATGAACTCATCGAGATGCAGGCTCGAGTCCGTCTCTGCAAGGGTGCCTATGCCGAACCGAAGGAGGTGGCTTTTCAGGATCGGGGCGAGGTGTCGCGGTCGTTTGCCACGCTGCTCGAGCGCCTCGTCGAACGTGGCAACTATCCGGGCATCGCGACTCACGATGATGTGTTGATAGACCACACTCTCGCATTCGTCGAACGAAAACAGATTCCTTCCGAACGGTTCGAGTTTCAAATGTTGTACGGCGTTCGACGGGATCTGCAGGATCGGTTGCGTCGTCAAGGCTTTAACATGCGGGTGTATGTACCGTTTGGAACGCAGTGGTATCCGTACCTGATGCGTCGGTTGGCCGAACGGCCCGCCAACATTGCCTTCATCACGATGAGCGTCTTGAAGGAAGCCATGTTCTCCAAATGAGCACGGACGCGTTTCTCGGTGGTTACTTCGAGAAACATGAACGCCCACCGGCGTTCGAAGGTTCCGACGGAGCCTCGTACTCGGTGGACGTGTACATCGAGGAGGATGAGACTGCCCCAAAGCGCTTCGCTGCGGCGCTCTTGTTCGTGAAATGGTCTGCAGACGGCGCCCAGCCGGTGGGCCATTTGGAGACGCCATATCTCGCTTACGCCGACCGGCGGTCTGAGGTCAAGGCGACTCTCTATGAGCTGCCGCTTCACGAAGTGAAGGGGCACCTCGAGCGGCTCATCGAGGGAAAGAAGGAGATTCCCGATTGGTAACTCGGCAACGCGGAATCGTGCTTTCGCTCGTGGGCGGAGACTATCGCGTTTTCTACGAGGACGGCGTGATCGTGGCTTCCATACGTGGGCGACTGAAGCGCACCGAAGGCGATCGCGTGCTGGTGGGCGACATAGTGACCGTTGGGGTTCACCAGGACGGCTCGGCAACGATCGAGGAGGTAGCCGAGCGGCGGTCGCTGCTTCGGCGGCGAACGCCGGGGAAAGTTCGCGGTATCCGGCTTGTCGCCGCCAATGTGGATCAGGTCGTGGTCGTGGGCTCGGCAGAAAGGCCACGGTGGAACCCTCAGATAATGGATCGTTTCGTGGTAGTGGCTGAAGCAAGCCAACTGTCGGTGTTGGTGGTCGTCAACAAGGCGGATCTCGTCGAAGACGCCCGCGCGCTGGCGGCGACGTACCTCAATGTGGGATACGGGGTGGTCGTGACCAGCGTGCCGGACGAAGTGGGAATCGACGCGTTGCGCCGCGAGTTGGTGG
>JADFPO010000002.1:81595-83459 GCA_022562295.1 Gemmatimonadota bacterium
AACAAGGCGGATCTCGTCGAAGACGCCCGCGCGCTGGCGGCGACGTACCTCAATGTGGGATACGGGGTGGTCGTGACCAGCGTGCCGGACGAAGTGGGAATCGACGCGTTGCGCCGCGAGTTGGTGGGGAAGGTTTCGCTGTTCACTGGATCCACCGGCGTGGGAAAGTCCGCCCTGCTCAACGCGGTGCAGCCGGGATTGCGGCTGCGGACCGGCGAACTGAGTCGCAGCGGCTCAGGAAGACATACCACGGTGGCAGCGGAGATGCATCCGCTCGATGGTGGCGGTTTCGTGGTCGACACTCCGGGGCTTCGTGACATCGGGTTGTGGGCCGTAGATCCAACGGAAGTGAGTGCGGCCTTTCCCGAATTCTCGCCGTTCATCTCGGGTTGCCGCTTCGACGATTGTCGCCACCTACATGAACCGGACTGCGCCGTTGTGGCGGCCACCACCCGGGGCGACATCAGCGAAGCGCGGTTGAGGTCGTATCGAACGCTGCTGGAGGAAGCCATGGAAGCGGCGGAATACTGAGCCGCCCACGGTCTCGCAGGCCCATTGGGCGATCCGCGTGCACGGCGCGGCGGCAAGTTGATAGCCGCGACTACCCGCCGCCCGACCAGGCCGTCGGCTGCGTACCTTTTGGTGAGCTGGGCGTTCGATTTCTTGAAGCTCCCTGCACCAAAATCGATGTCCAACTGCACAGATGGTGCATTTCTGGAACACTTGAAAGGTCGGCATGACGGACCCGTCTCCCCCACCTCTAGTGTCGACATTCGTAGGCGAGCGTTACCGGGAGGGTTCCCGAACGAGTGACCTGATCTCGCCGCCCTACGACGTCATCTCACCTCAACAGCGGGCAGTCTACCAAGCGCGCAACGGACACAACATCGTTCGTCTCGTTCTCCCGGATGGCGACGATGACCGGTACGAGCGGGCTGCGGCAACTTTGAGTGGGTGGCGGGCGGAGGGCGTCCTCGTGCGGGATGACTCGCCCAGTGCCTATGTGGTGCGCCAGGAGTTCGATGCTCCGGATGGCCGATCATACGTGCGGACCGGCGTCATCGCGGCGGTGGCGGTCGAACCGTACACCAGCGGGAGAGTACGACCGCACGAGCGGACCCATCGTGGTCCCAAGGAAGACCGTCTAGCCCTGATGCGCAGTACTCGAGCAATGTTCGAGGCGCTGCTGATGATGGCCCGGGACCGTGACGGCGCATTGCAGGAGCAACTCGGTGCGGTTACCACCTCCGACCCAGATGTGCGCGCGGATCTCGAAGGCGTGGCGGTGTCCATGTGGCGGGTGTCCGGAGCCGATGGGGACTCGCTCACAGAAGCCGCCGGCCGAGACGACGCACTCTACATAGCGGACGGCCATCATCGCTACGAGACGGCGGGTGCCTATCACTCGGAAAACCCGGCGGCCGGCAGCACGCTCGCCTTGATCGTTCCCCTCGGCGACCCGGGCCTAGTGGTTCTGCCGACGCACCGGGTGGTCCACGGTGAATCGATCCATGAGAACGCGTTGCGTGAGTTTGCAGACGACCTATTCGACGTGTCGCCGCTCGACTCGGCGAACGAAGCGGAAGGTGTGCTCGCCGCCCATCGAAATCAGTCAACGACGTGTGTGGTATGTCTGCCGGGGCCAAGAACTTTCAGCCTCCGGTTGAAACCCGATGTGAACCTGACCGAGGTGGGTTTGCCGGATGAAATAACCGTGCGGGATCTCGACATCGCGAGGATAGACAAGTTAGTTGTCGATAATCTGGTGGGTATTGCAGGTGAAGAAGCCAGCCGATCTTACGACGCGTTGGTGGGGGGCGTCGTGAACGCGGTGGAGTCGGGGCGGGCAGCCGCGGGTGTCTTG
>JADFPO010000032.1:0-18548 GCA_022562295.1 Gemmatimonadota bacterium
AGATCTCCAACCGATGATGGTGGTGTCGGAACCCATGCTCGTCTGCGATCAGCGCCTTCATTCGCTCGATCCGCTCGTTGGCAAACTCAACGACCTTGCCGCACTCGAGACAGACGAGATGCTCATGGTGGCTCGTAGCGCTGCATGGCTCGTACCGTCTGAATCCTTCGCCGAAGTCGTGCTCGATGACGAGGCCGGCTTTGACCAGCAAGTCGAGCGTGCGATAGACGGTGGCCTTGCCCACGTGCAGGTTGCGGGCTCGCAGCACCGCCTCGAGATCCTCCACCGACAAGTGTTCCGTCGAGGAAAACAACGCCGAGGCGATCGCCTCGCGCTGGTGCGTGAGCGGCAGGCTGTGATCTCGCACGTAGCGCCGGAACCGCTCGATCAGTTCCGTGGCGTCGAGCTTAGGCGGCGGGCTGGTCATGTTCCTGCGCGAACCAGAGGTCCGGGGCGATTTCGATGGCGGGCTCACCCTCCGACACGCGATCGTGCACGCCGTGCACGACGTCGGGCACGACGTCGGTCGGCCCTTCGCCAACCTCGGCGATTTCCACCCGCCCCTGGCCCTGACGTTTTCCTCGAGTGTTGATCATGTACTTAGCCGTGAAGACCACCAGACGACATCCCTCCGCCGTCGTTGCGATCACCGCGGTACCCCACTCACGACCGTCGCGCCTCATGGGAGAGAAAATCCAAATTCTGCGTATGTCTGGCGGTGAGACGACCTTTGCCAACGCATCGGCGATTCTCGTCCAGCCCAAACCCAGACCCGGAGTGACCGCAGGCACGCCCACCATGGGTCGCTGTGGGGCGCCCATCAGGGAGCGTCGATCGCGAGAGCACGCAAACTCATTGGAATCCCTCCATCAGACGAATCGTTCGGCGAAACCTGGAAGGCCGAACACCAACGACGGAACCAAGTTACCGGAGTTGAGAATCTGTTTCAACCCGGCGATCGTCACAGGAGGGAAACCGGATCCCGGTCGAACGTCACACGCACGGACCCTCGTTTGGTATGTGGGGCGCGACGGGACGCGTAGCGCAGCAAGCGGCCCAGCAACCGAGGATCCTCGCATCGCACAATGGCGTGCCACCGCCACCGCCCTTTTATCCGGGCCAGCGGCGCGGGGGCAGGGCCAACAACCTCCGCTGCGAGATCCGCTTCGGCAATCAGCGCCTTGAGCCAATCGGCCACGTCGCCCATAGCGGCAGCGACCTGTTTCTCCGAAGTGCCGCTCACACCCACGTTGACCAAGGCTCGGTGCGGTGGATATGGCGGCGTTTCGCGCTCTCGGAGCTCGCGCTCGGCGAATCCTACGAAATCGTGCCGCGCGGCGGCCCGCAGCGCATAATGCGTGGGGACCCGCGTCTGTACCAACACCTGCCCGCCAGCCGGCCCTCGTCCGGCGCGGCCCGCCACTTGAGCGACCAGCTGAAACGTGCGCTCGGCGGCACGAAAATCCGGCAGGTACAGGCTCGTATCGGCATCGATCACACCAACCAGGGTTACGCCCGGGAAATCCAACCCCTTCGCGATCATTTGAGTGCCGAACAACAGATCCACCTCACGTCGTCCGAAATCATCCAGGATCCGCTGGTGGGACCACTTCGTTGCCGTGGTGTCCGCATCCATCCGAGCAAGCCGCGCGTCGGGAAACCGCTCGGCCAGCCACCGCTCGAGAAGTTGGGTTCCCGCCCCCCGTCCGCGGTGCGTCTGCCCACCGCACTGACCGCACTCATCCGGCACCGTGCGGTCGAATCCGCAATAGTGACACCGCAACCGCGCTGGTGTTCGATGCACGGTAAGCGCGATGCTGCACGAAGGGCACTCGGACACTTGTCCGCACGAAACGCACTGGAGAAAGTGCGCGAAACCCCGCCGGTTCAGGAGCAAGATGACTTGCTCTTTGGCCGTGAGCGCCGCATGCACGGCGGCGTCGAGCACTTCAGACCACGGGACCGGTCCGCTGCCCCGCACCTGCTTCTCGGAACGCATGTCGATCAGCGTGACGGGTGGTAACGGCTGTTGGGTCACGCGGTGCGGTAACGAAACGACCGCGATGCGCTCGCGCGCCGCCCAGGTTTCCATCGATGGCGTGGCACTTCCGAGGATCACCCGAGCTCCTTCTAACTTGGCGCGCCGCAGCGCCACCGTGCGCGCGTGGTAGCGCGGCAGCTCACCGTGCTTGTAGCTCCCGTCGTGTTCCTCGTCGATCACGATGACCGCGAGATCCCGGACCGGTGCGAACACGGCGGAGCGAGCCCCCACCACCACCCGGCGTTGACCTTGTACCAAGGCGCGCCATGCGTCGGCGCGCTCGCCATCGGACAACCCGCTGTGCAGCACCGCTACCGTATCTCCGAACACCCCACGAACCCGCGCGATGGTTTGCGGGGTCAGGGCAATCTCCGGGACGAGTACGATGGCCCCGCGACCCCGCTCGACTTCCTCACGCAGCACTTCGAGATACACGAGCGTCTTACCACTTCCGGTGACACCAAATAGCACGACCGCGCCACCAGCGGGTACGTCTCGGATGGTGCGTATGGCCTCGGCTTGTTCTGGGGTCGGCTGCGTTGGCGGGGCCGTACTCAGGTTTTCGAACGGATCCCGTAACCGCTCGCGCTCCTCTATTTGTGCGACACCCCGATCGATCAGCCCCCGAACGGTTCCGCGCGAGAATCCTAGCTCCGAAATCATGCGACGCAGCGTAATCTCTCCGCCGAGGGCGTCCAGCGTGTCATACGCCTCTCGCTGGCGTCTCGCCCGGCCGAACATGCGGTCTCGTTGCCCCAACGACCCGAGGGTCTCGGTGAGACGTACCACCGGCTCGGCGCCTGGTGCGGGCCCAACCGAGGTGGCGACCACATGCAGCTCCACCGCTCCCGAGCGGGACAGACGCTGGAGAACGCTCCACACGGGACGCTTCAAACGCCGTGCCAACGCGGTGGCAGACGCCTTCCCACCGGCGCGCTCGAGCGCCTCCACCAGCGTCCCACCGACAACGCCGGTCGCCGCCGCAATGTCTCGCAACGTCGCCACCAACCGTGAAGAGCCCCACAGCGCGCCGGGAAGCATGGCCTTGAGCGTGAGGCCGATGGGTGCCGCATAGTAGCTCGACATCCAGCGGGCGAGCGAAAGAAGCGAGGGCGGCAACATGGGTGCTGCGTCCGGCGCCAGAAACACCGGCTTGAGACCATCGGGCTCGCCGTTCTCCACCGCTAACACGATCCCAACCATCGTTCTGGAACGCACGGGAACGACGACGCGCGCACCAGCGGTTACGCGGTCCGCCAGTCCGGTGGGAATGCTGTAGCTGTAAGGCGCATCGACCGGAACCGGTAGGGCTACGGAACAGGTGGTCGGGAGGGTCGGGTTGGCTGCCAAGTGTCGGGGCTCAGGTCGTAGGTGCCAGGGCCAAGGGGCCCGTACTGGAATGCA
The DNA here is from genome assembly GCA_022562295.1 of Gemmatimonadota bacterium. GTDB lineage: Bacteria > Gemmatimonadota > Gemmatimonadetes > Gemmatimonadales > GWC2-71-9 > B3T1B10. The sequence goes on from JADFPO010000032.1 coordinate 3,446, forward strand.
ATCTACCTCGCCCGACCACCCACCCCAGTCGCTCGCGCACGCCGCCTACCCGGCCAACGCACACACCGTTTCGCCTGCGGCTAGCCGGATGCGGTCGGGAGCATACCCACCCTCCAGCACGGCTCCCATGCGACACCCGATTTGCCGCCATTCCCGCACCCACGTCGCATAATCCTCGGGTTCGAGGGTGAATCCTGCGAGCGGGTCGCCCGCCATTGCATCAAAACCGGCGGAGATGAGGAGGAGGTCTGGCATCCAGCCGTCCGTGGCCCGACTCACTGCTTCGTTGAGATCCGCGACGTACGTCTCACGCGGGAGCCCCGGTGCACGCGGGACGTTGAACACGTTGCCAACCCCTCGCTCGTCGGCGCGACCAGTTCCCGGGTACAACGGCCACTGGTGCAGCGACACGTAGCGAATGCGAGAATCACGATCGACGAGATCCTGAGTGCCGTTTCCGTGATGGACATCCCAGTCAACGATCAACACGCGGCCGGCGCCGCCGTCCTCGAGCGCCGACCGAGCGGCGACTACGACGTTGTTGATGAGGCAGAAGCCCATCGCGGTCTCCGCCGTGGCGTGGTGCCCCGGGGGTCGGATGACGGCAAAACAGGCTTCCCCTTCGCACGCGCTCAGTGCGGTCTCGACCGCGGCACCAGCCGCATGACGGGCAGCCTCGAAGCTTGCGGCGCTCAAGAACGTGTCGCCGTCGACCATCCCACCACCGCGTTTGGCCATCGCTTCGAGCCGCTCAAGATATTCGCGAGGATGAACGCGCTCCAGCTCATCGGCAACCGCCGGCCGCGCCTCCGACCAGCTCACCACCCCTGCGTATTTGTTGCTGCGGAGTTCCTCCACGATCGCGGTGATTCTGGCCGGAGATTCCGGATGACCGCGACCGGTGTCGTGATCGAGGGAGGAGGGATGGGTGATTACGCGAACCGACATCGAGAAGGCACCCGGTAAGGTCCGCTACTGCGCCCGAGGTCGGCCTCGAGTTCCTGCACTTCTCGAAACCGATCGTCCAACCCCACACCCAATGCGCTGAGCTGCCCCAGGTAGCGGCGCCAGTAGAAGACCACGGCCACCGCCGCAGCGCCAAAGCCGACTCCCCACAACACCAAACCCACCCGCCCCAACCACATACCGGCGAGGGTCAGGAGCGCGCCGTCCAAGACGAGAAATCCCACGGCCACTCCGGTGATGGTGCGACCAGGGCGGCTGACGGACGGCGCTGGCCCAGCGGTACCAGCCATCCCGGAGGGTAAGCGTCGGTTCCCTGAAATGATACGATCTCGGACTAGCGCACCGGTCGACGGCGTGCCGGGACAACGATCATGGGAGCGCCATTCGGAACTCCCGCCGCATCCAGCGTCTCACTCTCGTCGGGGACGACTGTGCCGCGAAACTTGATGGCGTAGTCGGAGGGATCGACCCTTCGCCCCGTCGCCTCCTCCAAGCTTGCCGACTTCACTTGAGCGAACGTGTAACCCGGTGTCACCGGCAGTTCGACCGCGTCCCACATGTCGATGACCCACACCCGCACGGCGCCGATGGCTTCGGTGCTCATGGTGACAAATCCGTCGCCGCAGGCAAGGTCGAAAAAAACCGCCCAATCGCCTGGTCAAACAGCAGCGTCGATGCCCGGATGCGGGTGGTATCGCCCGAAGCAATCACCGCGATGGCGATCTCCTCTCCCCCTTGACCGCGGAAGGTGGCGTGGACCGCACTCTCACGCTCCAAAAAAGTGCCGTACTGCGGCACGCGCTCAGCAAAGAACGTTTTCGCCCGGCTGATTACCTCAGCGCCGGAGAGAGTGGTGGTCATTTCGTGAACCATAACGTCGTGATCCGATCTCAATGCGCGCCGGCTTCGAGCAGCCTAGCGCCATTAAACGATAACACGTCCCCAGAGGCCCTGAAACCTGACCCCTTAACCCGCGTCCGATGCCATGGTCCGCGACGCAATCCACCGATTCAACAACAGCAGCGCACCCAACACGACCGCGAATTGCGCGAGCACGGTGCCCACGTTGTACACTCGGAAGGGATGCAGCCAATCATCCGACGCCTTGGCTGAATCGACGAGGAGCCATCCCATGAGGATCAGCGCTTGTAGCGGGACCAAGACCGAAATCACGATCTCCCACCATCGTCCCACATGGAAATCCGAATCTTCGTGATTCAACTGAGTCTCGCGAAAACGCCGTACGCCTGATGTGATGATAGCAATCGCAAAAAACAAGCCGGACACCATCAGCGCCACAGCCCACACCCAGTCCTGGTTCTGCAGAAACGGATTGAAGATGGCGGAGGGAAGACCGAGCAGGAATCCCGCGACGCCCACCATACGAATCGCACGACCACGCTCCACCCCGGCGTCGACGAAGACGCGAGTCGCCAGTTCGATCATCGCCATCAGACTGGTAAACGCGGCGAAGGCAAGGGCGAGGAAGAAAAGCACCATCAGGAAGCGTCCTGCTGGCAACGACGCAAACAGCTGGGGCATCCACACGAAGGTCAATCCCTCGTTTCCCGCCGCAAAGATGGTTTGCTGAAGCAGATCGGGCGACAGCCGCTCGCCCGACTGAATGGCCGCCTCCAAGGTGGGGTAGGCGGCCAGCGCAGTCGGATCCGCCGCGAAGTCCGACACCAGTCCCGGCACGACCGAAAACACCGTGCACAGGACCATGATGCCCGCAAGGAGGGAAATAATATTGTTCGCCGTAGGAATGATGAAAGCGTTGAGCACGGTGTCCTCGCGCTCGCGCAGGTACGCGGCGTAGCACAACACCAGGCCCCACCCCGCACCGGTGTCCCAAGCATTTTGGGTCAGTGCCGCCACCCACAAGCGCGGGTTCCCCAGGGCACTCCAATCGACCGAAAAAAGATAGCTCAGCCCGTCCGACGCTCCAGGCAGGGTTACCGCGCGAACCGCCAAGATCACGATGAGCACGAGGAGCGACGGCATGAGTACCTTGGCAACCTTTCCGATCGCCCCCACACCACGCGACACAACCCATACACCCAATCCCATCGCCACGCCGTGCGTAAGAATCGGCCACGACGAAGACACGTACGTGTTCCAGAACGCGCCCGGCGTTTCGCCCGGCACTTCTCCGAGCACGGAGGCGATGAGGTACCGGATGGTCCAACCCGCCACCACCGAGTAATAGAACATGATTGCGGTGGCTACAAAGGCGACAAACGCACCCATCCACGCCCACTTGGGCCCCATCATCATGATGAAAGCCTTGACTGGGCCCGATCGCGTCTGGCGACCCATCCCAAACTCGACGAGAATCAGTGGAATCGACCACAGAAACAAGAACGCGACCCACGCGACCAGGAATTCTCCGCCGCCGTTTTGCGCGGCTATGCGCGGAAAGCGCCAGATATTGCCGGTGCCGACCGCCATGCCGAGCATGGCGAGGATCATCACCCAGCGGGACGAAAATGATTCGGGCTTGGCTGTCACACTCTCTCCCTTCGGTTCCCGACGTTCACGGCTGCAGGCGGTCCGTCAAGTAGCTCGCGAGCTGATCCACCGCGATGCGGTCCTGCTGCAGCGTATCCCGGTCACGCACCGTAACCGTGCCCTCGGCCACAGATTCGCCGTCGATCGTGACACCAAACGGGGTGCCAGCCTCGTCTTGCCGGCGATAACGCCGCCCGATGGCCCCCTTCTCATCGTAGAACGCGCGAAACCGCTTCCTCACGCCGTCGTAAACGTTGCGGGCCAGTTCAGGCATGCCGTCCTTCTTCACCAGCGGAAACACCCCGACTTTGATGGGCGCAAGGGTCGGATGGAAACCCATCACGACGCGCGTCGCGCCATCCACTTCCTCCTCTCGATACGCGTCAGCCATGACGGCCAGCAGCAAACGCCCCACCCCCAACGCCGTTTCAATGACGAACGGCACGAACCGTTCGTTGGTTACGGGATCCAGGTACTGCAGCTTCTTGCCCGAAAATTCCTGATGGCGAGATAGATCGTAGTCGCCACGGTTATGAATACCTTCGAGTTCCTGCCAGCCGAACGGAAATTCGTACTCGAGATCCTCCGCGCGCTTGGCATAGTGCGCAAGCTCGTCGGGCCCATGAGCATGGAAACGCAACTTGGCGGTGTCCAATCCCAGCTCACGGTGCCACCGCAATCGCTCGTCGCGCCAGTACTCGAACCACTCTTCGTCGTCCCCAGGCTTGACGAAGAACTGCATCTCCATCTGCTCGAATTCGCGCGTCCGGAAGATGAAGTTCCCGGGCGTGATCTCGTTGCGAAAAGCCTTCCCAACCTGAGCGATGCCAAAGGGAATTTTCTGCCGCGCGGATTGCTGCACATTCAAGTAGTTCACATACGACCCTTGAGCGGTTTCCGGACGGAGATAGATCGGTGCCGCCGCATCCTCCACAGGACCCATGAAGGTCTTGAACATGAGATTGAACGTTCGGGGCAAGGTTAGCGTGCCCCTACTCCCGCATTCGGGACACTGGGCGTCCTCTTCTCCCGGCGTTCCCTTGATTCGGTCGTCGTCGGCGCGGAACCGGTTCTTGCACTGCTTACAGTCCACCAGCGGATCCGTGAAACCCGCCACGTGGCCCGACGCCTCCCACACTTTGGGATGCATCAAGATCGCAGCCTCCACTCCCTCGATGTCGTCCCGGCGATGGACCATCGTCTGCCACCACCGATCGGTGAGATTCTTCTTCAGCTCCACACCGAGCGGCCCGTAGTCCCACACGGAGCCAAGCCCTCCGTAGATCTCGGATGACTGAAAGACAAACCCCCGCCGCTTGGCGAGCGAAACGAGTTTTTCCATAGCTAGCGGAAATCACCGTCGGTGCGAGTGACGGGCCATGCGCCCGTCGTCGGGCAAGAACTGGGAGCAAGATAGACGGGGGCCAACAAGGCAGCAAGCAAGGTTCGTGGCGAAGCCGGGAGGGAAAACGGTCGGTTCCGAGGGCCGGCAGGGCCAACGAAACATCCGTGCTGATCCCAATGGGTCTCCCAAATTGCCGCAGCCGACGCTTTGGGAGACACCGGCGGGCCATCGGCCTGCAGCGTCAGGCGCTCGGAGGCCTATCGGTGCCGGTTGCGCGTGCGACGGAAGTGGGCCACCCAGACCACACCTGCCGCGGACGCGGGCGACCAGCCCCTAATGAGGGGCCGAGTCTCATCGTCGCCTGGAAGCTAAATCTATGAGACATAACAACTTGCAGAATTTCAACCGGAATACTATGTTTACGCGATCGAGACTCAGACGGAAATTGCACGCGAGGGATGCGCGGCAATGGGATGCCCCAGCACATGAATGGGGCGTTCCGGTTTTCAAGAAGAGTTACCGAACCATCTCTCCGGGTCTATCTTGGACTGGAACCCCGGTGGGCACGGAAATTGCTCCCTTGGATGGTTTCGAGGCGGGGTGTGCCCCGCTGGCACTGCGAGGCGGTGCCCACACCCGGAACCAGTGAGGGAGCGGAAGAGGCGAACGCAACAGTGAACGACCAGCCAACTGCGGCAGGCCCACCCCAGGCCGTCCCGAGGCTAGCCCAACGGGAGATCCACCTCAAGGATCTCTCGTCTGTGGTGCTGCGCCACTGGGTGCTTGTGGTGCTTCTGGCGGGTTTGGTGGGCGGCGGGGCGTACTTCTCGGGCCGGAATGCGATCGTCCAGTACCAGTCCAAGCTTACCGTGCAGATCTCGTCGTCGAAGCAGGTCTTCTCGCGACTCGACGACATCGACATCGACGAAATGGCACTGCGGACCGACCCGATCCTCTCGGAGGCCCTCATCCTCACCACCCAGGGCCTCGCGAAGGAGGTGGTGAACGCGCTGAATCTCCAGCTGAGGTTGGGCGACCCCACAGTGTTCCGCGACCGGCTCATGACCGGGCTGACGCTCGACACCGCGGTGCTGGTACCGGGAAGCTTCCACCTGGCCGTCGGGGCGGGGGGCCACGAGTTGCGGGATGAGCAGGGTACGGTCATCGCCCAGGGCACCCTCGAGGACCCGGTTGTCGGCCCGGGTTTTTCGTTCTTCGTCTTGCCGCAACCCTCACCCCTCGAGGTCGAGTTCAGCATTCTGTCGCCGGCCGTGGCAGCGTCGTTCGTAACAGGCGGGCTGTCGTACCGAGTCCGCCCGTCAACCAACGTGGTCGACATCTTGTTTACCGGTACGGATCAGACGCTGGTGCCATTGATACTCAACAACGCGGCGGTGCAGTTGCGCAACCTGGGGGTGGTGAGGGCGCGCGGTGCCTTGGGGTCCCGGCGCGAATACATCCAGCAGCAGCTGGCGATTTCGGAACAGGCGTTGCAGCAAAGTCTGCGCGACCTACAAGGCTTCAAGGAGGGACAGGAGATCACCGACCTTTCGGCTCAACAGGCCGCCATGGTGCAAACGATTCGGAGTTTCGAGGAAGACCGCCAGCTCGCGTTGGTACAAATCGCCACCATCGAGGACGCCATGGAGGCGTCGGACAGCATCGGAGTCGAAACACTCAACCGACTCGCCGCCATATCCAATATCGCCAACAACACCGCCCTGAGCTTTCAGATCCGGGGCTTGCTCGAGTTGTACGAGAGCCGCCGCGAACTCACGGCCGGGGCCTTGGGACTTCGCGAGAGCAACCCGGAGGTGAGCGGCATCGACGAGCGCATTCGTCAGGGCCACGCGGCGTTGCAGGGTGCCGTAGATGCGACGATCCGAAGCATCCAGGCACGGGTGACCGCCCTGGACGCGGAGATCGCGACCCAACGCGAGCAGCTGGCCAGCTTTCCCGGTATGGAGACCCGTATGGGGCAGCTGAATCTCGAGTCCACCATCCTCAACGAGATGCACCGGTACCTGCTGAACCAGTACCAAGTGGCGCGGATGCAGGAAGCGACGATCTCTCCCTACATCCAGATACTAGACAGCGCCTCGCCGGCATTCCGGATCGGAAGCGGCGTTCGCCAGCGCGTCATCCTCGGCCTGTTGGTAGGGCTGATGTTGGGAATGGCGGGAGCGTTTTTCCTCGAATACCTCGATCAGACGGTGAAGAGTTCGTCAGACATCGAGCGAATTCTTGGGATTCCGGTGCTGGGAACCATACCTCAGGATGCCAAGCTCACCCCGTCATCCAACGGCCGCCGCGCGCGCGTGGTCAGGATCGATCATTTGGATTTCGACGAACCCGCCGTGGAGTCCTATCGCACGTTGCGGACCAACGTGACGTTTGTGGGAGCGGAGAAACCGCTGCAGTACATCGCGGTGACGAGTCCTGGTCCCCGCGAGGGGAAGTCGACAACCGCCGTGAACCTCGCGGTAACGTTGGCCCAAGCAGGGCGGCGCACCATAATAATCGACGGCGACCTGAGGCGGCCGACGACACACCGCGCTTTCGGCCTGATGCAAGAACCGGGACTCACCGATGTACTGATCGGGGGAGTCACGGCCGCCGAGGCGATTCGCACGGACGTGGCGCAGGAGCTAGACCTGCTGCCGGCTGGTTCCACCCCGCCGAATCCCTCCGAGTTGCTCGGGTCGTCCGCGATGGGGGCGCTGATCGCGGAGCTGCGTCATGATTACGAGTACATGATCATAGACACGCCGCCGACGATACCGGTTACGGACGCTGCGGTCGTTGCCACCAACGCGGACGCCACCATCCTCGTGCTGCGAAGCGGTGACACCGAAGAACACGCGGCCCAGCGGGCACTGGACCAGCTGCGCCGCGTAAACGCCCGCATAGCCGGGGCGGTGCTCAATGGGGTCAGTCACAAGAAGGATCCGCAATACACCTACTACTCGTATCGCCGCGAGCCTCCCACGCGTTCGCGCTTGAGAGCTGCGGGATCCAAACTGGCCGGAATGATCTAATCGCCCCGTTACCGCCACGGGGCGGCGGACGGTGAACAATCCGGAGCAGACCCGCTGGGTCGCTCCGCTTTTTCATTGCGGCCCTATGATTTGGTCCCGTCTGGTACCCACGCTCACGTAGGTGATGGGCACCCCCACGAGATCCTGTATGCGATCGAGATAGGCGCGAGCCTGCGGTGGGAGATCAGCCATCCTCCGGCAGTCCGTCGTCGGCTGACGCCATCCATCGAGCCACTCGTACACGGGGTGCGCCTGTTCGAGTGTTTCCGCGTCAGACGGCATCTCCTCGATCACATCGCCGTCGAGTTTGTACCCGACACACACGCGGAGCCGTGGAAGAGTGTCGAGTACATCGAGCTTCGTCACGGCCAGATCGGTCAATCCGTTGACCCGAGCCGCGTAGCGTACGACGACGCCATCGAACCAGCCGCACCGACGCGGGCGACCCGTTGTCGCACCAAATTCCTCTCCCAGCCTCCGCAGGGTCTCCGACTCCGCATCGTCAGCTTCCGTCGGCAAGGGACCGTTTCCCACTCGCGTGGTATACGCTTTGACCACACCCAAGACCGCATCGATCTTCGAGGGGCCGATGCCCGCTCCAACCGCGGCACCTCCCGCCGTCGTGTTGGAGGAGGTGACGAACGGATACGTGCCGTGGTCGACATCCAGCTGAGCACCCTGCGCGCCCTCGAGCAGGACACGTTGCCCTTCGTTCAGGGCGACGAATGTTGCCAGACCCGTGTCTGCCAACATCGGAACCAACCGCGGCGCCAACCGCTCCAGCAACGCGACGTGATCGGCCGACGACGCGCGTTCCTCCACCCCCATCAACTCGAGTTGACCGTTCACACGGGCCACCCCGACCTCCAGTTGCTCCCGCAACCGGTCCATCGAACGCAAATCCCCCGCCCGCACACCGCGGCGGCCGATCTTGTCCTCGTAGGCGGGCCCGATTCCTCTCCCGGTGGTGCCGATCTTTTGGCGTCTCTCCGATGCGGCGTCGAGCAGTTTGTGGTAGGGGAGGACGAGGTGCGCTCGATCGGAAACAGTCAATCGGCCGGCCACATCGACACCGCGGGCCGCCAGGTCGTCCATCTCCTGAACGAGCGTTTCCGGATCGAGTACGACGCCGTTTCCGATGATGCAGCGTGTTTCGGGATGGAGGATACCGGACGGTATCTGATGGAGGATGAACTCGTCATCGCCGATAACAACCGTGTGTCCGGCATTCGCGCCTCCCTGATACCGGACGACGAGATCGGCCCGCTCCGCGAGCACATCGACAATCTTGCCCTTCCCCTCGTCGCCCCACTGGGCGCCGACCACAACGATACAATAGCGCTTCGGCCCGAACACTTTCTTCATCCTCCGTCATGAAGGACGACCGACGATGGCGATCCACCAGCTTCCTGCGCCGGAAAGTCCGACGGCTACTGGCGCCCCGACACCGACGGTGCGCAAAAAAAAGCCCCGCCGGGTTCCCGTCGGAGCATCCTTTGAGGAAAGGTAGAGCGAGCACTCAGATGCGTCAACTCAACAGGCCGGCGGCGGCGCGCGCCACCGCCTTCCCGACGGCGACCGCCGACTCGTGGCTCGTTCGCTCCGGTGTGTCTCTTGCAGTGTGTACGACGCCCAACGTCGACCAATCTCCGCGGCTCAGTGTGATTCCGTCCATTCCGCCCGCCGCCAGTACCGAACCGTCAACGAAGATGCCGAGCGGTAACCGCGAGCGCCTGACGGGTGGACCGATGGCCGAGACATGCTCTTGTAGCGCACGGAGGAGCTGCGGCAAGGTTGGCCCGGAATCGACCTCCGCGTTATGGCGCCGCGCATGTACCATGATGTTGATTGACCCGACATGATCTATGCCATCGAAGTTTATGAAGACGCCGGCCCTGCGCGTGCCGGCCACCCAGACTCTGGCTCCCTCCATGCCGAACTCCTCGGCCCCGGTGATGAGCACGCCCACGTCCGTCCGTTCCCGCAGCCCTTCGGCTGCGGCGAGCGCTGCGATCATGCCGCTTGCGTTGTCCACGGCACCGGACGAGCCACCCACGAGCGGTGGTCCCGCCATTCCGACCGCGCCAATCAGGGTCAACCCTATCCAAGGAGTCACCACACCAATAGGGAGCGGCGCAATTACTCGTAACCCGAGGCAAGCGAGCATTCCGCCAGCACCGATCCCCAGCGCCGCAAAAGCGAACACACGGCCGCGGAGTGACAGCCGTTGCGCCTTGCTGTCCGAGTGAGCTACGAGCCAAAGCCGAATCGACGTTCCTCGGCACGCTACGACGTTGTTGGCCGTGACCACGGTGTCAACAGACCATCCGCCTCCGCGCGCGATCCACGCCGCGACCACGGCCGCTAGCGCCAGCGCCGCGACTCCACCGAGCGTGGCAGTGAGCCCGTGAATGGGCAGAACGAGCAAAGGAAACAACGCCAACGCGCACCACCCTAATCCCACTCCAGCGGCAGCGACCCCCCGGAGCCTGTTGGTGGCCGTCTCAAACGGCTCGCGGTGCACCTCATAACCAAACCCCTGGAGTTGTTCCGTTACGAGTTGCTCGACCGCGGCTACGGCCACCGACCCTGGCAATCGTGGCACGGCGACTCGCCGGAAGAGGTCGCTCGCCCAGGCGGCGGTCACACTTCCGCTGGTATCAATCCGGCGGTGCGCAGCAGGCTGTTGATGCGGTCGCCGTCAGCATCACTGAGATTGGCCAGGGGGCCCCGTACGGGACCACCTGTGAGTCCGACAGCATCCATAGCACCCTTCACACCAGCCGGTCCGAGGCCACCCACGATCTCCTTGTGCAGCGGCGTCAGCCGCTCCTGGGCTCGGCCTGCCGCCGCCTTATCACCGCTGCGGAACAATCGGGCAATGGTGACAGCCGTGTCGATCGCAAAGTTCGCCACGGCGAGAATCCCCCCGACGGCGCCCAGTTCCAGGGCAGCGTAAAGCAACGCACCCGATCCGATAAACAACCTCCACTCAGGAACAACGTCGCGATACGCGGCGAAGTTCTTGAGGTCACCGCTTGAATCCTTCGCACCAATAACATTGGGATGGTCGGCCAGGGAAGCAAGCACGAACGCGCTGAGCGGCAGGTTGGTGTACTTGGGGATGTTATAGAGAAGGATCGGTATCGGGGACTCGTCCGCCACCGCCCGGAAGTGATCGACCACGGCCTGGCGGGACAGCGCGGACGCGAAGTACACCGGAGGCCGCACCAACGCGGTCTGCGCGCCCTCTTCGGCAGCGGCGCGGCACGCCGCGACCGTCGATCGAGTCGACTCCCGTCCGGCACCGACAATCAACACGTGCTCATCGTTCATCACCTCGCGCACCCAGCCGACGCTCTTCCGAGATTCTTCCTCGGTCAAGAGCGGTGCTTCTCCGGTGGAGCCCGCCACGACCAAACCGGTGGCTCCAGCCTCGAGGATCGCTCGTGCGTTCGCGCGCAGCGCGATCGGCGCAACATCGCCGGTCACACGGTCAAAGGGCGTCGTGAGAGGCGCGAGCACGCCCCCGAGGCGCTCCAGGACGGTCACGACGACGTCTTGGAGCGACCCCGCTTGGCCGCCGGCTTTTTCGTGCTGCTTCCCGCGGCGACCTTCTGCGGATCGCTCGCTGCCGCAGTGGCGGTCTCTTCGGCTATCATACCGTCTGCGACCAGTTGGGCGAGGTGCTGGTCGAACGATTGCATCACAAAATCCTCACTGCCCGCTTCGAGCACGCCGCACAAGTCGCCGGCCCGATGCCGGTTGCGAATGACTTCGCGAATTTCTGGCGTAGACCGCAACAATTCTACCGCGGCAATCCGGCCTTCTCCATCAGCCCTGGGGAGCAGACGCTGCGCGAGTACCGCCTGTAAGTTGTCCGCGAGACGGATCCGAGCAATCTCTTGCTCTTCGGTCGGAAACATCGCCACCATCCGCGCGATCGTCGACGCCGCATCCGTGGTGTGAACGATGCCAATGACGAGCAGCCCTCTTTCGGCTGCCTGCATCGCGGCGTTCGCGATCGTGTAGTCGTGTATCTCGCTGAGAAAAACCACATCCGGATCCTGACGTAGTACCGCCCGTACCCCAACACTGAAGCTCTCCGTATCCACCCCCACTTCCCGTTGAGTCACCGAACACTGAATGTCACGGTGGAGAAACTCAATCGGATCCTCCAACGTTATTACATGCTTGTTCATGGTGGAGTTTATGTGATGAATCAACGCAGCCACCGTGGAACTCTTTCCACTGCCAGCCGGTCCGGCAACCAACACGAGGCCGCGCGGCACCTCCGCGATCTGGGTGATGGACGGCGGAAGCTGCAGCTTGTCGATACTCGGGATATCGAAGGGGATGGCGCGCATGACCACCATGAACGACGAGCGCTGCCGCAAGATGTTTACCCGAAATCTCCCGATGCCTGGGGCTCCCCAGGAACAATCGTAGTCGTAAATCGAATCGATGTTTTCCCGATCCGTTTCGTTGGAGATCATCTGTAACGCGATGGCCTTCGTCTGCTCCGGCGTGAGGCGCTGCTTCGTCAGCGGCTTGAACTCGCCGTCGATGCGCGCTCGAAACACGTCCCCAGCCTTCACATGGAGATCCGATGCGCCGCGTTCCACTGCTGCCTTGATGATGTGTTCCATGTTCTACGGGTCCATCTGTAGGGGGCTGTTCCCACCCCGGTCGAAGCTTCGCGTGGGTGCAAACCGACCGTACGCTACAAGCGACGATGGCCGATTAGGGCTGCACCGACTAGTACCCGGCGTGCTGGATAAGGTAACCCATATGCTCGCGCACGCCCGCCATCGTTTCGTCAGCTACCTCACGCGCTCTCGCAGCCCCAGTCGCCAGCGTATCCCCAAGGGCCTTCGGATCGTCTTGTAGCTGCTTGGCTCGTTCCCGCATCGGCGAGAACGTCTGGGCCACATTGTCGGCAAGGACGCGCTTGCAGTCAACGCACCCCCAAGCCGCCCCGCGGCACTTGTCGGCGACCTCGTCCACCATCGACGGAGCCGAAAAGTGTTGATGTAGCGCGTACACGTTGCATTTCTCCGGAGTGCCCGGATCTTTGCGGGTAACTCTGGCCGGGTCGGTCTGCGCCATCCGGATGTGTTCCCAAATCTCGTCGGGCTCGTCCAGCATGGCCACGGTGTTCCCCAGGCTCTTTGACATCTTTGCCTGTCCGTCGAGGCCTCGAATGCGCTTCGCCGTCCCGATCTTCGCTTGCGGTTCCGGAAAGAAATCGCGACAATACTTGGCGTTCCACTTCCGAGCGATCTCGCGCATCAGCTCAACGTGCTGGATCTGATCCTCTCCAATCGGTACCAGATCCGCTTTGTACAGTAGCACGTCGGCGGCTTGCAACACAGGGTAGTTCAACAGACCGGCCAGCACACTCTCCTGGTGCTGCGACTTGTCCTTAAATTGCGTCATCCGTTCGAGGTAGCCGATCGGAGTCACGGCGTTGAAGATCCACGCCAGTTCCGTGTGGGCCGCTACGTGCGACTGGACGAATAGCACGCACTTGTCCGGGTCGATGCCCGCAGCGATGAGACCGACCGCCATGTCCAACGTGCGCTGCTCGAACGCGTCGGGTTCATACGGTTGCGTGATGGCGTGATGGTCGACGATACAAATGAAGCACTGGTGCTGATGCTGGAGTTCCACCCAGTTCTTCACCGCACCAAGGTAGTTTCCGATGTGAAGTTCGCCGGACGGCTGAATTCCGGAAAATATACGCGGCATCGCATGAACCTACGGAGCCATCTTATGGGCCGCAAGGTGCTAGAATACCAGGACTTACTCACTGTTGCCGTCGAGGCGGCGCAGCGTGCCGGCGACTTCATCCGCGAGACAGAGCGGCCTAGCGACCCCGCGTTTTGGACGAGGAAAGGTTTCAACGATTTCGTGACGGATGTCGATACGACGGCCGAACGCCTCGTTACCGCACACCTCAAGGAGCGAGTCCCCGAATCACAGGTTCGTGGCGAGGAATTGAGCCCGGATGACAACACCGACGATCTCGTCTGGCTGGTCGATCCGCTGGACGGCACGACCAATTACCTGCACGGCTACCCCGCGTATGCGGTCAGCATTGCCGCCGTGTACCACGGGGTGCTGTGTGTCGGGGTAGTGCTGGACGTGACGCGACGGCTGACGTACACGGCGGTGAAGGATGGGGGCGCTTGGTCGGAAGGGACGCGCCTGCACGTGTCGTCGGTGAACGACCCTTCGACGGCGCTGATCGGGACCGGGTTTCCCTTCAAGACACCTGCCCTCCTCGAAAGGTATATGGAACAGTTCGCCGTTCTGATCCGTGAAACCAGCGGGATCCGACGAGCCGGGGCGGCGGCCCTCGACCTCATCGACGTGGCTCTCGGACGTTTGGACGGCTTCTGGGAACTGGAGTTGGCACCATGGGACGTGGCGGCTGGTGCCCTCGTCGTACGCGAAGCGGGCGGCGTTGTAACGAACGCCGACGGTTCCCACGACGTGATCAAGCATGGGTCCATCGTCGCGGGAAACGCGCAAATTCACGGGTGGCTGTTGGAAAAGCTCAGACAGCGATGAATCCCTGGATCGAGTGCGTGCCGAATTTCAGCGAGGGGCGCGATGTTGCGGTCATTCGAGCCCTCCGGGAGACGCTTGGCGCCGTCCCCGGCGCTCATGTACTGGACGTCCACGCAGACGAGTCACACCACCGATCGGTCTATACGTGCGTCGGAGAGCCCGAAGCGGTGGCCGAGGCGGTGTTTCGTGCCGTCCGGCTCGCGGTGGAGCGAATCGATTTGACACGCCACACGGGCGAGCATCCGCGAATGGGAGCGGCTGACGTGGTGCCGTTCGTACCGCTAAGCGATGCGACGCTGGACGTGTGCGTCGCCATGGCGGAGCGCGTCGGCGAGCGGATCGGGCGGGAACTCCAAGTCCCGGTGTACCTCTACGGGCATGCGGCACGCGAGGGACACTCGGTCGAACTACCGATCATTCGCCGGGGTGGCTTCGAAGCCTTGCGTGACGCCTTACCGAACGACACGGCGAGGACTCCCGACTACGGCCCCAATGCGGTCCATGCGACTGCCGGGGCCACGGCAGTGGGCGCACGGTCTTTTCTGATCGCGTTCAATGTCTTTCTCGACACATCCGATGTTCGCACGGCCGACCGTGTGGCGCGCCAGGTGCGGACTTCAAACGGTGGGCTTCCTTGCGTGCAAGCGAAGGGGTTCTTGGTGGCAGG
>JADFPO010000032.1:18646-31175 GCA_022562295.1 Gemmatimonadota bacterium
ACCCCCAGAAGGCCTTCGATGTGGTAGCACGTCTCGCGAGGGAATGCGGAACGAATGTGATCAAGAGTGAGTTCGTCGGGCTGGTGCCGGAACAGGCCGTCAGTAAGAGCACCGAAGCAAGCCTCCGGTTGGCCTCACGGCTCGATGACCATCTGCTGGAGCCAAAGGTACAGCACGCGGCTGCGGGTGACGACAGGTTGGGATCTTAGGCCCGCACGCCAATCCGATGGGGTGGCGGTCGGCGGCTACGCCGGCGTGGTGGCCGGAACGGCGGTGAGGATCTGGGGACCGTTTGGATGAATCTCCACGGTGTGCTCGAAGTGCGCCGAAAGCGAGCCATCTGCCGTAACCACCGTCCATCGGTCACTCAGCGTCTTGATCTCCGGGCCCCCGGCGTTGATCATCGGCTCGATGGCGATTGTCATCCCCTTCGTTAGTCGGCGGCCGCGCTTGGGCTTTCCAAAATTTGGGACCTGGGGTTCCTCGTGAAATCGCGTGCCGATCCCATGGCCCACCAGCTCCCTCACCACACTGTAGCCAGCCGCCTCTGCTACCTGCTGGACAGCGTAGCCGATGTCGCCGGTATGACGACCCTCGGTCGCCGCCGAAATTCCGGCCCTCAGCGCTTCACGCGTGACCGAGAGCAGCCGCTCCACCTCAACGGGGATCTCCCCAACCGCGATCGTGAGCGCGGAGTCGGCGTGAAGTCCCTCGAGGCACACACCGCAGTCGACGCTCAGGATGTCACCGTCGTGCAGTTCTCGGTCGTCGGACGGAATGCCGTGAACGACCTCGTCGTTGATGGAGGTGCACAGTGATTTGGGAAAGTCGTACAGGCCCTTGAACGAGGGTCTCGCTCCGGGATAGCTTCGAATGAAGTCCTCGGCGAGCCGGTCGAGTTCTTCGGTGGTGGTGCCGGGACGTGTGTGCGCTTCCACGAGCTGCAGCGTTTCAGCCAGGATACGCCCAGCGGCCGTCATCGTTTCGACTTCGCGTGCCGACTTGATCGTGATCACGATGGAATAGCCTTTGCAACGCTCGCCGCTACTTCGTCAACGCTCCCGGTGGCATCGATCCTCGCCATCACCCCACGCTCCTCATAGAACTGCAGCAGCGGAGCGGTTTGTTCGCGGTACACCTGAAGTCGCTTCCTGATGGCATCGGATGTATCGTCACTCCGCCCTTCTTCTCCGGCGCGCCCGATCATGCGTCGTATGAGGGTCTCGTCCTGTATTTCAAAGGCGACCACGCTGTCGATCTGATCTCCACGGGAAGACAAGAAGCCATCCACCGCCTCGGCCTGGGCAATCGTACGGGGAAAGCCGTCCATGATCGCACCGTGCCTCGCATCCTTGGACCCCAGTTTCTCCTCGATGAGGCCGAGAATGATTTCGTCGGGCACTAGCAAACCACGATCCATATAACTTTGCGCCTGTTGTCCCAGGAGCGTACCCGCCTTGACGGCGGCACGCAAGAGATCGCCGGTCGCGATCTTCGGAAGGCCCACCCTCTTGGCGAGGATGTCGCCCTGTGTACCCTTCCCCGCCCCTGGAGCCCCTAACAGAATAATATTCATCGACGGATGTCCGTTCCCAACGGTTACATCAGGAATAGCCACGCCGTCCACGAAACTTAACCCGACCTTGTTTCATGAATTCGTCGTAATGTCGTACTCGCAAGTGCTGCTGCACCTGCTGCATCGTGTCGAGGGCCACTCCAACGATGATCAGAATCGCAGTACCGCCGAATCGAAACGGAACATTGAACGCATTCAGGATGAAGAACGGCAATAGCGCGATGACCGTGAGAAAAATGGATCCTGGAAGCGTGACCCGACTCAACACGTCATCGATGTAATCGGCGGTGGCAGATCCGGGTTTGACTCCGGGAATGAAACCACCCTGCTTCTTGAGGTTCTCCGCGAGATCGACCGGGTTGAAGATGATCGACGTGTAGAAGTAAGTGAAAAAGATGATCAGCAAGGAGTAGGTGATATAGTAGAGGCCGGTTCCCGGCTGAAATGCATCAGAGAGCGCCTGCAGCGATGGAAGCGTACTGAACGTTGCGATCGTACCTGGAACGATGATGATGGACTGGGCGAAGATGATGGGCATCACTCCGGCCGAGTTGACGCGGATTGGAATATACGTCTTCGCGCCTTCGCGGATCCGGCCACGTCCCATGACTTTGCGGGGAATCTGAATTGGTATTCGCCTGGCCGAGACGGTCAGCGCGACGACTCCCGCAATGACACCTAGCATGACGGCGCCAAGCATCACCAAGCCTGCCATGGTGATGATCCCCTGTCTCACAAAATCCAACGTGCGGAAGATCCCGGGCCACATTCCCTGGATGATCGAGAAGAAGATGAGAAGGCTCATGCCGTTCCCGATACCACGCTCCGTGATCTGCTCTCCCAACCACATCACAAAGATGGCGCCAGTCGTGAGCGTGAGCATCGTGATAAACCGAAATCCCCAACCCGGGGTCACCACCGCCCCTGCGAGTGACTCCGTAAAGATCGCGAAACCGTACGCCTGTCCAGCCGCCAGCACCACGGTAGTGTAGCGGGTCCATTGCGTGAGCGTCTTTCGTCCCTCTTCTTCCTTTTGGAGTTTTTCGACGGTTGGGAAAACGGCGCCCGCCAGCTGAAACATGATTGAGGCGGAGATGTACGGCATGATGCCGAGCGCCAGCACCGTCGCGCGTGAGAATCCGCCCCCGACGAACATGTCATACACGCCGAAGAGGGTCTGGGCGCCCTGGTTCAGCACGAAATCGGCCAGCACCTGGACGTTGACGCCCGGCGTGGCGATGTGCGCGCCTAGCCGATAGATGACCAGGCACATGAAGGTGAAGAGAATTTTGGCCTTGAGTTCAGGAACCGCCCAGAGATTCGGAATTCGTGGGCCGGTCATGCGTTAGTCCTCAATCTTGCCGCCCGCTGCTTCGATCTTCTGTTGGGCCGTCTTGGAAAGGGCGCACCCTCGCACGGTGACCGCCCGGTCCACGTCGCCAAAACCGAGGATCTTGACGGGCTTCCGGGGCTTCGCGATCAGCATACTCCGCATGAGTGTGCTCGGAGTGATCTCGTCTCCTGAGACTTTTGACAGGTCGCGCAGGTTTACCACCTGATAATCGACGCGAAACGGGTTCCAGAATCCGCGCTTCGGCACCCTGCGAATAAGCGGCATCTGCCCGCCCTCGAAACCGGGGCGTACGCGGCCACCCGCCCGCGAACGTTGTCCCTTCTGCCCGCGTCCGGCCGTCTTGCCGAGGCCCGATCCGGGGCCGCGGCCTTTCCGCTTGGGCTCGGACGTGGCCCCGTGCGGAACGGGGAGATTGTGCAGGCCCAGTGACTCTTTCGACATCGTTATTCCTCGGGTGTCACGCGAATCAGGTGCCGCACCTTGTTGAGCATCCCGTCGATCGCCGGACTCCGCTTGATCACTATTTCGTCCTGATGGTGTCTGATACCAAGAGCCTCGAGGGTCCGTCGGAAATCTCGCCGGTGGCCGATGCCGGAGCGAACCTGCCGCACACGCACCATGGTGGGGCCTGCCGGTTTACTTCTCCGGGTGGACTTGGCAGCGCTCTCCTTGGACGCGTCGGCCTTCGCGGTCTTTGCGGCCGGCTTCGCCACGGATTTCTTCTTGGCGGTCTTCGTCGCAGATTTCGTCGCCGCGCCGGTGGCCGCCTTCTTCGCTCCTTGCTTCTTGCCGCCGTTCGCCGCTTTAGCCGGCATTCGTCTCCTCCTCGGGGCGCCGTTGGCGCGGGCGATAGCTCAGCTCCCCAACATCGATTCCTCGAACGCGAGCAACCTGCTCAGCGGTCGTGAGTTCGCGAAGGCCTTGCATGGTGGCGCGCACCATGTTCACCGGATTATGCGACCCTAGACACTTGGTGAGGATGTCGGTCACACCGGCACATTCCAGCACGGCGCGTACGGGTCCGCCGGCTATGACGCCGGTCCCCGTGGACGCCGGTTTGAGCAACACCCGTCCCGCCCCGTGACGGCCGATGATTTCATGCGGGACCGTGGTTCCCACTCGGGGAATCTCGACCATGGCTCTTCCGGCCTTCTCCACCGCTTTGCGCACCGCCTCGGCGACTTCGTTGGCCTTGCCCGTCGCCGCACCCACCATCCCATTACCATCGCCCACCACCACCAAAGCACTGAACGAAAACCGACGACCGCCCTTCACCACCTTGGCGACACGGTTGATCGACACCACGTTCTCGATGAGATCGGAGTCGCGCTCCGTCCGCCGATCGCGGCGCTGTCCACGCTGTCGTTCTTGGGCCATCGTCTAGAACTCCAATCCGCCATCGCGCGCGCCTTGGGCGACGGCCTTCACACGCCCGTGGTACGGAAATCCGCCGCGATCGAACACCACCTCGGTCACACCGGCCGCAATCGCGCGCTCGCCTAGTAACTTGCCGACGGCAAAACTCGTTGCGATCTTGCCGCTGTCCTTGATTTTGATGTCCTTCATCTGATCGCTTACCGCTACGAGCGTGCGCCCCGCATCGTCGTCGATCACCTGCGCATACACATGCCTGATCGAGCGCGACACCACCAAACGCGGCCGCTCGGCCGTCCCACGAATCTTCTTCCGAATACGCAGATGGCGGCGATACCGGCGTTCCACACGCGTCTTGGGTTTATGGATCGACCTCATGCCTTCGCTCCCGTCTTTCCGGCTTTCGTTCGCACGTGCTCGCCAACATAGCGGATGCCCTTTCCCTTATAGGGCTCCGGAGGCCGCACGCGGCGGATCTCGGCAGCCACCTGCCCGACCTTCTCCTTGTCGATGCCCTCGATCTTCACCAACGTGGGGTTCTCAACCGATATGGTGATACCCTCGGGCGCGGCATAGTCCACAGTGTGCGAGTACCCCACTATGAATCGCGCTCCCTCCGCCGTGGCTTCGGCCTTGTAACCCACACCTCTGATCTCGAGCGATTTTGAAAATCCGGCCGTGACACCCTCCACCATGTTATTGATGAGGGTGCGAGTAAGACCGTGCAACGCTCGATGCCTGCCAATATCCGACGGACGGACCACGGTGACGGTGCCGTCCTCGATGGTGACCTTCATCTCCGCCGGGACCGTGCGGGAGAGTTCCCCTTTCGGGCCCTTCACTGCCACGGTGTTGCCACTTATCGCGACAGTGACACCCGACGGGACGGCAATCGGCTTCTTCCCGATACGAGACATTTGCCCTCCTACCAGACCATCGCGATGTACTCGCCGCCAAGCCGCTGCCGGCGCGCCTCACGGTCGCTCATGACACCCCGCGACGTCGATAGGATGGCCATCCCCAGGCCACTCTTCACACGTGGGACTTCCCGTGCGCGCACATAGCGACGGACACCAGGCGTGGACACCCGCCGTATTTCGCGGATCACCGGCGACTCATCGTGATACTTCAGATAAATCCTCAGGCGGCCGTGGAGGCCGTCATCCAACACCTTGAAATCTTCGATGTAATGGTTGTCGCGCAGCAGGCGCGCAATCTGAATCTTGAACTTCGATACCGGCATATCGACGCGTCGATGGCCCGCTCGGCCCGCGTTGCGGATTCGAGTAAGCATGTCTGCTACGGGATCTGTCATCGACATTTTACCAGCTAGCCTTCCGCACGCCCGGGATCTCGCCCCGCAACGCCGCATTTCTGAAACAAATCCGGCAGATGCCGAATTTCTGCAAAAACCCTCGTGACCGACCGCAGCGATTACAGCGACTGTACCCCCGAACGCCGTACTTCGGTTTACGGCCTGCTTTCGCGATCAAACACTTTCTTGCCATGCAAGCTCTCCGTCAGATGATCACCGGGGTCTCTCCCCGAAACGGCATGCCCAACTCGCGCAACAAGGCCTTGGCAATGTCATCGCGGTTGGTCGATGTTACGAACGTAATGTCCATACCATGAATCTTCTCGATGCGATCGTAGTCGACTTCCGGGAAGACCATTTGCTCCTTGATTCCAACGGTGTAGTTCCCGCGACCATCAAACGACCGCGTGGACAACCCGCGAAAATCTCGAATCCGCGGAACGGCAATACTGACGAAGCGGTCTACGAACTCCCACATCCGCGCACGCCTGAGCGTCACGCTAGCCCCAATGGGCATGCCGGCCCGCAACGAAAAGTTCGAAATCGCTTTCTTAGCCCGCGTAACGACCGGCCGCTGGCCGGTAATGGCAGCGAGTTCCGCGACGGCTGCGTCGAGCAGCTTGGCGTTTTTTGGCGCCTCACCCATGCCAACGTTCAGGACGACTTTGGTCAGGCGCGGAGCTTTGTGGATGTTGCCGAGCTCAAACTCTTGAACCAGCTTCGGGCGCACCACATCGACGTAGCGCCGGTGCAGCCGCGGCGCGGCAACCGCGCTGGCCGAATCGCCTTTCTTACCGCTCTTAGCCTGTGCCTTCGACTCTTTCTTGGTCATACCTTATGATCTCGGGATCGATTGACCCGACTTGACGCTGATGCGCTCGCCCACGCCATCCTTGTCCCGCTTGCGTCTGATGCGGGTTGGCTCGCCAGACTTCGGATCGATCAGCATCACGTTCGAGGCGTCAATCAAGGCGGGGAATTCGATGATACCGCTCTCCTCCGCTTCCGACTGGGCGCGCTTGTGCCGCTTGACGATATTGACGCCCTCGACGGCAACGCGACGACGCTTCCGATCCACTCGAATGACGCGCCCCTCCATACCTTTGTCATCGCCGGACACTACGCGCACGGTGTCGCCTTTCGTGATATGCATCTTGTGGTGTACCACCGGGCCATTCCGGGTGCGTTTGCGTTTTCGGTGTACCAGACGTCGCATGAGCTACAGCACCTCCGGCGCAAGTGAAACGATCTTCATAAACTTGCGCTCGCGTAATTCTCGACCCACCGGACCAAAGATTCTCGTACCACGCGGCTCCCGGGCGTCCGTGATCAAGACGGCGGCGTTCTCGTCAAACCGGATGTAGCTGCCGTCTCGGCGCCGTGTTTCCTTGACCGTGCGAACGATAACAGCCTTCACGACGTCGCCCTTCTTCACCTGGCCCGTCGGCAACGCGTCCTTGATGGTGACCACAACGGTGTCACCCAACCCCGCGTACCGGCGTCCGCTGCCTCCCAACACCCGAATCACAAGAGCCCGGCGTGCCCCGGTGTTGTCAGCGATCTTCAGCATTGATTCTTGTTGTACCACGCGTCTTCCTTATTGCGCTCGTCGCACGATCGCGATTACGCGCCAGCGTTTGGTCTTGGACAGAGGTCTCGTTTCCATGATACGGACCACGTCACCCACTTGAGCACCTTGGCCGTCGTGCGCCTTCACGCGTTTCGTCGTCGTGATTTGCTTCTGGTACAGCGGGTGGGCAAACCGGCGTTCCAACTGCACGGTCACCGTGTTCGTCATCTTGTCACTCACCACGAGACCGGTTCGGACCTTCCGGTCGCGCCGACTCTTGTCCGAATCGTTCATCCTTGCTTCCTCTCGCGCAACACCGTCTTGATACGGGCGATATTGCGGCGTATCATACGAAACTGCATGGGATTCCCGCCGGTAGCGTCCTCCGTCGCCGAGCGGAACTTCAGCCGGAACTGGGCGTCCTGCAACCGCCCCAACTCCAGCTGTAATTCTTCATCGTCTAGATCCCGGATATGCGCCGGATCGGCCGGTCGCTTCTCGGCGTCCTTGATCGCCATCGGTCAGTCGTCCTCGCGCTTGATGAGTCGAGTTCGTACCGGAAGCTTCGCAGACGCGAGTTCAAACCCCCTCTTCGCCACAGCCTCCGACACGCCCTCGGTCTCGAACATGATTCGGCCTGGCTTCACGACGGCTACCCAGTGATCGGGGTTGCCCTTTCCCTTACCCATCCGGGTTTCCGCCGGCTTCTTCGTGACCGGCTTGTCGGGAAAGATGCGAATCCACACTTTTCCGCCACGCTTCATATGGCGCGTCAGCGCGACCCGGGCGGCCTCGATCTGTCGGCTCGTGATCCATCCCGGATCGAGCGTCATGAGACCGTAATGTCCGAACGCAACCGTATTGCCGCGGTGCGCGAGCCCCCGAGTCCGTCCCTTCATGCGCTTGCGGTATTTGACCCGCTTGGGCGCTAGCATCGTCAGGCGCCCGTACTGTAGGTGCGTCCGCGTCGATCCTCAACAATCTCACCTTTGAAGATCCATACTTTGACACCAATGGTTCCATATGTCGTCTTCGCGGTCGCGGTCGCATAGTCCACGTCGGCCCGAAGCGTATGCAGCGGTACCCGTCCTTCGTGATAACCTTCGACGCGCGCGATCTCACCACCACCCAAACGACCAGCGGCCTTGATCTTGATTCCCTGAGCCCCCATCCGCATCGAGTTTTGTACGGCACGCTTCAACGCACGGCGGAACGACACCCGCTGGGTCAGTTGGTGTGCCACGTTGTTGGCCACTAATTGCGCACTCAGTTCGGGCCGCTTGATCTCCTCGACGTTGATACCGATCTCCTTGCCGGTGAGCTGAGCCAGCTCATCCCGCAACTTATCGACCTCCGCTCCGCGCTTGCCAATCACAACTCCCGGCCGCCCGGTGAATAGCGTCACGGTCGCTTTGGCGGGTTTGCGCTCCACATGAATGTCGGCCACCGCCGCATGAGCCAGTCGCGTCTGGAGATACTGACGGATGAGCTGGTCCTCCTGCAAGAACGCCGCGAAGTCTTCACGCGCGTACCAGCGCGATCGCCAAGGCTTGACAATTCCGAGTCGGAAGCCGTACGGATGGGTTTTCTGGCCCACTATTCCTCCTTTGGCGCGACGGCGATTTCCACCGTGCTCATGCGCTTGCGTATCGGAACAGCCCGTCCGAATGCCGCCGGCCGCCACCGCCACAGGGTAGCGCCCTCATTGGCGATGGCATGAGACACGTACAAGCTATCCACATCGAACGCCTCCGAGTCCCGCTGGGCCGCTTGCTCGGCATTGGCTACCGCCGAACGAAGGACCTTCTCTATCTGACGAGACGCTCGCTTTTTTGAAAACCGCAACAGGGCGTATGCCTCGTTCACATCCTTGCCGCGGATCGTGTCGATGACCAACCGCACCTTGCGCGCGGATTGCCGAATGCCCGTTTGCACTGCTCGCGCGCCGGTCGTCATCTCGCCCCCGTCTTCTTGTCAGCCCTAGTACCCGAGTGGCCGCGAAAAAGTCGAGTGGGAGCAAACTCGCCCAACTTATGCCCCACCATGTTTTCACTCACATACACCGGAATGAAATTCCTGCCGTTGTGCACCGAGATGGTGTGGCCGACGAACTCTGGGGTGATGGTCGATCCCCGAGCCCACGTCTTGAACACGCGCTTTTCGTTTTGCTCGTTGAGCCGCTGGATCTTCTTCAACAGCGAAGGATCGACGTAGGGGCCTTTCTTGACGCTTCTGGGCATGTGATCCTTTTTCCTTTACTGCGTAGCCTTGCCACGTCTCCGGCCGCGGACGATCAGCTTCGTGCTGGCCTTCCGCTTGCGCCGAGTCTTCTTACCTTCAACCTTGCCCCACGGTGAGACCGGGTGACGCCCACCGGATGAGCGTCCCTCTCCCCCTCCGAGGGGATGATCCACCGGGTTCATGGCCACACCACGCACTTTCGGGCGCCGGCCGAGCCAACGAGTCTTCCCAGCCTTCCCGACGCGAAGCAGCTCATGGTCCACGTTTCCCACCTGACCGATCGTCGCCGAACACTCAGCGCGGACCATTCTGACCTCACTACTTCGCAGCTTGAGCGTGACGTATTCACCGTCCTTCGCGACGACCTGTGCAGATGTCCCCGCCGCACGACAAATCTGCGCACCCTTGCCGGCCTTGAACTCGATGCAATGCACGGTGGTCCCCAGCGGAACTTCCTTGAGCGGCAACGCATTGCCCGTGCGGATATCACTCCCCGGGCCGGATACCACGGTATCGCCGACCCGCAGGCCGTTCGGGTGAATGATATATCGCTTCTCACCGTCCGCGTATATCAACAGGGCAATCCTCGCGGTGCGGTTCGGATCGTATTCGATCTGCGCGACACGTGCGGGCACGCCAAACTTCTGGCGCTTGAAGTCGATACGGCGGTAGCGCCGTTTGTGCCCGCCACCCCGATGCCGCATCGTCAGATGACCCTGGTTGTTCCGCCCGCCCGACTTGGTGAGCGGCTCCAACAAGGACTTCTCCGGAGTACCCCTGGTCACTTCGGCAAAATCAGAAACCGACCGTCGCCGAGTTCCCGGTGTCATAGGACGAAACTTGCGAATTCCCATCTGTCTAGCCTTCGAAGATCTCGATCGTGTCGCCCTCGTGCAGCATCACGAAGGCTTTCTTCCAACGAGGAGTCCTACCGGCGGTACGCCCTTGAGTCTTCCGCTTCGAGCGTTGGATCAATGTTCGCACCCTGGTGACCCGTACGTCGAACAGCGACTCGATAGCGTCTTTGATCTGGTACTTGTTTGCAGACAGGTTGCACACGAAGGTGTACTCCCGATTTGCACCGTACAACGCAGAGGATTTCTCCGTCACCCACGGCCGCACGACCGTTCGAAGCCGATCACGCATCGTCGGCCACCTTCCTCTTCCCAGTCCGTGTTGCGCGGGCGGGCTTCGCCTTCGCGGCCGTCTTCTTCGCCGCCACCACCGCGGCCTTCTCGACCCGCTTGGCGCGCGCCGCCGAGACGATCTCACGCTTTGTCGCCTCCGCCCCGAGCGCGGCTTCCTCCACGACCAACGCGTCGGCCCACATTATCTGGTAAGTCGACGCGTGAGCGTACTGCAACACCCGCACCCGAGCCAGATTCCGTGCGGAGAGAAAAACCTCCGGCCGGTTTTGATCGGTCAGCACGAGCACCTTTTGGTCCGCCAACCCGAGCTTCGCTAGCAGATCCACCATCTGCCGTGTCTTGGGCTCCTCGAATGCCAGTGACTCGATGACGAACAACGCATCATCCTTCGCCCGGGCATTCAAGGCCGATTGCTTCGCCAGCCGCCGGACCTTACGCGGCAGCTCGATACGATAGCTACGGGGCTTGGGACCGAACACGATACCGCCGCCGCGCCATTGCGCCGCCCGAATCGTCCCTTGGCGCGCACGCCCCGTTCCTTTCTGGCGCCATGGCTTGCGACCACCACCCGTGACCTCGGCCCTCGTCTTGGTTGAGTGGGTACCTTGCCGCTGGTTGCTCAAATATGCTCGCACGGCGTGATATAACGCCCCTTCATGAACCGCACCGTCGTAAGTTTCCGGAAGCGAGAACTTCGTCTTTCTCCTGGCGCCGGTCGATGAGACGTGAGGAACCTTAAGCATAGCGCCCTCGTCCGCCTTGCTTCCGGATCGTGACAACGCCGCGGGACGGCCCGGGCACGGCACCCCGGACGAACAACAGATTGCGCTCCACGTCGACCTTCACGACTTCCAACCCAGTCTCTGTGTGTCGGACGGCCCCGTAGTGACCGGGCATCTTCTTGCCCTTGATCACGCGTGACGGATCGGTGCCTGGTCCCAAGCTGCCTGGCCGTCTGAACCGCGTGCTCCCGTGCGACGCCGGGCCGCCTCGAAAACCGTAACGTTTCACGACACCCTGAAATCCACGCCCCTTGGTGGTGCCCGTCACCTTGACCCTCTCGCCCGGAGCAAAGATGTCCACCGTGATCGCGTCGCCGAGCTTCGGCGCGTCTTCACTCGACGCAACCGGGAATTCTTGCAACTGGGCCGGAGCGATTTCGAGTCCAGCGGCCTTGACATGACCGGCCAAGGCTTTGGATGTTCGCTGCGCTTTCTTGGTGCCGAATCCGATTTGCACTGCCACCGCACCACCGTCACGCGATCGCACTTGAACGACGGGGCAGGGCCCGGCCTCAATGACCGTCACGGGAATCACCGCGCCGCGTTCGTCGTACACGCGGGTCATACCCAGTTTGCGTCCAATAATCGCGTTCATCTTACTCGACCTTGATCTCTACATCGACGCCGGCCGGAAGATCGAGCCTGGTAAGGGCTTCGACCGTCTGCGCCCGGGAGTCATCAATCTCAATCAGGCGCTTGTGAACCTTGAGCTCGAATTGCTCACGGCTTTTCTTGTCCACGTGTGGGCTGCGCAACACCGTCCACCGATGCATCTTCGTCGGCAGCGGAATCGGGCCGGAGATCTGGGCCCCGCTCTTCTCCACCGCACGGACGATGTCCGCCGCCGCCTGGTCGATCACCACGTGGTCAAAAGCCTTCAGCCGAATTCGTATTTGTCCCGCCATCACATGCCTCTTTGTCAGCTAGGAGCTAGAGCTGTTTGATTGCCAAGCAGGGCAACTGCCCTTATTCGTGAATCTTCGTGACGACGCCGGCGCCGACCGTGCGACCGCCTTCCCGCACCGCAAACCGCAACCCGGCGTCCATCGCGATCGGCGTGATCAACGAAATATTCATCTTCGTATTGTCCCCCGGCATCACCATCTCCACCCCCTCCGGCAACTCCACCGACCCCGTCACATCCGTCGTCCGAAAGTAAAACTGCGGCC
>JADFPO010000131.1:0-2049 GCA_022562295.1 Gemmatimonadota bacterium
GGACATTCGCGACGGTATGATGAACGTGCACTGGGGGGTTCTTGCGACCCTGGCTGCGGCGACGGTTGGAGTTGCCTGTGATGGTTCGTGGAGCCCGGAGGATTTTCACGCAGCCCTCATGGATCCCGAGCATGCCATCTGGGACGAGCCGGCGCCAGCAGTTTTTCAAGCGCGGTTCGAGACGAGTACGGGCGACTTCGTCATGGAGGTTCATCGAGACTGGGCGCCTATTGGGGCGGATCGGTTGTACAACCTGGTGCGCACCGGATTCTATGACGATTCGCGGTTCTATCGGATCCGGAAAGGGTTCATTGCCCAATTCGGATTGCCGGGTGATCCGGCTGTGACCGACCTTTGGTACGATCGGGCGATGCCGGACGATCCGGTTGTCGAGAGCAACGGCCGGGGATTCGTTGCGTATGCCATGACGGGGCCGGATACTCGGACCACACAGCTTTACATCAATCTCGACGATAACTCACGGTTGGACGATCAAGGCTTCGCGCCCATTGGCCGGATCATTGAAGGAATGGATGTGGTGGACCGGCTGTACGCCGGATATGACGAAACCGCAGGCGGCGGCATGCGCGGTGGTAAGCAAGGTAAGATCAGATCGGGGGGGAACGCCCACCTGGACGCCGAGTTTCCCAACCTCGATCGGTTGATCCGAGCCACGATCCTAAAGTAGGCCGTAAGGTTATGCCTACCGCCTACTCTAATGCCCCGCCGCCATTCCGTCCTTGCGCGGATCGGACGCGGCCGCCCAGCCGCGCCGCAAGCGCATGATGGCCTGTCCCCCGCCAAAGGAAACGGTGCTTTCGTCCGCAAGCTCGTGTCCCATCATCTCCAAGGCTCGGCGGACATCCCCTTTGACGGGCGACTCGATGACGATGCGACGGCCCCCAAGGTGGCGGAAGCGGGGAGCGTCCACGGCTTCCTGGAGGTCCATGTCGAATAGGAGCAAGTTCAGCAACAGCTGAACATGTCCTTGCGGTTGCATGGACCCGCCCATCACTCCGAAACTGAGCCACGGCTCCTGACCGTTCCCTAAGTCCCGCGTTACAAATGCCGGAATGATGGTATGGAACGGGTGCTTGCCGGGCGCCACGGTGTTGGGGTGATTGGGCTCGAGAGTGAAACCGGCGCCGCGGTTTTGCAACGCAAACCCCGTTCCCGGGATGACGACCCCGGATCCGAATGCCGAGTAAATACTGTTGATGAACGACACCATGTTGCCGTCCTTGTCGGCGGCCGTGAGGTAGATCGTTTCGCTGGATGTGACTGCGTTCCCGGGGCCGACCCGATCAGCTGCCCGGGAGGGGTCCAGCAGCGTGCGCCGCCGCTCGATGAATTCGTCGGACAGGAGATCTTCGGGAGATACCGTCATGTGGTCCCGGTCACCGATGAAGCGAGCGAGATCCGCGAACGCCAGCTTCTTCGCCTCGATGAGGTGGTGCAAGTACGCGGCAGAGTTGTGACCCATCGACTCGAGGTCGTACGGCTCGAGGATACGCAGCATCTCCAGCGCGGCAATTCCCTGTCCGCTGGGGGGGAGCTCCCAGACTCGATAGCCGCGGAAATCGACCGAGAGCGGTTCCACCAGCGCCGGTATGTGACTCGCGAGGTCGTCGACTGTCAGGAATCCGCCGAGGGCCTGCACACCTTCGGCGACCTTGCGGCCGAGTTCACCGCCGTAGAACACTCCGGACCCGCTCTCTGCGATGAGGCGGAAGGTTGCTGCGAGGTCGGGGTTGCGGAACCATTCGCCCGCCCGTGGAGCGCGTTGCCCGTCCAAGAGATATGTGGCCCGGGCGCCCACATCCCGCGAAAGCTTGTCGACTTCCGCCGCCCACTGTCCTGCGATGATCGGCGTCACCGGAAAGCCTTCTTCAGCTATGCGGATGGCTGGAGCGAGGGCGTCCGCAAGAGTGATCGTACCGTACCTCTGCAACAGGACCGTCCATCCTGAGAGAGCCCCTGGAACGGTGATGGCCTCGGCGCCGCTGGAGGGTACTCTGTCGTGACCGCGACGGAGCAGCTCTTCCCGGG
>JADFPO010000131.1:2147-9500 GCA_022562295.1 Gemmatimonadota bacterium
CCGCAAGAGTGATCGTACCGTACCTCTGCAACAAGACCGTCCATCCTGAGAGAGCCCCTGGAACGGTGATGGCCTCGGCGCCGCTGGAGGGTACTCTGTCGTGACCGCGACGGAGCAGCTCTTCCCGGGTCATCAATGAGCCCGCGCGCCCGCTGGCATCGAGGCCTCTCAGTTGCTGCTCTCGTTGCGACCAGAACAAAGCGAAGAGATCGCCACCGATTCCGGTCATGTGGGGCTCCACGACGTTGAGCACGGCAGCCGCCGTGACGGCGGCATCGAACGCGTTGCCGCCCCGTTGGAGAACGGCGAGACCGGCGGCAGTGGCGAGAGGCTGACTCGTGGCAATGGCGCCGCGAGGCGCGTACACCGTGGACCGTCCGGCCAGAGTGGAGGGACGAGAGTCTTGGGCGGCGAGGCTCGATGTCATAACGAAGGCGAGCAAGAGTGCGAGACGTGATTTCATGGCACCAGACGTGAGCGGTAAACGGTGAGCGGCAGTGCGAGTGGTAGCTGGCAAAGTATACCGCTGCGCTACGCCACGGCCAGTCGCTTCGCTTCCTCAATAATGGAGTGCTTCAATGAGTAGTAGAACTTCGGCATCGCCCAGGACCAGCTGCCGGCCCCGTATCGAGTGAGGCCCTGGCCTCTCTGCTACTTCTGCTGGCAGTGACTTACCAGCCACCTCCCCCTCAGAACCGGGGCCGCCAGAAATCGGCGGCTGTGGGAAACACACGCTCGGTCAACCGCACGCCGAAGGTCACGAACCAGCCATGGCCCCCGCGTACGGAGAAGTCGGGGTCCCGTAGGTCTCCGAACCGGTAGCCACCTGCCACCTCAAACCCTTCGATCAGATTGAGCGCGAGTGAGGGAGCGGCATCCCAGCGGCGTGTATCGCTGGTACGCTCGATCAGGAGTCGGCCCTCTGAGCGCACTGTGAGCCAGCGGCTGATGTTGAGGTCGAAGCGTCCGCCCAGGTAATCCGCCCACGACTCCAATCGCTGTGCGACGCCGTCGCCGAGTACCTGGTTGGCCTGGGTGTGCCGCATGGCGTACCGGCCGGCGATCTCGGTCCACTCGAACGGCGCCCAAATCATCTCTGCTATTCCGATCATCCGTTGCTCATCGCCCTGCTGTGCCAACACGCCGGCTGCCAACGGGTTGGTCTCATCCCGCCATTCGAATTTCGCCAGGATGTTCAGCGCGTCGGTCTTGATCGGCCGGAAAGCCATACCCCAGAGCGACGAGAGGCGGCGGCTCATTGCGGGGCCAGTGGCCAGCCGCCGCTCGCTCTCCAGGAACTCCTGCCGGGAAAGAATCGCCAGCGACCGGTTGATGGAGACGTCACCAGCCATTGTGGCGAGGCGCGTTGAGAGGGCGGTGCCGTCCCGGTACTCACCGCGCATGCTCAGGCGGTAAGGAGCATTGGGCGGCAATAGCTCGAGCCCGAGTCCGGCTGACCAATAATCCTCCTCGGCTTGAAGGAAGGGCAGCGCGCGCACAGGGTCCTCGACCGGCGCCCGGTCGAGTCCAACACGGCGCTCGAACAGCGCGTTGACGGTCAACGCCGACCCGAGGCGCAGACGATTGTTGAGCCCCACCACGGCGGCGTTGTACTTACCGCCTGCGCCACCCGCGAGCTGATAGGAACCCCACGCCTGGGTGTTGGCCCCGATGCTCGTGCGGATACCGAGGCTCGTCGTCGAATAGTTCGTGCTGCCGTCAGGCAGGAGCACCTGGCGGTGTTGGGCCTCCAGCACCACATCCCGGTGCAGCTGGAAGGACGCGCCGCCAGCGACATGATCCGGACGCGAGAGGTTGCCGGAGAAAGCGAATTGGCGGCGAGCTTCCGCCCAGACCTTGACCGCGGAGCTCGGCGTCCACGTTGCCCTCAGCTCCCCAGCCCGCGACTCGTCTGCCGACGCCCCGTTTGAGAAACGGTCGAACGTGTGCCCGAGATCAATTTGCCCGTGTGGCCCCAGGCGCTGAACGATCCTCGCGCTGGTGATCTGGCGCTCGACTCCTTGTGTGGCGAAACTCTGCCGCTCGTGCCTGACGCGCAGGGTGCTCGGCCCCAGTCTGAGCCCTCCCCCAACCCGGATTTCTTCGGTGCCGCCCCGGAGCCCCGTATTCGAGGGGTTGCCAAACCCGGAGCCGACCTTCATCCAGCCCGCGTTCAGGTTGATGGCGCCTTTGAAGAAGTGAGCGGAACCGTCGATCATGGCGGCGATCCCGCTCGAGTCGGGTGTCTCGGAATATGAGACCTCCCCACCGATGTCCAACGCGCCAACGCGCAGCAACCGCATATCGGCTCCCGCTAGATAGTGCGCGCCAGTTGGCTCCTCCGATTGAATGCCCGTCGCGCCGATCCGCAGCGAATCCAGCAGTGCGGAGCCAAGCAGACCCCGGGCATTCACCGTCGCCCTCATCCCGGAGACCAGCCGCTGTTCTCCTCCGCCATCCACCTCATAAGTCACCATCAGGAAAACGGGGTTCTCGTACGGATCCGCCGCCGGTACCGGACGCTTGAACAGCAATGTGCCGCGCTGGTAATCGATCTGGTAATCGATGAACCGGACGAGGACCTGCTGCGTCACGATGCGCTGTGCATTTTCCTTGGCCCGGGTTTCGATGACGACCCGCTCGGTGCCGGGGAAAATGTCTGGTTGCAGCTCGTACGGCCCCGAGCTGCCCACTCCACGGATCTGCAACTGTTGCAGGTTCTGGCTGGTGAGGCTGCCGAATCCCCTCCACACAATCGGCCCGGTGGTCACTCGGGCGGCACCGCCTGCCAGGGCGCGGCGATAGTTCGTCAGCCGGAGGCCACTCGCAAAATCGGTGGTCGAGAGATCGCCAACCGCAAGCCAGTCGAACCCCCGCTCGAGTCGGGCGGAAAACGCGTAGCGAGATGCGCTCAGCGTCCGTACGTTGCTGGCGTCACCCAGCAGGGGATATCGTGCCTCGCCCAGAGGGTCGAATGACCGACCGAAGATGTCGCGCCCCGCATCGAGTCGCCGCGAATCGTAGCTCATAATGATCGACGTATTGCGGTCCAGGCGTCCACGCGCGATGATGGCGCCGAACGCATCCGGGCTCGCCCCGAGTCCCAAGCGTCCAACGCCTGTGAGCATCAGAGGTCGGATCGCCGGAAGAATCTCGAGATCGACTTCCCCTCTCGCCGTGCCGGATTGGAGAATCAGCTTGCCGGTCCCGACGTCGCGACCGGGCTTGAGCTGGATTTCGAACCATCCGGCGCGGTCGGACCGCACCTGCACGCCGACCGATGAGGGATCTGCATCGGCGCTGACCGGCTCGGCTCCCTCCGCCGACGCGGTGGCATAGATGCGATTCACGATGGGCACACCCCAGCGATCGAAAACCCGAACGCGAACCGTTGCGATGGTGTGACCGTCGGCGATCAATTCGACCGGCGCATCCGGCGTGCTGAAGCTGGCCGGCCGCCCGGTGACGTGCACCGTCATGCTGTCCCACCGTTCCTGATTCCACGAGTTCACCATCCGCACACGCAACCGGTGGGGACCTCGGGAGAGGGGGACGGCAATGAAGTCGTGGATGCCGTCGATCCGCAGGTTGGCTTGGGCGACGAGGGAATCGCCGTCGAAGAGTGCTACCGCCGCGCCCGGCTCGCCGCGTGCCCCGATGTAGATGCGGTCGCTGGAGAACACCGTGCCGTCCGTGGGCTCAAAGATCTGCACCGTGGGTCCCATAATGAACGCGCGTTTCTCGTCTGCTTCACGCTCTTCAGTTGTGCGAAGTGCAGGCAGACTGACTTCTTCGACTTCCAGCGGTTCCAGCGAATCCGCAGGTCTGAGCCGGACTGAGACGGGAGCCCCGGGGCGGCCGGTCAGCGTCCAATGGAGGAGTAGTCGGCCGGTGCGGTCCTTCCGCAGCTCTGGATCCGGTGCGGGTACATCGCCGATCCGTGTCGTGCCGGGGACTAGCTCCCATCCCTCAGGAAGGGGCCGCGTCAGCTGCGGCCACCCCGGCGCCGCCGGCGCGATCACCAACTCGACGCCGCCGCCGCGCTTGATTGTCGCAGGATCGGGGAGCGAGTCGACGGGCACTCGCATTGAAGCGACGCCTTCCACGGGGATGAGGGGATTGTGGATCGGCGCCACCAGGCGCCCGGCTCGGTCGCCGGACTCGAGAACTGCCACGGCCGAGTCGCCAGGCGAGGATGTCCACGCACGGATCAGCAACCGGCCATACGGTGCGATGGGTGGGAGGACGATGCTACCGCCGGAGTGCGAGAACGCTACGGGGTCTCCATCCATTGCGTCGGCTGAGCCGCCATCCAGGACCAAGACTGAATCCGGAGCCGGCTCGAATCGAACCGCCATCCTGCTGATCGGCGTTGCGTAATCGTTGTAGATCACGACCTCATACTCGACCTCTTGTCGGCGAGACACGATCGCGTCGGACTCAGGGCAGCTAAACCGGAGCTCGACGCGGCGGTTGAGCCAGGACGAACTGGGGTCGGTACTTATCGGCTGGGTAGTGCCGTATCCGCGGACGATCAACGCGGTATCGGGAAGCCCTGCAGCACGCAGACTCTGGGCCACCCATAGAGCCCGCGCTTCCGACAGGGCCTGATTGCTATAGTAAGGCGGACCGTAGATGAAGCGCAGATCAGTGTGCCCGGCGATCTCGATCGTGCAGTCGGGCCAATCCGCCAGCATTGTGGCCAGCCGTTTCACGATGGCTGAAGGGCCGTCGACGAACTTCGGTCGGGCATTGTTGGTCTGGAAGCGCGCGATGGTAGTGGGTCTCACTGCGGCCTCGGGCACGGTGCGGCGGAGCGGCCGGGCGGTGAACTGCCAGGAGACGGGCAGATACACCTGCTCGATGGTGCCCATCGTCGGCAGCACCCGGAAGTTGATGCGAGGTGTGGTCCACCCGTCCGCATCAACCGCCACCAGATCTTCGAGCGAGCGAGCGCCGGCGAGGCGGTACGCGCCCGGCACCGTGGTCCCGTCGAGTCGGAAGGTGTGATGTCCGGGTCGGACATTGCGGAACGAGAACTTGCCTTCGCTGTCGGTGGTGGCGACCTCACCGTCGTCAGTCCAGATGTCGACGCCCTCCACCCCGGGCTCATCCGCATCCTGCACGCCGTCTCCATCGCGGTCGACCCACACCTTACCGATCGCGGCGCGGGTTTCCATAGGCCAGCTGTGCCGTATGCGCACCCACGCCACCACCTCTTCCGACCTGACGAATTCATTCTCGGCCGTGGCGTAGGCGCGGTTGGCAATTACGTCGTTCTCGGCAGATACGATCGCCACTGCGTAGCGGACGGTATGGGTGGCGCCGGCGGCCAATGGGCCGGCAACGAAGAACGTCAGTTCGCGCTCGTTGGCGCTGACTGAGTCTGCACCGAGCGCACTGCCTCTTGCATATCTGCCCCCTTCCGGAAGCGAGTCGTGGATGCGCAGGTCGGCGATCGGTACGAAACCGGTGTTTTCCAAGGTGAGCGTATAGGGAACGGTCTCACCGAGGCCCACCTCCAGTACGTCGGCCGACTTGTCGAGGGAGAGTTGGTTGCCCGTCACGCCGATCAACTCGACCGCCGGTGCCAACGCCAGATCGGCCGCGCCGGAGTTGAGCGCCTCCAACACCGCCATGTTCGTTACGCTGACGGTGTCGCGCACCTGGTCGCTGACCCGTACGGTCAGGGTGATCTGAGCGGTAACGCCGGGGGCCACGTCCCCCAGGTTCCAGGTGGCGACCTGGCCGACTACTTGCGCGGCCGGCTGTGACGACACGAACTCGAGTCCCAGCGGCAGGGTATCGATCAGCACGGCATCGCGTATCGGCACACTGGCGGACGAGTTGCCGTAGCGGATCGTGTAGCTGACGTCTTCTCCGATTCGCGCCGAACTCGGGCCGACCAAGAGCTTCTCCAGGAAGACCACCGGGAAGACCAACGTGGTCTGCACGGAGTTCGAGGCGACGGAGTCCGTACCGGCGATTGTCTGGTAGGTGGCCGCCGCCGTGTTGTTTATGAGGGTCTGGGCGGAAAGCGGCGCGGGCGCCAGCACCGCAGCGGCGAGCACCAACACGCGCAGCGCCCGGCGAGTGGAGCTTCCACCCTCCGTTCGCAGGCCGCCGGCCGGGCGATGCCTAACCAACACGTACCTGGAAGGTGACGGTGCCACTGTCTCCACCTTGGATCGTGCCGATGCGGAAGACGACCCGGTTGCCGGCGACGTCGAAGTCGCCCGCGTCGTCACCGGCGGCGTCGGTTAGCGACGTGCCGTTCCACCGCAAGGTGCCGGGAACGTACGACGTGCCGATCGGAATGAGATCTTTGATCTCGAAATTGGTTGCTGTGTTCGTACCGCTGGCGCTGTAGGTGATCGTGTACGTCAGGATGTCGCCGATCGTCGCACTGGTGCGGTCGACCAACTTGTTCAGGCTCACCACGATCCCGACGTCGCGAATCTCCAGCACATCTAGCAGCCCGTCGGACACGGATGCGTCGAGCTGGCTGGTGACGACGACGCTGATCGTGTCGATCGTGCCCCGGACCGTTGCCAACCCGGGGACGTCGATCGCTACGAGGAGTTCGGCGGTGGCGCCCATCGCCAACACGATGGGACTGGTCACCTGAGGATCGCCCGCGTCCAGCGCGCCATCCGCATTCACGTCGCGGTGCACCCGAACCGGCCATCCCATCTGCGAAGTCGCAACGACCGTCGTGCTGTCGGTCCCATTGCCCATGTTGGTGAGCGTGTGATTGAATACCACGGTCATTCCGGGGTCACTCACAGCTGAGCGCGGCGGCTCGATGTCCTGGCCGGCCACCTGCGCGACGACCATGACGAGCGTATCGGAATACGCCGTATAAATCAGACCGTTGGGCGCCTCGTAGCTTGCCTCCGCAAACGAGTTGATCTGCGTCCCCGCCGGCGTCTGCGCCCACACAACGGGGGCGAAGAGAGCCAGCACGGGGAAGAAGCAGAGGGCCCGGCCAAGCTGGTGGCCGAATCCGGGCCTCTGTCCTGCCGTACCGTGCAACGCCCCGAGCAACCGCATTGTTGTTCTCCTCAACGCTGACTGATTCCGTACTCGATTCCGCGCGTCTATAGGAGCACGATGCGTGCCACGGAGGGTCCACGGTGCCACATGTAAGTTGTTGTTGGAATTAGACTTATGGAGTTGTATCGCAAGGCTGATTGGTGGCGATCCATCTCGTTACCGTCCGGTAACCCACTAGGTAACCCGTACCGTTCGGTGGTCGCTGCCGCGGTAGCCGCGGCGCTTTGTGGGGCGGCAGGCGTCTCTGGGGCTCAAGCCCTCCACGAGTCGTGGATCGAGATCGACCATCGAATACTC
>JADFPO010000132.1 GCA_022562295.1 Gemmatimonadota bacterium
TCGCACGGCTTGCGGGTGCCTTCCTACCAAAAGGATCGGTTGGAGCGGTACCTGGCGTGGTACGACAAGTACGTGAAACCGGCTGGGAAGCCGGCGACGGGGTAGGATGGGCAGTTGGACAGATGGGCAGTTGGACAGATGGGCAGTTGGGCAGGTGGGCAGAAAAGGGACGGTCTGGGACGGTCGAAGACGATCCAAGACGGAGCGGCGCTCGTAGCTCGCGGCTCGTAGCTCGTAGCTCATATCAGATCTACGAGATCGGTACCACTTCGAGCTCGAAAACGGTGGGGTAGCTCAAGGCTCGTAGCTCACGGCTCTTAGTCCCAAAGCCCACAGCTCATAGCCCAAAGCCCACAGCTCGCATTCGCCGGGATCGCCGGCCATCTTAGTACCCGGTACCCGGTACCTGTTCCGGTCCCCGTTCAGGAGGAAGAAGATGCGTCGGACCGCTTTCCTCGTGGTGGTTTTCTCCCTCTCCGCACCGGCTCTCGTGATGGGCCAGCAAGCTGAGATTGCGATTATCTCCGATCTCGCCATTGATGGATACGGAAATCTCATTCCGAATCCGGTGATTCGGGTGCGCGCAGGTGAAATCGTATCCATCGAATCGTCGACACGCCGGCCGAGTGGTGTGCGCGTCATCGACCTGACGGGTTACACCGTGCTCCCCGGGCTGATCGACGGCCATGTGCACATCACCGCCAACTTCGATCCGGACGCCAGCCGGTCGAAAGTGGCGCTCTATGGAGCGCGAAACGCCGCCAGCATTCTGCTGAGTGGGTTCACATCTGCACGAAGCCTCGGCGACCCCGACTTCGCAGCGGTGGATCTTCGGGATGCCATCGAAGAAGGGCTCGTCCCGGGACCTCGGCTCGCGGTCTCATCGGAGTGGCTCGATGACAACATCCTGGCCGGTGCGCAGGGCGATCGGGTCGCTGCCGGAGAAGAGCCTGCCGGAGAGCGGGCAATTCGGACCTGGGTTCGCGGCAAGGTTTCCTCAGGCGTGGACTGGATAAAAGTGCTTGCCACACGCAGCAGTCGGGCGGGCGGAACGCCGGTGTATTCGCAAGAGCAGCTCAATTGGCTGGTGGACGAGGCACGACGATGGGACCGCCCCGTCTCCGCGCACGCACACACCGCCGAGGGCGTTCGGCGATCGATTCTCGCGGGAGCACGCACCATCGAACATGGCGCCCTCATGGATGACGCGGTGATTGACCTGATGGTTGAGCACGGCACGTACTACACGCCCAACCTCTACCTGGGCGAATATTACGTCGACCATGCGGAGCAGATGGGGTACTCTGGTGCTGCGCTGCAATTCACCATTGACTTTCTCCCTCCTCGGACGGAGGTCTTCTTCAAAGCGGTGCAGCGCGGCGTGCGTATCGTGTACAGCACGGACGCAAACCGCGGGTGGTTGTGGGACGGGACAACTGCGATGGAGTTTCTGCGGCGCAACGTCGCCGGCCAGTCGGCGAAGGACGCGATCCTGAGTGCCACGACGCGAGCGGCTGAAGCGCTCTACATGCCGGACCGAGGCAACCTGGAGGCGGGCATGCTGGCGGACATCATCGCGGTCGAAGGCAATCCCTTGGAAGACATCAGGGCGCTCATGCGAGTGGTGTTCGTGATGAAGGGCGGTGAAGTTCACAAAGCACCGGCGGGAATTACACAGGAGGGGATTTCAGATGAATAGACACTGGCTCCTCTTGTGGCTCACGGCGCCGGTGCTGCCGGCAGCGGTGACGGCGCAAGACGTCGATGTCGTTCTTTGGTCGGACGCGGCGATCGACGGGTTTGGGAACGCTATCGCTAATCCGATCATTATCGTCCGAGGGAATAAGATTCTCGCGGTTCGATCCGGTGACGAACCGCCGAGCGGTGCACGTGTCGTGGATCTCCGCGGGCTTACGATCCTTCCAGGCCTCATCGATGTCCATGTTCATATCGCCGCGACGTTCGAACAATCCGCGCGAGATGCCAAATCGGCGTTGCACGCGGCGCGGACAGCGAGAAGCCTGCTGATGAGCGGCTTTACCACCGTGCGCAGCCTCTCCGCACCGGACGAGTCCGCACTGGCCGTGCGAGATGCCATCGACCAGGGACTGATTCCCGGACCACGACTGCTCGTGTCTGGCAACGGGATGAGAGACGGAGCGCTTGCCGGCGCGGAAGGGGATCGCGTGGCGTCGGGGGGGGGGTGCCCCCCGCCACCGAGCAACAGATTCGTGCGTGGATTCAACAGAAAGCGGCGTCGGGTGTGGACTGGATCAAGCTGTTCGCAACGCGCAGTAGTCGCGCCGGGGGCACCGCGGTGTATTCGCAAGACCAGCTCGACTGGGCCGTGGATGAGGCACGAAAGGAATTCCTTTCCGTTGCGGCCCATGCCCATGCGCCCGATGGAGCGCGGCGCGCCATACTCGCCGGGGCCAGGAGCATCGAGCACGGCGCACTGCTGGATGATGAAACGCTCGATCTCATGGTTGAACACGGAACGTATTACGATCCAAACCTCTACCTGTCGGAGTACTATCTCGAACACGCCGACGCATTCGGCTACACCGAGGAGCAGCTACGATACACGGCGGAGTTTCTTCCGATTCGGACGGAAGTGTTTCGCAAAGCAGTCGAGAAGGGTGTGAAGATCGTCTTCAGTACCGACGCCACCGCTGGGTGGATCTGGTCGGGGAATACGGCGATCGAGTTCGTGCGGCGTCACGCCGCAGGCCAAAGCACCCAGGACGCCATCGTCAGCGCCACGAGCCGCGCAGCCGAATCCCTCTACCTGTCGGATCGCGGCAACCTCGAGGCGGGGCTGTTGGCCGACATCATAGCCGTGGACGGCAACCCGTTGGATGACATTACCGCGCTCCAGCGAGTGGTGTTCGTGATGAAGGACGGTGAGATCTACAAACGATGAACGGCCACGCCAACCGGGCCCGCCGGACGGCGAACCCGCGATCGTCAGCCGCGACCCACACCGCGTCATGAGCGCGGGGGTGCCTCTACTCATGGCGTACCGCGTTGTCTTCGCATAATATGGAGGAATCACAACCTTCAGTGAGGTGCAGACCGCAGACCTCGTCGGGTGTTGCCGTCTGACGCTTCCTTCAGAGGATGAGGAGGGCCCAATGCCGCAGGACAGTGGACTCGATCGCAGGGCGTTCCTGAGGAATGCCGGAGCAACGGCACTCCTGGGCGCCGTTGGCGTCAAGCCAGCTATGGCCGCCGGCCTCACCGAAGGTCCGTCCACGCTGCAGAGTCAGGTCTTCGACTTCGACGAGATCTACAGCCGCGTTGGGACCGACTGTACCAAGTGGGATGGGGCGATCGCGACATACGGGGAGGGTATCGAGGTCGGCATGGGCATCGCCGACATGGACTTTCGGGCCGCGCCCTGCATCACCCGAGCCCTGGCCGAGCGCAGCGAGCACGAGAATTGGGGTTACCTGCTGCGGATGCCTGCCCGATACGTCGACGGCGTGGTCGACTGGAACCGGCGACGCTACGGTCTCGACATCGATCCCGATACCATCGTGTGGACGACCGGCGTCCACCCGGGCCTCGTCGCCGCGCTCCAGACTTTCGCGCCACCGGGTACGAGAGTCCTCTTGACGACGCCGACGTACAACGGCTTCTACACCGACCTGCGCTTCACGAGGACCGTGGCCGAGAACAGTCCGATGAAGCCGGTCGAGGGGCGGTACTCGATCGACTTCGAGGACTTCGAGCGTCGGGCGACTCGCGCCAATGTTTTCATTCTCTG
Source organism: Gemmatimonadota bacterium (assembly GCA_022562295.1). Taxonomy (GTDB): domain Bacteria; phylum Gemmatimonadota; class Gemmatimonadetes; order Gemmatimonadales; family GWC2-71-9; genus B3T1B10. The sequence continues at coordinate 3,770 of JADFPO010000132.1, forward strand.
TAATCCCCAGAACCCTACGGGCAACTGCTGGTCGCCCGAAGACCTGACGAGGATGGGCGAGATCTGCCTGCGGCACCGCGTCGTCGTCCTCGCCGACGAGATTCACTGTGACTTCGTCATGAGCGGGCAGACGTACACACCGTTCGCCAGTCTTCCGAACCGCGAGATCGTCGACAACAGCCTCACGTTCAAGTCGGCGAGCAAGACGTTCAGCCTCGCAGCCATGAAGGTCGCTTGGTACTTCTCGACCAATCCGGACTATCTGGCTCGGGTGAAAGCCAACACACGGGCGGACCTCGCGACGCTGGGCATGGTAGCGAGCCACGCCGCGCTCACCGAAGGCGAACCATGGCTCGATCAGTTGCTCGTGTATATCGACGGCAATCACGACTTCGCGGAGTCCCATATCAGAGACCGCGTGCCGCTCGTGAAGTACACGAAGGCGCAGGGAACGTTTCTCGCCTGGCTGGACGTCAGCGATGTCGTCGACAGGATCGGGGCGAAGCGGACGGCCGCCAAGGAGAGCGAAGTCTCCACGGAACCGGTCACACCCGAGGACATAGTTCAGCGCTGGCTTGCCGACAACGCTGGGGTCTTCCTGAATCCCGGGTCGAGCTACGGTACCGGCGGGGCAGGCCACATGCGCATGAACCTGGCAACCTCTAGACGACTCATTGAGCGCGCACTCGACAACATGGCGACCGCGTTGGCGCGCGCCTGACCGTTTTTGATCGCAGCAGGAATACTCACCGCCCATACCGAATATTCCGGCCGAACGCCGTAGGAGATAACCATGAATCGTACAGGTACCCTCGCGTTGGTTGCGAGCCTTCTCGTGATCGTCGCTACTCCCGCCCAGCCGCAGTTCGAGAACGTGGGCTCCATCGACTTTCCTACGTCCGCAACCGGTGAGGCTCAGCAGCACTTCCTGCGCGGCGTAGCCATGCTACACAGCTTCGGATGGAAGCAGGCGAGAGAGCAGTTCCACGCCGCGCAGGAGATCGATCCGAACTTCGCGATGGCCTATTGGGGTGAGTCACTCGCCTACAACCATCCCTTGATCTCGCAGATGGACGCCACGGAGCCCACCCGGGTGCTTCAGCGCCTGGCGCCGACCAAGGCGGGGCGGCGGTCCAAGGCACCGACGGATCGGGAGAAGGGCTTCATCGAGGCCGTCGAGATCCTCTGGGGTGAGGGGGATCACGTCGCGCGGCGCGTCGGCTATATGGAGGCGATGGAGCGGCTATACGAGCAGTATCCCGACGACGCCGAAGTCGGAGCGTTTTACGCGCTGTCGATGTTGGGCGCGGTAGCTGCTACGCGCGACCTGAGCCAGCGCCTCAACATCAGGGCCGGAACGATCACCCTCAAGCTGTTCAACGAAAATCAGAACCACCCCGGCGCGCCGCACTATACGATCCACGCGTTCGACAATCCACTGCACGCGCCGCTCGCCCTCGAGGCCGCGTACCGGTTCTCCGAGATCGCGCCGGCGGTGTCGCACGCCCGCCACATGCCAACCCACATCTTCATCCAACACGGCATGTGGGACCGCGTCTCCGGCAACAACCAGTCGGCCTACGAAGCTGCGCGTGAACTGTGGAGGCCCGGCGACGGCATGGGTGACGCGATCCACGCCCTCGACTGGGGCCAGTACGGCGACCTGCAGCGGGGCGACTACGAGAAGGCCCGACTGTGGATCGAGCGCATCGAGGCGATGTCCGGGCAAGGCGGCTTCCTGGAGGGCGGCGCGCGCGGCGCGGCTGGCGTAGCCCGCGCCGTCAGGACGGTCACGCTGCTGAAGTCCCGCTACATCGTGGAGACCGAGGAGTGGAAGATCCAGCCGATCACGGACGAGTCCTCCGCAAATGAGCTCCTCGCCACGGGATTGAGCGCCGCGCGACTCGGCGATCAGCAGGCGCTGGCGGAGGCGGAGGCTGCGTTGAAACTGGCGGTGGACGGAGGTGCGAGTGGGGACGCCGAGGCAATGTACAAAGAGGTCAGCGCACTCCTTCACGCCGGCATGGGGCACGCCGGTGTGGCGACCGGACGTATGGACGAGGCCGTCGCGATCGTCGAGGCGATGGCGCCGCCAAGGGGGGCGGCCTCGCCGATCAAACCCGTTCACGAGCTGTACGGGGAGATCTTGCTCGACCTCGGTCGACCCGCCGACGCCATCGAGAGATTCGAGACCTCGCTCCTTCAGATGCCGAACCGCCCGCGTTCGCTGCTCGGCGTGGCGAGGGCGCACGCCGCGATCGGGAACGATGAAGAGGCAGCCAATGCCTACGAGAAACTCACCGAAGTGTGGGCGGGCCGTGAGTCGTTCGACGGTTACCAGGAGGCGATGCGCTTCCTGCGGGGGACGCGCTGATGGTAGGGACCGATGTCGTGTAGCACCGAGCCAACGGAGCAAGGACTACTCCCCCGATGGTCAATGCCAATCAGAACACCGCAAACCCGGTGGCGATCGATACGGAGTGGAAGACCACCAATTTGAGGGGTTCGTGAACCCAGAACATCGCCTGCGCTCTGCCGCGAGCATCGGATTCGTCCTCTCCGTCATTCTCGTCGTTGGCGCCGAAGCACAGCAAGCGGCGCGAGAGGACGGGCAGTGGACGATGCCCGCGAAGGACTACGCCGCCACCCGCTACAGCGCCTTGCGCGAGATCACGGCGGCCAACGCGGCACAGCTGCGCCCCGTCTGGACTTTCTCGACCGGGGTCCTGGGCGGGCACGAGGGGCAGCCGCTCGTGGTGAACAACACGATGTACGTGGTGACGCCGTACCCGAACGTCCTCTACGCCTTCGATCTCACCGAGGAAGGCTATCCGTTGCACTGGAAGTACCGCCCCGACGTGAACCCGTCCGCCGTGGGAATGGCGTGCTGTGACGCGGTGAACCGGGGAGCGGCCTACGCGGACGGCAAGGTGGTCTACAACCTGCTCGACGGACACACCGTTGCAGTCGATGCGATCACCGGCCGCGAGCTCTGGAAGACGAAGATCGCCGAACTCTCGATCGGAGAGACGGTCACCATGGCTCCGCTCATCATCGGAGACCGGGTGATCGTGGGGCCATCAGGGGGCGAGTTCGGGATCCAGGGCTGGGTCAAGGCCCTCGACCTCGAGACCGGACGGATTCTCTGGACGGGCTACAACGCTGGCCCGGACAGCCAGGTCCTCGCCAACCCCGACACCTTCAAACCGTTCTACGATGAGGGCACGGAGCTGGGGCTCACCAGTTGGGCGGGCGATACGTGGAAGCTGGCGGGTGTGCCCGTGTGGGGATGGATCTCGTACGATCCGGACCTCGACCTCCTGTATTACGGTACCGGCAACCCGGCTCCCTACAATCCGGAACAGCGCCTGGGTGACAACAAGTGGGCCACCAGCGTCATGGCTCGGCGGCCGGCGGACGGCGCGCTGGTGTGGGCCTACCAGTTCACGCCGCACGAGAATTGGGATTACGACTCGAACGCGGAGATGATTCTGGTCGACCTCACGATTGAGGGCACGAGACGCAGAGTCCTGGTGCATTTCGACAAGAACGGCTTCGCGTACACCATCGACCGCGCCACCGGTGAGGTGCTGGTCGCCGAGCCGTTTGTGGACGTCAACTGGGCCCGGGGAATCGATCTCGCGACGGGTAGGCCTCAGCTCGATTCCACGAAGCTGACCGGCGCGTCGAGGGGGAACGTCGAGAATATCTGTCCGAGTCTGGAAGGCGGGACGAGCCCGGCCTCGCCGGCGTCCTACTCGCCCCGCACCGGTCTCTTTTACGTCTCCACCAACAACTTCTGCATGAGCTGGGAGGCGACCCAGGCGGCGTACATCGTCGGGACTCCCTACATCGGCGCGAGCATTCCGTACACGCCTGGTGATGGTGGGCACCTCGGGGCATTCATCGCCTGGGACGCCGTCCGGGGGCGGAAGGTCTGGGAAATTCGAGAGAAATACCCCGTGTGGAGCGGTAGCGTGGCCACGGGAGGAGACGTCGTGTTCTATGGCACGCTCGATGGGTGGTTCAGAGCGGCGGACGCCAGGAGCGGCGAGCTGCTCTACAGCTTCAAGATCGGGTCGGGCGTGGTTGGCGCCCCCATTACCTACACCGGTCCCGACGGGAAGCAGTACGTGGCGGTGTATGCCGGCATCGGCGGCGATTGGTTCCTGGTGGCGGGTGACGTCCGCTCCGACGATCCAGCGGATGTGCGGCCACCGGCGGACTTCATGCCGGATCTCGCTCGGCACACCAGCCAGGGAGGGATCGTGTGGATCTTCGCGCTGAATTAGCGGCGTTGGTGCTGGTCGTCGCGGCCTGTGGCGGCTCCGACTCCGGCGCTTCCACCCCACCCGCATCGGATGCCGGGAATCGGGTGTTCGCCGGTGGCGTGGCTCCTCCGACGGAACACCTCGAGAATCCGTTCGACTCAGACACCGACGCGGTGCTAGAGGGTGAGCGTCTGTTTGGCGGGATGAACTGCGCCGAGTGTCACGGAGGCGGGGGAGTTGGTTTCGTTGGGCCGAGCTTGGTCGACGGGCGCTGGCGGTACGGCGGCGGTGACGGCGAGCTGTTTCGGTCGATCTACGCGGGCCGACCGCGTGGGATGCCCGCCTACGGAGGGATCCTGCCCGATGCCGCGATCTGGAGGATCGTGACCTATCTGCGCTCGCAGCCCGTACCGGAGAATGTTCCCACCGAATCGTGGCGATGAATGTGCTTCCACCAGGCCGCGCCGGATTGGCTCGATTGAGCGGCGGCCGCTAGTCCTCTGACGGCTCGCGCGGAGCTGGTGGCAACTTCAGTACCTCGCGGTCACGGACGGTTCACGACTATCGGCGGGAGAGGGGACTCGGGGGCGTCAGGTGGCTTGTAGAGGAGGCTCGCGCAGCCCATCATTCGGCTGCGTCAACGATGCCGCACGGCAGAACGACGTCGCGCACGGGTCGAGCTTCCGCGCCCCCGTCTCGATATCCCGAGGAGGATTCATGGAATGCCGAACCGCGACCATCCGGACCGCCGTACTGATCAGCCTGATCAGCACCGTAGCAGCCCCTGCGTCGGCTCAGGAGGCGCTGTGGGGTGGGGAGTTGGTGAGCAAGATCGACTCCCTGGCCCAGGTGACGCTTGCGCAAGGGCCGGTGGCGGCTCTCAGCATCGGCGTGAAACAGGGTGATGACCTCCTCTTGGCGAAGGGGTACGGGCAGGCCGACATCGAAAACAGCGTTCCGGCCACTGAGCAAACCGTCTTCCGCATCGGATCGATCACCAAGCAGTTCACGGCCGCCGCGCTCATGCAACTTGTCGAGGCCGGCAAAATCGGCCTCGGCGATCCCATGACCGAGTACTTGCCGGACTATCCCACCCAGGGGCACGGGGTCACGATCCGACACCTCCTGTCACACACGTCTGGAATCAAGAGCTATACGGGGTTGGCGACGTGGAGACCCAAGATGACGCTGGATCTTACCGACCAGCAGCTCGTGGACCTCTTCAAAGACGAGCCCTTCGATTTCGCGCCGGGGGAGCGCTACCTCTACAACAACTCGGCGTTTTACCTGCTGGGGATGATCATCGAAGAGGTCAGCGGGGAGAGCTATCGGGAGTATCTGAACGACCATCTCTTCGGACCTCTCGGGCTGTCAGGCTCCGTCTATTGCGATGAGGGCCCAATCATCCGAGGAAGGGCCGAGGGTT
>JADFPO010000133.1 GCA_022562295.1 Gemmatimonadota bacterium
ACCAGGCTCAGTCGATACGGTATGGCGGTGCGGGTTGAGGGGCCCCACAACTTACAACTCACAACTCACCACTCAGGGCTCTCCATGTTCCGAATTACAACAACGTTGTTGCTGGCCGTCGCATTCACAGTGACGTCGCCGGGCCGATTGGACGCGCAGGTCGACATCGACCCGACCACCGTCAAACCCGCTGCGTGGGAGCGGTTTGCCCTCCGCGTGGTGAACCAGACCGACACCGCGTTTACGCGCGTGCGTCTCACCGTGCCCGAGGTCGTGATGATCCTCGGCGTCGAACCGCTGCCGGGCTGGACGTTCACGGTCATCGCTGCCAGCGACACGAGTCCGCAGTCGATCGAGTGGTCAGAAGGAAGCCATCTTCGAGGTGAGTACCGAGAGTACGCCTTCTTTGGACGCATACCGGCCGATGCCAAGCGACGCGAGCTTGTCTTTCCGGTAGCACTCACACGAGCAAGCGGCTCCGTCGTCGAATGGAACCGGCGGCGTGAAACCGGCGCGCCCCCAACCGTTCAGATCGTGGGTACCACCGGAATCAGTCCGTGGGCATCCATGGCCATGGCCGGTGTTGCCGCAGGCATCGCCATTCTGGCGCTAGCCCTCGCGGTGTGGCGCAAGGCGGAGGGGCAGACGGGCTGAGGGGCGGATGGGCGGGCAGGCGGGCAGGCGGGCAGGCGGGCAGATGGGCAGGCGGGCAGGCGGGCGAAGACGGTCTAGGACGATCTAAGACGATCTAAGACGAAACGTCGCTCGTAGCTCGTGGCTCGTAGCTCGTAGCTCAATTACCGCTTCAAGAATCGCTGCAGGTTCCACAGGTAATAGCTCATCCCGACGGCTATCACTCCAAACGAAATGCCGAGCACGAGGAGTGAAACGTTCCCGTTACCCCAGTATGCGGAGAGCATCCACACTCCGAGACCGGCGAAGAACAAGATGGCGGTGGCGATCAGGAACCGGTGGAAACCGATCATAAGCCCGATCCCATCAGGATGAGTAGGGCTGGCAGATACGCCAGGGAGAACTTGAACACCCTCCGGGCGTTCTTGGGCGTACAGTGCCGCAGGGCCAGCAAACTCGCCACCAGAAACCAGCCCGACAGCGCCATGGCTCCCACGAAGTATCCGGCCCCGGCGAGGCCCACCATCGTTGGCGCCAAGCTCACCGGCAGGAGTGCGGCGGCGTAGAGGCTCGCGTACCAGAACGTCATGCGTCCGTCCGGATCTCCCACACTGAGCATCTTGAAGCCCGCCCGGGCGTAATCCTCACGGTAAATCCAGGCCAGTGCGAGGAAATGAGGTAGTTGCCACAGAAAGAGAATCCAAAACAGCACCCACGCCTCTCCACTCAACGCTCCCCGCACGGCCGTCCATCCACCCACGATGGGGAGGGCGCCCGGCACGGCGCCGATGAGCGTGGAGATCGACGTGCGTTTCTTGAGCGGCGTGTACAAGAAGACGTAGGAGACCAACGTTGCGGCGGCGAGGCCTGCGGTAATCGCATTGACGAACGCGGCGATGTACACCACACCACCCACGCCCATCAGCCATGCGAACGTACTGGCCGCCGATACGCTTAGCCGGCCGGCCGGGACGGGTCGCCCGCGCGTACGCACCATCAGCGCGTCGGCGTCGCGCTCCTTGACCTGGTTGAGGGCACTCGTCCCGGAAGCGACCAACGCCGTCCCGAGCAGAAGGTGAAACAACGTCATCATCTGATGGGCCGCCGGCCCGGCCAGCCAGTAGCCGGCCGCGGCGGAGAGCATCACCATCACGACGATTCGCGGTTTCGTCAGCGCAACGAAGTCCACGGCCCGATTTCGGCTGGAAGAATTGGCTACCAAACGTACTCCGTGAGCACGGCAAGCACGATGATGACGGTCAGCGGCAGCGGGGCGATCGCGAAGATCCGCATCCGGTTGCCTTCCCACTTCAAGTGCATGAAGAAGAGTGCAACCAGCAGCGCCTTCCAGATCGCCATCGCGAGCAGCGTAAGCAGCAATACTTGTTTCGACCATGGCAGGAACGCCACGCCAAGCTCAACCACCGTCAGCACCAGCAAGTACACCCAAACCGCCCAGTAGTTTGGATGCGCGTGCGACTGTCCTTCGGACATAGTTCCCCCTGCCGCCTCAGACCAGATAAACGATGGTGAACAAGATGATCCAGACCAAGTCCACGAAGTGCCAGTACAGACCGATGACCTCCACACCGCGGTGGTCTTCCTTGGTGTATTTGCCCTTGAACGCCTTCCATGTCACGAAGACCATGCAGACAACGCCCATCGAGACGTGGAACCCGTGAAAGCCCGTCATCGTGTAGAACGACGAGCCGTATACGCTGACTGAAGCCGGAAGCTCTCCTCGAGCCGCTAGCTCGGCCAAGTGACTCCCGGCCGCGTACCCCGACGGAAGGAACCCCTCGTGGACCAGCGTGGTGTACTCGTACGCCTGCACCCCCACGAACGCGGCTCCTATGATAACCGTCGCCACCATGTACAGCTGCAACTTTTTCTGGTCGCCGTCCTGGATCGAGGCGAAGGCCTTCACCATCGTCACGCTACTACAAATGAGCAGGAACGTGTTGATCGCCGTCACGGGAACGTTCAGGATCTGATTCGGTAGCGCCCAAAACTCCGGACTGCCAAACCGTACGATGATGTACGCGCCGATCAAGGCCGTGAAGAACATCACCTCGGACCCGAGGAAGATCCATATGCCCAGCTTCTCGTTGTATACGTCGGCGCCGATCTCGCGGCGCGCCGGCGGGTGCATCATGGCGGGGTGAGCCATAAATCCCGTCTCTCCTATTCGGCGGCCGACGCGGCGGCCGGCTCGGTGTCAGAGTCCAGCTTGCGCGTCTGGGGAAGGAAATCTTCCTCCACCAGCGGCGAACTGAATTCGTAGGGCCCACGATACACAATGGGGACCTCCGCGAAGTTGCCATGTGGCGCCGGCGACGGGACGATCCACTCGAGACCGTTGTCGTTCCACGGATTCTCACCCGCCTCTTCGCCATTGAACCAGCTCATGATGAAGTTCACGGCGAACGGGATTTGCGCCGCGAAGAGCAGCAGCGCGCTCACCGTAATGAACGTGTTTAACGGGGCCAGTGGCTGGAGGAACTCGTACTGCGACGGATCGTAGATGCGCCGCATGTGGCCACCCACGCCGAGATTGTGCATCGGGAAGAACGTGAGGTTGTAGAACACGAAGGTCAGCCAGAAATGAATCTTCCCCAGCAGCGGGTTCATCAGCTTCCCGAACATTTTGGGATACCAAAAGGTGACCGCACCGAAGATGGCGAACAGACTTCCTCCGAACAGTACGTAGTGAAGGTGCGCGACGATGAAGTAGGTATCGTGGAAGTAGATGTCGACGGGGGGACTCGCCATGAACACGCCGGACAGCCCGCCGATCACGAACATCGACACGAACGCGACGGAGTGTAACATGGGAACGTGAAACATTATGTTCCCACGCCACATGGTGCCCATCCAATTGAACACCTTGATCGCGGACGGCACGGCGATGATCATGGTCGACATCATGAACGCCATGCCGAGCGTCGGGTTCATGCCACTCATGAACATGTGGTGGCCCCACACGATCCACCCCAGAAACGCTATGGAGATGAGGGCATACACCATGGAGTGGTAACCGAACACCGGCTTGCGCGACGCGTTGGCGATGATGTCCGACACGAAGCCCATCGCGGGCAGAATGAGGATGTAGACCTCGGGGTGTCCGAAGTACCAGAACAGATGCTGCCACATGAGTGGCTGACCGCCGTCCGTCGGGTCGAAGAAATGCGTGCCGATCGTCTGATCGAAAAACAACATGATCGCCGCACCCGACAGGATCGGAATGGCAAGCAGCACCAAAATGGCCGTAACGAAAAGCGCCCAGATGGAAAGCGGCAACCGGAACCATGTCATGCCCGGCGCCCGCAGGTTGACCACCGTGGTGATGTAGTTGGTCGCCCCGAGAATCGAAGCAAGTCCGACGACGGCCAGGCTGACGAGCCAGAGCTGCTGACCTCCGACCACGCCGGTCCATTCGGGGCTCGCGCTCAGGGGCGCATACGACGTCCACCCGGCTCCGGCGGCGCCGCCCTCCACGAAGAACCCCGCCATGATCAGGATGCCCGCGGTCAAGGCGATCCAGAACGACGCCATGTTGAGCCTGGGGAAGGCCATGTCCGGCGCGCCGATCTTGAGTGGAATCAGGAAATTTCCGAACACCCCGACCAGCAGTGGCATGATGGCGAAGAACACCATGATGGTTCCGTGCATCGTCACCAGAGAATTGTAGAACTCCGGTAGCAGGAAACCGCCCGGCGCCATGGTTTCAGGCAACAGCTGCCCCGCCGGTAACGGCTGGTCGGGGAAACCGAGCTGCCAGCGCATCATCATGGCCATCAAGCCGCCGAAGAGTAAGAACACGAAACTCATCAACAGGAACTGGATGCCGATGATCTTGTGATCGGTCGAGAAGATGTACTTCCGAACGAACGACATCTCGTGCGTCGCGTGCGTCGTTTTCTCGAGCGGTAACGCCGTTGTGGCCATATTCGGTCCTCAGTACGGAGAGTCTGGGCGCCCTACCGGTCGGCGGCTGCCACCCGGTCTGCCAGCCAACGCTGGTAGTCGTCGGCGGTGTGGACGGTCACTGTCGCCCCCATCGTGGTGTGGCCGATCCCGCAAAGCTCGGCACAGGCGATCTCGAACTCACCAACCTGGGTCGCCTCGAACCACACGTCGATGGTCATGCCCGGCATGGCGTCCTGCTTTACCCGGAACGCCGGGATGAAGAGCGAGTGAATCACATCCTCCGCCGTCAATCGCATCACGACCGGTTGGTTCACGGGTATGTGGAGTTGGTTCCGAACCGTGAAGTCGTCGCCGGTACCCAGCTGGCCGTCCGGGCCACGATAGGAAATCTGCCACTCGAACTGCTGGGCGTGCACGCCGTAGGGAATCGCGCCCGCCGGAACGCTATTGCGTCCCTTCACGTCGTTCCACACGCCGCCGCTCATGAGACCAATCACCACGACGGTTACCGCCGGTATGGCCGTCCAAATGACTTCCGCCTTGGTGCTGCCTTGGATATACTCAGCCTTCCGCCCAGGCCGCGCGCGATACTTCACGATAAACACCACCAACCCCACCTCGACGATCACGAACGCGATCCCCGTTATCCAGAGAATCACGTAATACAGAAAGTCGATATCGCTGGCGAAGGTCGAAGCGCTCGGTGGGAGAATCCAACTCATGCCGATCTCCTCAGCCGCCGAAAGTGAGATCCAGGGTAGCAGACCCATCCGCCTCGACCGTCACCTCGCCGCTCTGCGTGCCCAGCGTTTCGTGCCAGGCCTCTACTTGATAGGTCCCCGCCGGCAAGCCGCCGATGGTGAACGAACCGTCGGCACCGGTGACCGCGAAATAGGGGTGGTCTACCACCGCAACGTACGCGTTCATCCATCCATGCACGTTGCATTCGAGCGGTATCACGACCTCGGGCGTATTGAACCTACGGGTAGTCGTCATCCCCGCCCGCGGCTGGCTGATGTTGAAAGGGCGGTTCTCGGTCGGCATGGCCTTGATGTTGTGGAGCAGCGGATCGCTGTTGGTGATCTCGATCGGCTGGCCCACCATAGCGCCGATGACCCGAGGGGAGTACAAGCAGCCATCTTGATTGATCCGGGCCGGCTCGCTCGGCATCGGATACGGCCCGTCGGGAAGCCCACCGACCACGCGAATGAATACGTTGGCCAGTTTGCCGTCGCTAACCGAGACGATCGGATCGACGGGCGTGCCCGTGAACTTCGCCTCACAATCGGGCTCATCCGCCATGTCGATGGTGGGATTCGCCGGGGCAGTGCCCACGAAGCTGATGGCACCGGTGATGCTGGCATTACCAAGCGGATCAACCGCGGCCGCTCCGCCGCCGGAACCACCGTCGCCGCCGCCACAACCCAGAAATACAAACACGCTCGAGGCTACGAGAAAACGTCGCATCATTCCTCCAATAGAGAACTGTATCAAGTCTTTCGTTGTTGCCGCTGGGCCTGCCACACGATGGCCAACCCGAGACCGACCGTGAACAGCGCGGCGACGATAGGTGCTACAAACACGCGTGGTGGTGTCGGCACATCCAAATAGATCGCGTACCAAGCGCTTATCGCGCCGCGCGTGGCATCTTCCGCGTCGGTTCCGTCCGCCGCGTAGAATGCTATCGGCAGCCGCTCACCCGGCACAAACGTCGCAGCGATGCTCGAATCCGCGGGCACCAGCGATCGAGTAAACTGCAGCTGCCACTGTCCCTCCGAGAACACCGCCGTGTGCGTCACCTCCGACGCGCCCGTAGCCAGGAACGTGCCCAAACCGGTGGCGGTACCCTCTTCGACGCGGTCCGGCTCGCTGGTCCACCGCCACAAATACACCGGACGCCTCGTATCCCCACCGAGGAAGAACGGAAGCTCGGTGCCCTCCGGAGCCTTCACCGGGAACTGGACCACTATCCGATCGGGTCCCTGCTGCGTCGGTAGCGGCCCGTCGATATCCGTCATCGTCTGGACGACGCCCTGAAAGAACTCGTCCCATTCCGGGTCGGGGCTCTGGGACGCATCGTTCCAGGTGAGCTTCACGGTCAAAGTCTCGTCGTTGTGCGCGGCGCGGACCCACAGCCCATCCACCGTCGGCGCGAACCAGCGTGGCTTGATCGTGATCTGCCCGACCATGGGAATGTAGTAGGGCTCGACGTTCTCCCATAGCGTGTCTTCCGGACTGGAAGGAAGCGGACCCTCGAAACGCGCCGCCCGCACCACATCGCGGCGCGCCGGCGGGTCGTCCGGCGACAGGCTCCTCACGTATTGAGCCACCCGCCACAGCTGCTCATCGGTGATGATTCCCGCGTCGATGACGTCGCTGTTGGACGGCATCGGCGTTCCGTCGAGGCCGGTACGCATCCTCATGTAGATGTCCGCGACCGTCCCACCGCCGTTGAAGTTCCAATTCTCGGCGAGATCCGCCGCGCGGACGGGAAACCCCGCGTCGTCCGTGAGTGTCGGAGCGGACGTACCATCACCGCGGCCCTGGTTGCCGTGGCAGCGGACACACTGCAATTCGTCGGCAAACAACCGCCGCGCTTCGGCGAGGTCTTCATCCGACGGCCTGCCGGGCTGGCGGCCGATGTCGATGGCCTGCGGGGACGCACCGTCGAAGAACCTCGAGAAGGTCTTGAGGTATGCGATGACATCGTCCCGCTCGCCGCCGCTCAGCTTGTCCCGCCAACCCGGCATCGTCGTGCCCGGCATGCCATTGTCGATCACCCGACGCATATCGCTGTCCGTTGGAAGCTCGCCGCTGGCCGTCGTCCGAATCTGGTAGATCGCCATCCTAAAGTCGCGCGGGCGCGGCAGCATGAACGCCGCCGCGTCGCCATCGCCAGCGCCGGTTTCGCCATGGCAGCCCGCGCACCACTGGTCGTAGATGACTTTCCCGGCTTCGGCGTCCTGGGACAGCAGTGAGTCGGGAGTAGTAAGTAGTGAGTAGGCTAGAACCACCCCCCCCCCAACCAGGCGCCATGCCGACTGCCGGTTTCGGTGAGCACCCGAGCCCACTCCCGACTCACCACTCACCACTCGCCGACTCACGACTCGCCGATTCACCGCTCACCCCCTGCGCCTTCGGCCCCTTCCACCTCCCACGTCCTGGGCTCGAGGCCACTCTGCTCGTATAGGAAGATGATGACCGCCCAAATCTCGTCCTCGGTGAGGAAGTCCTCCCATATCGGCATCGCCGAGTTCCATGGCGTGCCCTCTGGCGGGAGTCCGGGGCCTCCCTTGGCGATGCGCCAGAAGAGAAAACTCTCCTCCAACTGATCGATGGTACCCGCGCCGTCGAATGCCAGGGGCGTCGGGTTGAGCCCGTCGGCAAAGTGGCCCTGCCCATCCAGCAGGTCGCCGTGACACGGCAGGCAGTTCTGGTAATAGATCCGCATGCCAGTGGCGTAGTGCTCTTCCATCGACCCTCGCTCTCGCAAAGGATTGGAAAGTCCTTGAATCCGCAGCGTGCGCCCCTGGAAGTCGATCTCGCTCGGCGGAGACGGGTGCACGGCGCGCAGTCCCGCCGTCGCCCCGACACTGGGCCGCGCGAAGTTGAAGGTGACGAGCCCGACCGCGAGCGGCACCACCGCGAGGAGCACCCCGCGAAGCCGGCGTTTGTCATCGTCCACGAGCGTCGCGCGGATCGGCTGCTTGAAGCGCACCCATCGCTTTTCGTTCTCACTCACGAAAATGAGAATGCCCACGAGTGCGATAAGGGTGTATTGCAGAACGACACTGTTCGGCACCGGCGCGCTACCGGGGAACAAGGGAATGCCATACTTGAAGAAAAGAAACGACCCCACCAAGAGCGCCACGGCTTGTCCGAACGGTTCTTTGAGCCAACTCAGTATTCGCCACATCATCGCCGTCCCACGAGGAATTGCACGATGGTCTCCAACTGCTGCGCAGAAAGCTTTTGGCCGAAGTCGGGGGGCATCGTGCCGGCAAACACCTCGAATCCCTCAGTCACCTCGGCATTTGGATCCAGAATCGACTGGCGGATCTGGTCCGCCGTGAGGCGAGACCCGATCCCATCGAACGAGGGTCCAATGGGAGGGCCGGCGCCGTCTATGGCGTGGCATCCGATGCAGACGTTTTGTGTAAGGAGTTGCATCGGATCCGTTTCGGAACTAAACGCGGCCGGCGCCGGGGCCGCGGCTGCCGGAGATGCTGCAACCGGCGTCGCACCGCCGGCCGTCCCCTGCACATCCTCTGCGGTTACCGTCACCGCGCCGCCTTGAGCCTGCAGAAACGCCACGATGGCCCACAATTGGTCTTGGGAAAGTTGCCGACTGGCGTCCGGCATGATGGGGGGAAACCCATCGACCAGATGTGCAGTCGGTTGGGTGAGCGACTCGAAGAGATAGCCTTTGCAATCGACGCCGGGCCTGCGGTCGCCACACCGTTCGCCAATCGTCCCCTCGCCGCCGTGATCGGTTAGCAGGTTCGGCGCTCGCGTGCCCAACCCGTGGCACGCGGTGCATCCACCCGCCCCTGTGTAGAGCGCTTCGCCCGCCGAAACCAACACCTCGGGAGTCACGCCGGCACTCAGGTCGAGCTCTATCGGAACCGCAGACTGAAGCTGGGGAATGACTCCCGCCACGAAGGTGTAGAACCCGATCACCATGGCTCCAAGCATCAAGATTTTGAGATTCGTCATCCACATGGCCTACTCCGCCGGCCCCGCCGGTTGTGACTGCGGCGTAAGAGGCGGCGCCGCCTGCGGTTTCG